>JBBPZA010000025.1:0-10139 GCA_038199375.1 Solirubrobacterales bacterium | reverse complement strand
GCTTATGCTGGACAGGGGAAGGGGACAGAGCCCCCCCGGCCGAGCCCCAAGATTCGATAGCGCAGCTTCGTGTACTGAAGGCTGCCGTCGCCGCACACCGTACGGCCTGACAACGTCGCACGCACGCGGTAGGAGCGGAAATTGCCCGCCGCGCAGTAGGGCTGGCAGTCGTTCGCTCGAGCGATGCCTCGCCCCGCTGTGCTCTTGCGATTCCAGCCGGACCACCTCATCCGTGTGAGCACAAGGTTTCCGTCGCCGCATGCCACGACCACAGTCCGTGGCCGGTAGGCCTGGTTGACGCACCGCGAGGGGAAGTAGACCCTCCCGATCGTCTTGGGAGTCTCAGGCGGCTGACATGGGTGGCCGGCTGATCGCGCCATCCGACGATCCGGGTCCACTTCGAGCGCGGGCAGCGGGATCATCGACTCCAGCATCGCGAGCAACTCTGCTTTCGAAAGGCTCTCGTCGAACCCGTACCTTGAGCTTCCGCGATAGGTGCACCCTTGCTCGCTCCACATGTAGATCCACGAACGGCCGTCATCAAGGAAGTACCCGAGCCGACCTCGGACGGTCTGGCGTTCGATGATCCCGTCTCGCCCTCGGACGTAGGCCAGCACCTCTCTCTGGATGGCCGGTTCCTCTCTGACGAAGAAGCCGAGAAGAGTGAGCGAGTCGTCCGTGCCGCAGCACTTCGAGAACCCGACGCTGTAGCGGCCCGTGTCCCGGATCTTGACCGTCACGCTCGCGGTTTCGAGCCGCGCGGGACCGGCGGTCGGGAACAGTGGTCTTGGGTTGAGCGAGGAGACCTGCAACTGCGCGGCTGCCTGGGCAAAGGTGGCCCCTTGCGTACTCGCGGGGACAAGAAGGGCCAGGGCCAGGGCGAGAGCGGCAAGAGCCGCTGCGCGCGAGCCCGGCCGCTGACCCGTGGAGGGGCGCCGATGGGAGAGGCCACGATCTACCTCGGGCATGTCGCGACGACGGCCACGAAGATCACGAGCAACACTGAGAATCAGCGAGGTCACCCGAGGTCAAACCAGACACGCGGGTCCTTCCACGCCACCTGAACACCAGCCAGCAATGGCAGCGAGCGGCACTGACTCCAGCCCGCCGGACCGTCGCCGGGGTAGCCGCTGGCCGCCCACTCGCCGAGGATCGTCCGAACGTTCTCGCAGTCGAGGCCTACCGTGCGGATGCGGTAGATGCCTTCGTCGGTCCCCTCGACGGTGGCGGTCTCGCCGCAGCCTTTTGCATAGCTTGGCGGAGCCCACTTGACGATGCGAAACGAGATCGCCCCACGGCGCTTCTTCGCTCCGCATCCGCCACCGTCGGGCTCGACGTTCCGATAAACCCAGCAGACATACCGCTGACGCCCGATGGAGACCGTTCCTTCGCCGACTTTCGGGGGCTTGCGGGCGTAAGCGGCGAGGACGGAGCGGGCGGCGCGGCAGGTGAAGATGTTGGTCTGGACTCCGGTGTACTTCACGCCGGCCGTTTCAACGGGCTTGCAGGACCGGACGCCGGGGGTCTTAGCCTGCGCAGCCTGGGGACCGCCGACTAGGAGGGCGAGCGCGACGAGCAGGGCCAACCTCACGGTCGGCACGCTACTCACGGCGAGCTTCGGGCGCTAGCCCAGCGCGCCTCTATCAGGGCAGCGGCGCCTCCTTAGAGCGGGCTTAGCTCGAGCCGGTCGCCGTCTCGTGCACCGGCGTCGTACAGACCAAGCGTCAGGGCGAGGCTGACGTCTACGTTCGCCTCGCTGCTCTTTGCGGTGGACCGATCGGCGCCGGAGGTGATGGAGCAGCTCGGGCACACCGATCCGAAACTGACTCTGCGGATCTACGCCCGCGCGATGCGCCGCGACCACGGCGAGAACGAGCGGCTCAAGGCCCTCGCCGGCCTCGCTGATTGGCACCATTGGGCACCAGGGCCGCGGACGGAGGGCTGCCGGCTGCTGAGGCTAGGGCCGGCGATGATGCGGAATCCGGCTTGGGGAGCGAGGATTCGGAGGATGGGCGCGGCTGGTTTCGAACCAGCGACCTCTCGCGTGTGAAGCGAGCGCTCTCCCACTGAGCTACGCGCCCCGGTGGGGCCGATTGTAGTCGTGGCGGTAGGGTGCGCGGCCGTGTCGAGCGGGCGATCACCGCAGTGGCGCCATCGAGCACTGGCGGCGACTTTCGTCGGCGCGGGGACGATGCACTTCATCATCACGCCCACTTATGCGTCCATCGTGCCGGACTATCTGCCGGCCCACCGCGAGCTGGTGCTCGCCAGCGGAGTGGCGGAGATCGCCGGCGGCTTGGGGGCGCTCCACCCCCGCACGCGCCGCGCGGCGGGCTGGTGGTTGGCGGCGACCCTGCTCGCAGTGTTCCCCGCCAACGTTGACATGGCGCTGCAGGCTGACCGTTACCAGAGCATTCCGCCCTGGGCTCTCTACGCGCGGCTTCCCTTACAAGGGCTCTTCATCGCGTGGGCGCTATGGGCGACGCGCCCGGAGCGCTAGCATCCCGTGCGGACCGTGCTAGGCGGGGAGATAGCGGTGCCCTGTACCCGCAATCCGCTCTAGCGGGGCTGAACTCCCTTCAGAGGGGCTCAGGCCCTCGGGGTCGGCGCGCCGGTGAAAGCGTTGATGGCTGGGTCCCGCGCGGTGGAGGATCGTGAATCAGGTCAGGTCCGGGAGGAAGCAGCCTTAAGCGACACCCTTCAGGCGCGACGGGACAGCCCGGCCGGAGCAGACACCGGTGTCAGCGCTCGAGGACCAGCTTCGAAGAAGGGTGCACGGTCCACTACCCGGCTCCGTCGGCGTGCGGAGTCGGAACGAGCGTCCGCTACGCGCAGTTCGCGTAGACCCGCCAGGAGCGATTGCGGCGCTGGAGCTGGAAGCCCGCGAGGCGGCGCAGGCGCCCGGCGCCGGGGTCGCGGTCGTCGAGGGCGAACTGGCGCGCGATCGACGGCCGGGCCGGGAGGAGGAGGACGCCGCGGGAGGGCTGGCGGCCCTCGCCGGCGGTCCTCAAGCCGGTCGGATCGCGGTCGAGCCACAGGGAGAGCAGCGGCACCGGGCGGCTGTTGGGCACCGTGATCGGCTGGCAGTCCAGCGGGAAGGCACCGTCCCTCGCGAGGTCGTGGAGGTCGTCCTGGATGCGCTTCTGTGCGACGAGCGATGCGCGGAGGTCGGCCACACGGTCGTACTGGGAGGGGCCGAAGGCTGCGAACAGGAGGACCACGACGGCACCGGCGGCGAGCCAGCCCCAGCGTCGCGGTCCGCGCTCGACGGCCAGCCAGCCACCCACCGCCGCCCCGCAGAGCACGCACAGGAGGGCCGCCTCGAGCAGCAGGTAGCGGGTGATGACCGGCAGGCCGGCGAGGGCGACGACCGCGAAGGCGGCCAGCGCGACGGCCGCGGCGGCGACGATCGCCAGCGTGCGCCGGCGCAGCCACATGAGCCCGAGCCCGGCGCCGGCCATCGCGGCGACGAGTCCCGGCTCGCGCAGGATCTCACCGAGCTTGCGCGGGCCCTCCGAGACGAACCCCGAGAGCCCCGTCGCCCGCCCCAGCGTCTCGACGTTCTCGCGTGTGCCCGTCAGCGAGGCGAGTGCGTCGCCGGTGGCGGCGAGGTCCAAGAGCGCCCACACCACCGGGGCCGCCAGGGCGAGCGGGATGAGCCGGGTGGCGCGGCGGCGCGCCTCGCCTGGGTCGTCTGCTCCTTGCTGCCGCGCTCCCATGAACGACGGCAGCGCCAGCCAGACCACGTATGCGAGCGAGAACAGCCACGCCTCGGGCCGCAGCAGGCCGGCGAGGAAGAGCAGGGCGAGCACGGAAGCTCCCGCCCGCGGGCGGCGGACCTCGAGTGCCAGCGCGCCGAGGACGAGGGCCAGGTAGGGCAGGTCGACGTAGGCGCGCACGCCGAAGGAGAGCACCGGCTCGCGGGTCAGGAGGACGAGCGCCGCGGCGACTCCCGCCACCGGCCCGAACCACGTCGCCGCCAGCCGGTAGACCAGGTAGCCGACCACTCCCAGCGCGAGGAACCCCGACGCCACGACCATCGGCTCGGCCGCGTCGCCGAATCCGGCGAGCAGGAGGCCGACGACGTCGGCGAGGGGATGCGTCGTCGGCGCGAGCGCCGCGCCGTCGAAGTCGGGCCGCCGGCCCGAGGCCACTTCGCTGCCGAAGACGAGCGCATAGGCGGTGTCCCAGTTGGCAAAGCCCGTCTGGAAGATCGCGTACAGCGCACCTGCGACAGCGACGCTCCATAGCGGTCTCAGGCGGGCCATCGGGGGCGAGACCGTACCGGCCGAACGCGCGGTGCGGGGTCGTCGACGGCCCCTCGACTAGACTCGAAACCTCGTGCCCGAGACCCCGTCGCTGTACCGCCGCCACCGCCCCCGCAGCTTCGACCAGGTGGTCGGCCAAGAGCACGTCGTGCGCACGCTGCGAAACGCCGTGGAGCGCGACAAGGTCCACCACGCCTACCTGTTCGTGGGCTCGCGGGGGACGGGGAAGACCTCGATGGCCAAGATCCTCGCCGCCTGCCTGAACTGCGAGCGGGGGCCCACCACCTCGCCGTGCGGCGTCTGCGAGTCGTGCGTGTCCATCGCCGGCGCGACCTCGCTCGACGTCATCGAGATGGATGCCGCCTCCAACAACTCGGTCGACGACATCCGCGAGCTGCGCGAGCGCGTCGGGCTGGCCCCGGTGTCCGGCCGCCACAAGGTCTACATCCTCGACGAGGCCCACATGCTCTCGCCCCAGGCCTGGAACGCGTTTCTGAAGACCCTCGAGGAGCCGCCGCCGAGCACGATCTTCGTGCTCGCCACGACCGAGGCGCAGAAGGTCCTGCCGACGGTGGTCGACCGCTGCCATCGCTTCGACTTCGGCCGCCCGAGCGCCGAGCAGATAGGCGAGGTCCTGCGCCGGGTGGCCGCCCAGGAGGCGATCGAGCTGCCCGGGTCGGCCGTGGGCCTGATCGCCCGCGGGGCGACTGGGAGCTTCCGCGACGCGCTCGGGACCCTGGAGCAGCTGGTCACCTACAGCGGCACCTCGATCGAGCTCGACGACGTGCTCGCCGTGCTCGGGGTGGCCGACGCCGACCTGCTCTTCGGGGCGCTGGACGCGATCGCCGCCCGGGACGCCCGTGAGGCGCTCCTCTCGGTCGCGCGCCTGGACGAGTCGGGCCGCGACGCCGGCCAGCTGCTGCGCGACCTGGAGGGCCATGCGCGCGAGCTGCTCGTGGTCCAGACCCTGGGCGAGCTCCCCGCGGGCCTGCGGATGACCTCCGAGCACGACGAGCGCCTCCTCGCCCAGGCCCAGCGCCTGACCGCCGCCGACGTGACCCGTCTGCTCGACCTCGTGGCGGCCGCCCAGGATGCGGTCAAGAACGGCGCCGACCCCCGGATCCAGCTCGAGCTCGCGCTGGTCAAGGCGGCGCGGCCGGACGCCGACGTCTCGACTCAGGCGCTGCTCGCCCGCGTCGAGCGACTCGAGGCCGGGCTCGCCGGCGGGCCGGGCTCTCGGCCCGCGCCGGTCGCGCCGCCGCCCGAGCCCATGGGCGAAGTCGCCGCCGCGCGTGTCGCACCGCCCGCCGAGCCGGAGCCCCCGGCGCCCGTCGCGGAGACAGGCGCGCGCGTGGTCGTGCCTACGGCGGCGCCGGCGGTGGCCTCCGCGCCGCGGGAGAACGGCGCGCCCTTGGCGGCGGCGCCCGGGGCCCGAGAGACCGGCGCGCCGGTGGGGGCGGGGGCGGCCGCTGCCGCGCAGGGCGCTGCTCCCGCCGGCGACCTCGAAGGCCTGCGCGCGGTGTGGCCGGCCGTCCTCGAGATGCTTCGCGAGCGTGGGGGGTCCCTGAAGGCCGGCATCTTCGCCGAGGCGCGGCCCGCCTCCCTCGCCGACGGGCAGCTGGTCGTCGCCTTTCCGCCCTCGGCGACCTTCAAGAAGCGAAAGGCTCAGGATGCCGAGTACTGCGAGGCGCTCGCCGACGCCGTGCGGGCGGTGACCGGAGCGCACATCCAGCTGCGCTGCGAGCTGGGGGAGGAGGTCGGCCAGGATGCGGGCGTGGGGGGGTCGCTCTCCGAGGAGGAGCTGGTCGCCCGGTTCGTGACAGAGTTCGACGCCGAGGAGATCCCGGCCGACCCCGAGGAAGGCGAGGATTGATGCCCCAGCCGCCCAACATGCAGCAGATGCTCAAGCAGGTCCAGAAGATGCAGGCCGACATGATGGCCGCGCAGGACAAGCTCAAGGACGAGCGGGTGGAGGCCTCCGCCGGTGGTGGGATGGTCAAGGTCGTCGTCAGCGGCGACCTCGAGGTCAAGGAGATCACGATCGCGCCCGACGCCATCGATCCCGACGATCCCGAGCTGCTCGCAGACCTCGTCCTCGCCGCCGTCAACGAGGGCCTGCGCTCAGCGCAGGAGCTCGCCGCGAGCAAGCTCGGCGGGCTGACCGGCGGAATGGGCAACCTCGGGCTGCCCGGCCTCTAGGTGTACGCCGCTCCCGTCCAGCGGCTGATCACCGAGCTGAGCCGCCTTCCGGGCATCGGGACCCGCACCGCTCAGCGACTGGCCTTCCACATCCTCCGCGCCTCGCCCGAGGAGGCTCGCGACCTCGCCGACGCCATCCGCGAGGTCAAGGAGCGCATCGGGCTGTGCGAGCGCTGCTACAACCTCGCCGAGGAGGGCTTGTGCCCGATCTGCCGCGACACCCGCCGCGACCCGAGCGTGCTCTGCGTCGTCGAGGAGCCCAGCGACGTGATCCCGATCGAGCGCACGCACGAGTTCCGGGGCCGCTACCACGTGCTCGGCGGCGCGCTCTCACCGATCGACGGCGTCGATCCCGAGGATCTCAAGATCGCCGAGCTCCTCGCCCGGGTCGCTGAGGGGGAGGTGAGCGAGGTCGTGCTGGCCACCAACCCGACGACCACGGGGGAGGCCACCGCGCTCTACATCGCCGACGCGCTGCGCGGCCGGTCTCCAGACGTCGCGGTCACCCGCCTGGCCTCCGGCCTGCCGGTGGGCGGCGACCTCGAGTACGCCGACGAGGTCACCCTCGGCCGCGCGCTCGCGGGTAGGCGCGCGCTCTAGGGCTCCGCGCGAGCGCTCAGCTCGGCAGCTTCCCGTAGGAGCGCTTGAGCTCGAGGACCCGGCGCAGCGAGCCGTCGAGGCGGGCGGGGGAGATGCGGCCGGTTCGCACCGCGGAGAGCACGGCTTGGTAGGCCTCCTCCTGATCGTCGGCCGAGCCGGGGATGTAGATCAGGTCCACACCCGCCTTCAGCGCGGCGAGCGCCGCCTGGGGGACCGTGCCGCCGGTGACGCCGGTCGTCCCCACGAGGTTCGCGGTCATGACGACGCCGCGGAACCCCAGCGATCGCAGGAGGCGGACCGCCTCGGGAAGCACCGTAGCCGGGGTGACGCCGTCGAAGGCTGCGTAGATGGCGTTGGACATCCGCACGACGGGCGCCAGTCCGGCGATCGCCTGGAACGGACGGACGTCGCGCTCGCGCAGCTCGTCCAGGCTCAGCCCGACGGGCCCGGGGCCGATGTCGGGGTCCTGCGACGAGGCGCCCGCCCCGGGGAAGCTCCCGACCGCCGGGATCACCTTGGCCTTCAGGTAGCCCTGGACCGCAGCGCGCGTGGCCTTCGCCACGAATTCCTCGTCGACGCCGAAGGCGCGCTTCTCGAACGGTCCGCCCTCCGCGGCGACGTCGGCCGAGGGCGCGAAGGTCATCGTGACTCCGAGCGCGCGCAGAGCCCGGCCGGCCGCCACGGCCTCGCGCCCCACCCCCGCCACGCCACCCTTGGTGGCCACCGGCCCCTGCGAGCCGGGCGGGAGGTCCGCGAAGGCCGATCGCTCGCCACCCTCCTGGGCGGCGGCGATCAGCGGAGGGACGTTGCGGCCGATCCGCGCATTTGCTCGAAGCCCCGCGATCAAGCCCTTCACTTGGGTTTCCGAGACGTAGTTGACGTCCTGGAGCGCCAGGCCGCCCCAGTCACGACGACGCAGGTTGACGAGGATCGGCGCTTGCCTGTCCTGGCCGGAGAAGCCGACGACGAAGAGCTGGGCGACCTTGCGCTCGACGGGAGCGCGAGCGAGGAAGCGCTCGATGTCGTCGCTCCCGCGTGCCGGCCCGATCACCTTCACCAGCGCGTCGAGGACGGTGACCTCCGCACCCGGAACCGTCTCCTTTCCGGTGGAGAGCGCCTCCTGCGTTCGCGGAGCGCCTTGTCCGTCCTCCTCGTCGGCGCCGGCGGGAAGGAGCGCGGTGAGCAGAGCCAGCAGTGGGACGACCGCCAGCGCGAGCAGGAGCGTGTTTCGTCGCTTGCGTGCTCGGGTCACCGTACGCCGCTAGCCTTCCCCGCCGTGGCCGAGACGCTCGTCATGAAGTTCGGCGGGACCTCCGTCGCCGGCCCCGAGGGGCTTCGCCGGGCCGCCCGTCGCATCGTCGCGCGCAAGGAGCAGGGCGCGCGCGTCGTCGCGGTGCTCTCGGCGCGCGGCAAGGCCACCGACGAGCTCATCGAGATGGCCCAGGAGGTCTCTCCCCACCCCGATCCGCGCGAGATGGACATGCTCCTCTCGACGGGTGAGCGTCAGTCGTGTGCCCTCTGCGCGATGGCGATCAAGGACCTCGGTCATCTGGCCATCTCGCTCACGGGGTCACAGGCGGGAATAGTCACGGACACGTCTCATACCAAAGCGAGAATTCTCGACGTCCGCGCCGATCGCATCAAGGAGCATCTCGAAGCGGGCGCCATCGTCCTGGTCGCCGGCTTCCAGGGCGTCTCGACGGCAAAGGACGTCACGACGCTCGGACGAGGGGGCTCGGACACTACCGCGGTGGCACTGGCGGCGGCGGTCGGCGCCGATGTGTGCGAGATCTACACCGACGTCGACGGCGTGTTCAGCGCCGACCCGCGGATCGTCCCCGATGCGCGCAAGCTGCCGGTCCTGTCCTTCGAGGAGATGCTCGAGATGGCCTCGTCGGGCGCCGGGGTGCTACAGCTGCGCTCCGTCGAGTACGCGCGCAACCACGGCGTGCGCATCCACTGCCGATCGAGCTTCAATGATGCGACCGGTACCGTTGTCCTGGGAGAGGACGACACCGTGGAGCAGCCCCTCATCACCGCCGTCACCCACTCGACCGACGAGGCGCGCGTGACCCTGCTCGGGGTGCCCGACCAGCCCGGCGTGGCCGGCCGGATCTTCAGCGCGCTGGCCGACGACAACGTCAACGTCGACATGATCATCCAGAACGAGCCCGAGTCAGCCGGCGCCCGAGCCGACATGTCCTTCACCGTCCCGCGGGCGGACCTCGCCGGGGCGACGCGCACGCTCGGAAGGATCGTCGCCGAGCTGGGCATCGCCAGCGTCGCGACCGACGTGGAGATGGGCAAGGTCTCGATCGTGGGGGCGGGAATGAAGTCGCACCCCGGGGTCGCCGCGAAGGTGTTCAGCGTGCTCGGGGAGAACGCGATCAACATGGAGATGATCTCGACGTCGCCCATCAAGATCTCCTGCGTCATCCGGGGCGAGCACGTGCCGAGGGCCGTCCGCGCTCTGCACGCCGCGTTCGATCTCGGCCGCGACGCAGTGCGCGAGGAGCGGCCGTTCGAGCGCGGGCCCCGAGACGGTGGGGCGGGGAGCGAGGACGTCCCATACAAGGATCGCCCCCCGGAAGGGTCGTCGGGGGAGGAAGCCGCGTGAACGACGGCCTCCGCGTCGCCGTCGTCGGCGCGACCGGCGCCGTGGGCACCACGCTGCTCGAGATCCTCGAGCAGCGTAGGTTTCCCGCACGCGAGATCGTGCCCTTCGCGTCCGAGCGCTCGGCGGGCCGCGAGGTCGCCGGCCGGACGGTGCGCGCGCTCGCCCCCGAAGCGATCGAGGGCTTCGACGTCGCGCTCTTCTCGGCGGGGTCGGCGGTCTCGAGGGAGTGGGCCCCCCGCTTCGCGCAGGCGGGCGCGGTGGCGGTCGACAACTCCTCGCAGTGGCGCATGGAGCCAGACGTGCCGCTCGTCGTCGCGGAGGTCAACCCCGAGGCCCTCGACACCCACGCGGGGATCGTCGCCAACCCGAACTGCACCACGATGCAGATGGTCGTCGCAATCGCACCGCTGCACGACGCCGCCGGGATCGAGCGGCTGATCCTCTCGAGCTACCAG
>JBBPZA010000024.1:0-47878 GCA_038199375.1 Solirubrobacterales bacterium | reverse complement strand
GGACCGTTTTACGCTGCTCGAGCCGGCGACACGCGGGCTTGGCTGGGAATGGTCTGGCGAACTCGCCAGACCGCTTTGTAGAGTGGGACTGGAGGTGTCACATCATTGGTACTACACTTGTAATTCACATGCCCTCCCGCTGGGGGCTCAGGCCCTCGAGCGTGGTGCGCCCGCCGAGGACTCGTCGCGTGAGATCCTCATCCGCCGTCACCACGGCCAAGCCGAAGCCGGCGACCTCCTCGCCATCGAGCCTCATCAGACGACCGGCAGCGCGAGTGCGGGCACGGAGGCACTCGACTGGGTGCGTGGCGCCCGCTGAGTGGCGGTCTACCTCGACGCCTCCGCCGCAGTCGCACCGACGTCGGCTCGCTGGCCGTCGCCGCCGAGGGTACGCCGAGGAGCTCGCGCTAGGGAACGTCCCTGGTGGGAAACGGGCACTCAGCGCGACCCACTAGCTCGCCTGAAGCTCTCCCAGCGCCGGCTTGGGCGTCCGCGGATGTCGAGCAGGCTGGCGGGGATGACGACCGAGACGTCGCCGCTCATCCGCGTAGGCGGCCGAGGAACGGCTTGAGCAGCTGGTAGCGCACCACCCGGTAGACAGGCCGCACCCCGCGCACCGCGGCGCGAAGCTGGGCGGCCCCCCGGCGGCGCATCAGCGCGTTGAGGTCAAGGCCCCAGCGATCGAGCCAGTAGGCCTTCTCCTGCGCGCGAGCGACCGCGGCGTTGGCGCGGGCCGCGATCTCGGCGTTCTCGTGCTCGAGCGCGGCGATCCGCGCGCGAAGCGCCTCGATCTCTGCCTGCTCGGAGGTGGCCGCCATGGTGGCGGCAGGCTAAAGCAAGGCAGCGAAGCTAGAGATTCTCCGCGATACGCGGCGCCTCGCGGTTGAAGACCCACCAGCCCAGCGCAAAGACGCCAAAGATCACGCCGAGCGGAAGGAGGAGGCGCGGGGTTCCGCCGACCATCTCGGCCGCGCTCGGCGCGCTCGAGTCGATGAAGGCCTTGCGCATCTGGGTGAAGATCGCCGCGATCGGGCTTGCGCTGAGCTGGTGCTGGACCGAGTCGGGGTACTTCGAAGCGACATAGAGGATCGGGGAGCCGTAGAAGAGGATTTGAAGCGCGACGTCCCAGATCGGCTCGAGGTCGCGGAAGCGCACGTAGAGGGCGGAGAGCAGCATCCCGACCCCCGTGGCGAGCACGAAGAGCAGGGCCACGAGGACCGGGACCTCCAGCCAGCCGAGCTGTGGCCGCACGCCGGACGCGAGAGCGAGGACCAGCACCGCGCCGAGGTTGACCGTCAGGTTGAAGAACGCCGTGAGCGAGACCGACAGCGGAATGACCAGCCGCGGGAAGCGGATCTTGCGCAGCAGGTTCTCCCGGTTGATGAGGCTTCGCAGGGCGCCGTTGGTCGTCTCGGCGAAGAAGGTCCACAAGACGATCGACGTCAGCAGGTAGACGGCGTAGTACTCGACGTCGGACCCCAGCTTCGCCACGTGGCTGAAGACCAGGTAGATGACGCCGAAGAACATCAGCGGCCGGATGAGCGACCAGAGGTAACCGAGGAACGAACCGAAGTAGCGGAGCTTGAAGTCGGTGACCGCGAGAGTCCTCGTGAGGTCGACGAAGCGTCGCAGGTCGTTTCCCATCGCAGATGGGCGGTGGCTCTCCACGTGAGGTGCGGTCATTGGCGCTCGACCTCGATGCTGTGGGGGATGTCGGCGACGCCGCCGCTGAAGCGCGGACCGAAGACCCGCACCGAGGCGAGATCCTCGCGAACATCGAAGACGTTGGCCCCCTTCGGGCCCGCACGGGCGACGGAGGGCGTCGCCGAATAGAGGCTCGGCGCCAGCCAGTTCTCGAAGGCAATCCGCACGAGGGTCGTCTCGCCGGCACCGAAGCGACCGACCGGAGGTTCGTGCTCCGTGCTCGTCGCGAAGATCGTCTGGCGCATCTCGTTGCGCAGAGCCACGCTGAAGATCGGATCCTCGACCGTGGTGTGAAAGCCGACCTCCAGGCACACCTGCAGGGGGTCGCCCTGCGCGATCGCGACCACTCGCTCGCCGGCTCCGTCCTCGAACCAGGCGTCGCGCACCTCGGCGGCCGCCTGGTCGCCGTAGCGGTCACCCGCACCGTCTACGGGGGTCTCCTCCACGATGCGCCCGAAGTTCAGCTCGTTGTACTTCTTGGCAATGGTCTCGGGCACGTCGATGCTCACCATGCGTCCGTTCTCCATGAGCATCACCCGGTCGCAGTAGCGCTCCACCGAGTACATGTCGTGGGTTACGAAGATGATCGTCCGGCCCTCCGCCTTGAGCCGATTGAACTGCTCAAAGCACTTCTGCTGGAAGGCCGCATCCCCAACCGCCAGCACCTCGTCGATCAAGAGGATGTCGGCGTCCACCCGAATGCCCACCGAGAATGCCAGGCGAACCTGCATGCCCGACGAGTAGTTCTTTAGGCGCAGATCGACGAAGTCCTCGAGCTCGGCGAAGGCGATGATCTCATCGAAGCGATCTCGCGCCTCCTGGCGCGAGAGACCGAGCATGACCGCGTTGATGATCACGTTGTCGCGGGCGGTCAGGTCGGGGTTGAAGCCGACCCCGAGCTCGATGAAGGGCGACAGGCGGC
This sequence comes from Solirubrobacterales bacterium, assembly GCA_038199375.1. Classification (GTDB taxonomy): domain Bacteria; phylum Actinomycetota; class Thermoleophilia; order Solirubrobacterales; family Solirubrobacteraceae; genus JBBPZA01. Next base: position 45,252 of record JBBPZA010000024.1, on the reverse strand, counting down.
CGCGCACTCCGATCTCGCCTCGGTCGGTGTCATAGATCCCCGCGATGCACTTGAGCAGGGTGCTCTTTCCACTGCCGTTGCGCCCGACGATCCCGAAGAACTCGCCGGCGCCGACATCGAAGGACATGTCGTCGACCGCATGCAGGAGGTTGTAGCCCCCCTTCCGGGCCTTGACGGGGTGGAGGGCGCGCTCCTTGAGGGTCAGAAGCCGGTCGTGGGGAATGCGAAACGTCTTGGACACGTCGCGAACCGAGATCGCCACCGGCTCGCCGATGGCAGTGGAGGTGCTCGTCCCGTGCTCAGGGGTGGTCGAAGCCATAGTCACCGTGTGCGAAGGGTAGAGCCAGTGCAGGAGCCGAAGATCTGATTTCCTCCGTGCCGTGCCGATGCGCCGCCGCCTCGCCTCCGTACGAAGTCGGCTGCGCGCCGGAAGGCCTCCGCCCGCAGGCTCCGGCGACGGGGGGCCCCAGGACGCCGTCCTCGCGCCGAGCGAGGTCGACGAGAAGCCGGAGATCGATTTCCTCGAGCGCGACCGGCTCGACAACGAGCGCGTCTGCCTCCTGATCAGCTGGGTGCTCGCGGCCGAGGACAACTGCATCGACATCGGCGCCCACCGGGGCAGCGTGCTCGAGCAGATCGTGCGCCTGGCCCCCCGAGGCTCGCACATCGCCTACGAGCCGCTGCCCCATCTCCACGCCGACCTCGTCAAGCAGTTTCCACAGGTGGAGGTTCGCAACGCGGCCCTCTCCGACCACGCCGGGGAATCGACCTTCGCTCACGTGCGAGCGGCCGAAGGTTGGAGCGGCCTCAGGTTCCGCCCGCTGCCTGGGAACGCCGAGGGCGACGTCCAGGAGATCCGAGTCCGCCTCGAGGTGCTCGACGAGGTGCTGCCCACCGAGTACGTCCCCAAGTTGATCAAGATCGACGTCGAGGGCGCAGAGCAACAGGTGATCGAGGGTGCGCTTCAGACGCTCACCAGGCATAAGCCCATCGTCGTCTTCGAGCATGGGCTCGGGTCGGCGAATGCGTACGGCACCGAGCCAGACGACGTCCATCGCCTCCTCTGCGACGACGCCGCGCTGCGCATCTTCGATCTCGACGGCCAGGGCCCCTACTCGGTGGACGAGCTGCGGAAGGTCTACTACTCGGGTCAGCGCGTCAACTTCGTGGCGCACGCCTGAATGCGCCCCCCGCGACCGACGTTGGCAGAGCGTCGGGACGGGCTTCCAAGTCGGGCTCAGAGCGTCGGGTCCACCTGTGGGCCGGCCACGTATGAGCCCCGAAGTCGCTCGCACTGCGCTCTCGAGCCCACGATGATCGCCCGGCGCCTTCCTACGTCGACGAAGCGAGTCCGGCCATAGGCTCCGTTCGTGAGGAACTCCGGGTGTGCCGAATCGCCAAGCTGGATGCCACCTGGACTGCAGGTCAGAGGAACGTCGGGGCGTACGGGCATCGCAGTGATGTCTTGACGGTCGTAGGCGATGCGCACGGCGCCCCGCAGGTCGTTGCTCAGCGCAAACGTCGGTATGTTCGGTCCCGTCGTCACCGGATAGTCGAAGACGAACACCACTAGGCCGGCCGAGGGCCGCGGGGTTGTCGTGCGGATGGCATCCAGCACTGTGGCCTGGACCTCGTCGGACCGGATGAACAGCCTGGTGTTTCGACGCGTGTCCTCCACGAAGCCGGCAAGGACGATCGCCGCGAGCGCCGCTGCTATGAGCGTCGCCGTTAGGGTCGAGCGGCGGAGCGCCACTGCCAGCAGGGTCCCGAGCGCGGTCGCTAGCCCCGCGAGGACCATGCAGTAGCCGAAGGCCGCCGCTACGTTGACCCGATTGCCGACGCCGGGGGAGACCGGGTAGTACATGCTCGCGGCCGGGACGAAGCCGGCATAGCCGATCGCGGCGACGGCGAGCCCCGCGATGCCCAGAGCCACCGCGCGGCGCAGCTGGGGTGCCATTGAGGCCGGAAGCGGCACCCGCCAAGCCACGAGCGCCGTTGCCCCGAGGGCGACGACCGTCAGCAGACCGAAGTAGGCCTGGCCGGTCGAGATGTGCGGCAGGGCAGCGGAGCCAAGCACGCTGAGTCCCTGACGCCCGAACAGCTCGAGCCGATCGACGAGGTAGGAGGGGGAGAAGGATCCGTCCTGCGCGCGGTTCGGGCCCTTGGTGGTGACGAGCAGCGTCAAGGCCGCCACGACCGCGACGTCGGCCCCGGCCCGGAGGGCGAGCGGCCACGACAGCTTCCGAGTTCGAAGCACGTAGGCGACGCCGCTCAGCGCGATGGCCGGGGCGGCGATCTCGTAGGTCAGGATGCTGAGCGCGTAGAGCAGCAACGAGGGCAGATGCAGCCATGAGCGTGCCCGGTGCCGGCTCACCGCCCGCAATCCCAGCGCGAGGCCCGCGAAGTAGAGGACGAGCGCGAAGTTGATGCCGTTCGCGGCGATCCACAACCGGATCGAGTCCGCGAACGGAAACGTGACGGACAGGACGGACGGGACGGCGGCAGCCCACGCCCCGAGGTGCAGAAGGCGAAGGACGAGGTAGAAGAGAAACGCGGACGCGACCGCGAGGGACATGCTCAACCCTACGTGGGCGGCCTCGGAGAGTCCCAGCACCGCATGAGTGAGCGGAATGTAGAGGACGAGAACCGGGCGAAACGACACGATGCTCCAGTACCACTCCAAGGTGCTCGAATCGTCCGGGCCGCCGAAGCGCGTCCACTCCGCATTGGCCCAGTCGTCGGCGATGAAGCCGCCCTCGACGATGTAGGGCCCGTAGGTGATCGCCGCGACGACAATCAGCAGCGCGAGTACGACCAGGTTCTCGGCGCGACGCGTTCGCGGCGGCAAGCCCTCCTCTGGCGGGGCCGGCGTCATAGTCGCGGCAGTCCGCAGACGCCGCGCCTGAGAGGCTAGAATGCCGCCCTCGCCGTATGGGCGTCGACGCCGATGGGGCGCTTTGGCGTCGCCGGCCGCACCCTCGGGCGACGAGCCTCCGATGAATCTGCTTCCTCGCCCGCAACGAATGCTGCGTTGCTCGACACAGGCGGATCTTATCCGCCGGCGCGCTCGCCTAGCTGCTCAACGGCCCGGGCGCTCGAGTACATGACCGTCGAGCACCTCGCTCCCGGGGCGCAAGCTGGCCTCGACCGCGGCGAGGCTGTCGTGTGCGTACCGGTCTACGGAGGCGTCGACGTGTTCGCCCAGTGCATGCGGGCGCTGCTGGCGCACACCCCTCCACATGCACCAATCCTCGTCGCCGACGACGCGAGTCCGGATCCCGCGGTTCGAGCGCTCGTGGACGAGCTCGGCCAGCTTAGGTCCACGGCCCATCGCTTGCTCTATCTTCGCCAGCCCGGCAACGTGGGGTTCGTGTGCAACGCGAACACCGTGTTCGCCGTCGTCCATCCCGCCGACGTCGTGATCGTCAACAGCGACTGTGTCGTGAGCTCGGGCTGGTTCGAAGCGCTGCGGAGCGCCGCGTACTCGAACACGCGGGTGGCCACCGCCAGCGCCCTGACGAACTCCGGCACGATCGTGTCGGTCCCCAACCGCAACCAGCCGGCCCCGAACCTCCCGCAGGACTGGTCGCTCGAGGAGGCCGCCTCGGAGGTTCGCCGTCATAGCCCGCGCTTGCGACCGCAGATCCCGACCGCGGTCGGCCACTGCTTGTGGATACGCCGTTCGGCGCTCGAGCTGGTCGGCGGCTTCGACGAGGCGTTCAGCCCCGGCTATGAGGAGGAGGTCGACTTCTCTCAGCGATGCGTGCTGCATGGCCTGAGCCACGTCGTCGCCGACGACGCCCTGGTCCTGCACTACGGGGGTGCGAGCTTCGGAATGTCCGGTGCCTCGCAGGCGCTTCGCCGTGATCACCATGCCGTCATCCAGTCTCGGTACCCCTACTACGATCGCTGGGTCGCTGAGGCCGAAAGCGACGAGCAGGGACCCCTGACGCGGGCGATCGGTGCCGCGGCGCGCGCCTTTCGCGGCTTGAGCGTGACCATCGACGGCCGGATACTGACGCGCTTTCTGACCGGCTCCCAAGTGCACGTCCTCGAGCTGATTGCGGCTCTGCACGCCGAGGGCAGCATCGGTCTGCGGGTCCTGACGCCGCCCGACCTCGGGGAGTACGCGTCGATGCTGTTCGCCAGGATGCCCTCCGTGGCGCTGCTCCCTGTCGCCGAGGTCCGGCGGGGAGTCGAGGTGAGCGACGTCGTCCACCGTCCTTTCCAGGTGAGCTCCCCCGCCGATCTCGATGTGCTGCGCATGGTCGGGCGTCGCCTGATCGTCACCCAGCAGGACCTGATCGCCTACCACAACCCCTCCTACCACCGCTCTCCCGAGGCGTGGATGGCGCACCGCCGACTGACGCGGACGGCGCTCTCGGCGACAGACCAAGTGCTGTTCTTCTCGCGCCACGCCGCGAAGGAGGCGCTCGCAGAGGATCTCGTCGACCAGCCCCGGGTCCACGTCGCCCATCTGGGAACCGACCACGTGCTCGCGGGGCTGACCCCCGACCCACGACCGCCCCGTGGGGCCGACCGCATCGGGGAGAAGCCTTTCCTGCTCTGCCTGGGCACCGACTTTCGCCACAAGAACCGGCTGTTTGCCCTCAAGCTCCTTGCTTCACTGCACGAGCGCCATGGTTGGCGTGGGATGCTGGTGTTCGCCGGCGCCCATGTCGCCCACGGGTCCTCTGCCGGCGAGGAGGCGATCTTCCTCGCAAGCCATCCCGACCTCGCGGAGGACGTCCTCGACCTCGCCGCAGTCGACGAACCCGGCAAGGCCTGGCTGCAGCAGCACGCGAATGCGATCGTCTACCCGACCACGTTCGAGGGGTTTGGCCTGGTCCCCTTCGAGGCCGCAGAGGCAGGACTGCCTTGCCTCTTCGCCCCGGAGACCTCTCTCGCCGAGATGCTTCCGTCGTCCGCTGCGCTCCTGGTTTCATGGGACCCACAGCAGAGCGCCGACCAGGTGGCGCCGGTCCTCGATCCCGGCGAGGCCCGCGATCGCCACGTAGCCCTACTGCGTGCCGCGGGGGCACGGCTGACCTGGCGCCGGACCGCCGAGCGGGTGCTCGACGTCTACCGCACGGCGGCGGAGGGAAAGGCCCGGCAAGCATCGGTTCTCGCCCTGGACCAGCTCGAGCTCGAGAGCGACCACGCCAGGCTGGAGGACGCCTTCCGGGAGCTGGAGGAGCAGTTTGGATATCCCGGCAACGCGGTCGACGCTGATCTCGTCGGGCCGGATGGCGTGCTCCCCAACGAGCTGCGACGGCCGCTTCTGGCCCTCTCGCGACGGCGCTGGCTCCGAGTGATCATGCTGGGGCCCATGCTCTTGACCTATCGGCTCGGCTACATGGCACGCCACCGTCGACTGCCCCCTCGTCGCGCGCTCCCCGAGCGGAACAGTTGAGCGTGGCCGGCCGGCAAGATCACGACCCCGTCGGCTGGTTCGACGAGCACTACACCGACGCGGCGGATGAGGTGCTCGCCTTTCTGAGCGCCGACGGGATATCGCTCGAGGGCAAGGACGTGGCGGATGTCGGCTGCGGCGACGGCGTCATCGATCTCGGGCTCGTCCACAAGGGCAAGCCGCGCAAGCTCGTGGGCTATGACGTCCGGCCCGTCGACACGAGCGGCTTGACCCGTGCGGCGCGGGCGGCGGGTGTGGGCGACCCGCCCGAGAGCCTGAACTTCCTTGTCTCAGACCCCCTACGCGTTCCAGCGCTCAACGAGAGCTTCGACGTCGTGGTGACTTGGTCGACCTTTGAGCATGTCGACGATCCCACGGCGCTCCTCGCCGAGATCGCGCGAATCATGAAGCCCGACGGCGTCTTGTTTCTGCAACTCTGGCCTTTCTGGTTCTCGGAGCACGGGGGGCATCTCTGGCCGCACTACGACGATCCGTTCCCTCACCTCGTGCGCCACGACACGCCGATCCTCGACGACTTGGTGGGCGAGCGCGGAACCGACCCGACGCGGCCGGCCGATGACGAGTACCGCAGCCTCAACCGCCTTACGCTCGACCAGCTCCAGCTCGCCCTGCTCGCGAACGGACTCGCAGCCACGAAGGTCAAGTTGATGACCAACACGGTCCACATCCCGCTCGAGCTCATCCACATCCCGCTCAGCCACGTCGCCGTCGCGGGTGTCGAGCTGCTTGCGGTCAGGCGGGACGAGGGCGCAAGATGATGGTTCCGAAGCCGCCGGGCAGGCGCGTCGCGCAGGACACGAAGTCCTGGGGCGACCAGGCCTCGAAGTCGGCCTGTATGCCCGGCATGGTCAGGCGAGCATCCAGCGAGCGGTAGTAGGTGACGGCAGCCGCCGGGTCCCTGCCGAGCTCCTCGATACCTTCGGGATAGAACTCGGCGAACACGATCGGATTCCACCGGCGCACGGCGCGCTCCATTCCCTTGATCGCGATGTGGTCGCTGCCCTGGGCGTCCACCTTGACGGCGTGGACCGGATCGTCTCCCAGCCAGTCGTCGAGCGCGATCGAGTCGACCTCGATTCCTTCGGTGCCGGCAGGCTCACCGACGACGCGGTGATCGCCCGTGTTCTGGGGGTTCCGTCGGAGGGTGACCTTGCCGGTCCGGTCCCAAGCGGCCGCGTCGACTATCTCGACCTTCCCGCCGTGGTTGCGAGCGACGTTGGCCCTGAGCAGCGCCGCGTTGTCGACGTCGGCCTCGACCGCTATGACGCGTCCCTCGGCCCCCACGATCCTCGCGGCCAACAGCGTGTAGTAGCCGACGTGCGCGCCGACGTCCAAGACGGTCATCCCCGGCTGCAGCTGCGAAGCAAAGAGGCTTGCCTCGTCGAGCTCCCAGTCTCCGGTGCGCTTCATGAGCATTCGCATGACGGTGTCGTGGGCGGGCAGCAGGAGCTCGCCGACATCGGTCACGACCGCCTCGAATGCGGGCAGCGCGGCAGCGTCAGGCTCGCCGGCGGTGCCACTCCGATGGCGAAGGGAGCGCAGTCGGTCCACGGCTGCCAAGCCTACGAGACCGACGCCGCCTCGGGGCGCGAGCCGGCCCCCCAGCTGCGCGCGCCGACCGCACGTCGCAGCCGAGGGGTGCGCGTGGGATATCGCCCCTACCGTCCGCTGGGCGCTTCGTAGCGCTCGTGGACCGCGGGCGCGGCGGCCTCGAGCCAGTCGCGCATCGCGCGCATCCCGTCGCCGAGGCCGATCGCCGCCCGCCAGCCCAGCTCCCGTTCGATGCGCCGCGGGTCGGCCACCCAGATGCTCGTGTCCCAACGGCGGCCGGGCATCGAGCCCCACTCTGGCTCGACCTCGATGCCCAGGACGTCGCGAGCGACGTCGACCAGCTCTCCTAGGGTGACCTGGCGGCCGGCGCCAACGTTGTAGACGGCGCCCCGCGGCGCCTCAGTCGCCGCCGCGGCGGCGACGAAGGCCGCGCAGACGTCGTCGACGTGGACGAAGTCGCGGGCGGTGTCGGGGCCGACAAGGGGCGGAAGCTCGCCGCGCAGCGCGCGCACGACGAGCTGGGGAACGAGTCGATCGGGCTCCTCCCAGGGACCGTAGGCCGAGTAGAGGCGAAGCGTCGCCACGTGGCGGTCCTGCGCCCTGGCGACGTGCTGGCCCCACATCGTCGCTGCCACCTTGGCCACCGCGTAGGGGCTGTTCGGCTCGGGCCGCTCGTCCTCCGATGGCGGGTGGTCCTTGAATCCGTACTCCGACGACGAGCCGGCGAGCACCACGCTGTGTGCCTCGCGCGTCGCCTCGAGCAGCGCCATGGTCGAGAGCAGGTTCGTCGCGACGATACGCTCGGCGTCGGTCTGCCACGAATAGGCCCCGTGGGCGGCGAGGTGGAACACTCGCTCGGGCCGGCTGCTCAGGACCGCGGACCTCAGGGCGGCTTCGTCGCGGAGATCGACCTCGACGAGCTCCACGTCGCGGACGACCTCGTCCAAGCGCCACCGGTCGCCTCCGGGCCGCACGAGGGCGGTCACATGGACGCCCTCCCCGAGCAGCCGCCGTACCAGGCCGGCGCCGACGAATCCGGCCGCGCCGGTGATCAGCGTGCGGCTCATCGCCCGTGCGAGCTCAGCCCGCCAGCACGACCGGCTCGCTCGGCCCGCGCTCGAGGAACTCCTCGTAGCCCAGCGGGATGCGCCGGTTCGCCTTCAGCACGACCCCGAGATGCGCCGCGTAGTAAGAGAGCATGAGGGCGAGCATCGGCGCTGTCGTGCGAGCCGAGTTGGTGTAGCAGAGCACATCCCGCTCGCGCGCTCGAGCCCGACCTTCACCGCGCGGCCCCACCCGCCCTCCAGAAGGTCGATGAGTTGCACGGGCTCGTGCCCTGCGGCCAGCGAGCGACAGACCTCGACTGAGCCGTCGGTGCATGCGTTGGTGACGAGGATCAGCTCGTGGCGACCGCTCAGGCGGCGCAGCACGGCCAGGTAATCAGTGACGATCGCGGCGATGTGCTCGCCCTGGTTGTGCACGGGCAGGATCACCGACGTCCTGGCGCTGCGGGCCTCTGCAGCACCCGCTTGCGCCCGTTGCGCCACCTCAGCTCCGTGCGGGTGCGAGCGCCTCGACCACGCTGTCGGCCAGCTGCGGCGCCGAGAGCCCGAAGACGTCGTATAGGTAGCGCTGGGTTCCGGTGACGCCGCGTGGCATCCGGTCCACGCCTCGGCGCAGCACCCGACAGCCCAGCGCGTGGTCGGCCACCACTTCGCAGACGAGCGACCCCACGCCCCCGCGCGGGTAGTGGGCTTCGACGGTGAGGGCCAGGCGCACGCGTCCCAGCACCTCGAGCAGATCCTCGACGGGCGGTGGGCTCACGCTGGCCACGACGACGACGGTGGCGGCGATATCTCGCTCACCCAGCAGGCGCGCGGCCTCCACCGCCTCGGTCGCCATGGTCCCCAGTGCGACGATCGCGACGTCCTCGCCCTCGCCGATCGACTCGGTTCGCCCGAGCCCGAAGCGGCCGTCGAGGCCCGGGACGGGCTTGGCCTCCTTGCCGAGCCGGAAATAGACCGGAGTCGGCAAGTCCTCGGTCGCGGCCAGCGCGCCTAGGGCCTGGTCGGGATCCGCCGGGGCGAGGACGGTGAGCGAAGGCTGCACCCGGAGCACCCCCACGTCCTCGAGGGCGTAGTGGGTCACCCCGTTGTGGCCGTAGTCCAGGCCGCCGCCGATGCCGACGATGCGCACCGGGAGCTCGTGCAGCAGCGGTCCGTTGCGGATGAACTCGTAGGGGCGCAGGCTGGCGAACGTCGCGATGGAGTAGACGAAGGGAACGAAGCCGGCCTCGGCCAGGCCGGTGGCGAGGCCGACCATGTTCTGCTCGGCCACACCGACGTTGTAGAAGCGCTCCGGATGGCGCTCTGCGAACGGCTCGAGCACGGTGAAACCCAGGTCGCCGGTGAGCAGCACGACGCGGTCGTCGCGTTCGGCGAGGTCGAGCATGGCCCGCGCGAACTCCGCCCTCACGACGCGACCTCCGCCACGGCCTGCGCGTACTGCTCGTCGGACATCGGCCAGTAGTGCCATGGGATCTGGCCCTCCATGAACGACACCCCGCTGCCGAACACGGTCCGTGCGACGAGCACGTGGGGGCCGCCGGAGGCGATGTCGAGCGCGCCGATGGTGGCGGTGAGCTGATCGACGTCGTGCCCGTCGACCTCGTGCACGTCCCACCCGAACACCCGCCAGCGATCGGCGAGCGGCGAGAGGTCGATCACGTCGCGCGTGTAGCCGAGCGCCTGCTGGCCGTTGGCGTCGACGATGCCGACGAGCGCGGAAAGGCGGTGATGGGCGGCGAACATCGCGGCCTCCCACAGCGATCCCTCGTTGCACTCCGCGTCGCTCATCACAACGAACACGCGTCGGCGCGAGCGCTGTATGCGCGCGGCGAGGGCCGCGCCCGCGGCCATGGAAAGACCGTGCCCCAGCGAGCCCGTCGAGAAGTCGATGCCGTCGACCACGTGCTCGGGATGGGTTCCCAGGGAGCTGCCGTCCGAGCAGAAGCCGTCGAGCAACTCGCCGTCGACCCGCCCGATGGCATGAAGCGCCGCATAGAGCGCGAGTGCGGCGTGGCCCTTGGAGAGCACGAACCGATCGCGATCGGGGTCGCCCGGGTCCGCATCGGCGATGCCGGCCGCAAAGACCGAGGCGACCAGGTCGGCGATGGACAGACACGAGCCGATGTGACCGACGTGAGCGCGCTTGGACTGCTCGAGGACGATCCGGCGTATGTCGCTGGACAGCAGCTTGGCGTCGATCGTGATGCCTCGTGCGACTCGGTTCGCGGGGCTGCCCGCCGGACCGCCGCCAAGCTAGCAGGCCCTGCCATCATGTCGTTCCCGTGCGCGACCGCCTGACGCTCACGCCGCGCGCCTACGCTCGCGTCACCTACGTCGCCCTCGCGGCGCTCGGGCTCATCGTGCTCACCGGGGCGGGTGTCCGGTTGACGGGCTCGGGGCTGGGCTGCCCGAACTGGCCCAAGTGCGGCGCCAGCTACGTCGCTCCACTCGAGACCCATGCGGTGATCGAATACGGCAACCGGCTGCTCTCGGCCCTGGTCGGGTTCGTCGTGCTGGCGGCGGGCCTTCTGGCCTGGCGGCGGCGCCCGTTCCGGCGCGACCTCGCCGTGCTCGGCGTGCCGCCGGCGCTCGGGGTGCTCGGACAGGGCGTGCTCGGAGGGCTCACGGTGGAGTTCGGGCTCAAGCCCGGCTTCGTCATGGCGCACTTCGGCCTGTCGATGCTCCTTCTGGTCGCCGCCTTCGCGCTCGCCTGGCGCGCCACCTACGAACCGGGGCAGCGGCCACGCGCGACCGACGCGCTGTCGGTGTGGGCCGTGCGCGCCCTGATGGCCTTCGGCGCGGTGGTGATCTTCGTCGGAACGGTCGCGACCGCGGCCGGGCCGCACGCAGGCGGGTCGGGAACCGACGATGTCGTCGACCGGTTGATGTTCAAGGGCGCCGAGACGCTGCAGTGGACCATCCGCTACCACGCTCGCCTTGCGGGGGCGCTCGGTGTAGCGGCGGTCGCGGTGTGGTTCCTGCTGCGGGCGCGCGACGCCGACCGGCAAGCGCGTCGCGCCGTGACCGTCCTCGCCGTCTCCCTGGCGGCGCAGGGGGTGACCGGCACGATCCAGTACCACCTCTCAAACCTCCCGCCGGAGGTCGTGTGGATCCACGTGGTCGGCGCCTCGGTGGCCTGGCTCTCGCTGCTGTGGGCGGTCGCCGCCGCGGGACGGCTGCGCACCAACCCGTCCGCCGTGGGGGCGAGCAGGGTCGCTCCGGCAACCGGAGGATCCACGCCCGGAGCAGGTTCCCGGCCGCCGCCGTGACCACGACCGGCTTACTCGGGGATCTTCACACTCGGAACTGCCCCGTTTGTGGGTCGACCGAAGACAGCGATATCCACGCCGCCGAGCGGGTCGACCTAGCGTCTCTCGACCAGTACGCCTTCGCGTCGCGGAAGCGGCCCGAGCATATGCGCCTCCGGCTGGTGTGCTGCCCTGTCTGTGACTTGGTCTACGCGAGCCCGGTGCCTAACCCCGAGGCGCTGGCCCGGGCCTACGAGGCGGCGGCCTTCGACAGCGCGGTGGAGGGGCGCTTCGCGGCGCGCACCTACATCGAGGTGCTGCGGCCGATCTTGGAAACCCTCCCCGACCGCGTCGGCGCGCTCGACATCGGCACCGGCGACGGGGCTTTTCTCGGCGAGTTGCTCGATGCCGGCTTCTCCTCCGTGAGCGGGGTCGAGCCCTCGACGGAGCCGATTGCCTGCGCGGATGCTCGGGTTGTCGGGCTGGTCGAGCATGGAGTCTTTCATCCTGGGATTCGCCCGGCCGGAAGCCTCAGCCTCGCGACGTGCTTTCAGACGATCGAGCACGTTCCCGACCCGGCCGTCCTTGTGCGTGACGCCGTCTCGCTGCTCAAGCCGGGCGGACTCCTGGCGATCGTTTGCCACGATCGCCGTGCGCCCGTGAATCGCCTCCTTGGCCTACGCTCCCCGATCATCGATATCGAGCATCAGCAGCTGTTCTCACCGGTCAGCGTCCACCGGCTTCTCGACGATGCGGGACTCGTCGAGGTGGGCCAGCGCGCGATCAGCAACCGGTATCCGATGCGCTACTGGGTCCGCCTGCTGCCCTTGCCTCAACGCACAGGTGAGCTCCTCGTGCGTGCCCTCGAGCGCGCCGGGTTAGCTGACCGGGCTGTCACGATTCCGGTGGGCAACCTGCTGGCTTGGGGTAGGCGAGCTCCTGAGCCTCGGTAGGGAGAACTTTGCGCTCCGCACCACGGAGCGATGGCGGCCGCCGACGTTCCGCCCGCCCCGTACCCGCAGGGACCGGCTCGTGGCCGCGGCCCGACGTACGCTGGACGTCCAGGCGGCATCCATCTGGAACGACCTTCGGGTCCTACTCGCAGACGCCCACGACGACGTGCTGGACGTGGGTTCTGGCGCTCAGCCCTACCGGCGCCTTCTGCCCGCCGACGCGCGGTACAGGGCGATCGATGATGCCGCGGCGGGAGAGGACTTCGGCTACGTCATGCCCGACACGGAGTACTTCGAGGGTGACCGTTGGCCGGTCCCCGACGACTCGGTAGACGTCGTGCTGACCACAGAGACGCTCGAGCACGTCCTCGAGCCGGCGGTGTTCCTGGCGGAAGCCCGTCGCGTCCTGCGCAATGGAGGCCGCATCGTTATCACCGTTCCGTTCTCCGCGCGATGGCACTACGTACCGCACGATTACTGGCGCTTCACCCCCTCGAGCCTGCGGAGCCTGCTGGAGCGCGCCGGCTTCGCCGACGTCGTGGTCAACGCTCGCGGAAACGCAGCCACGGTCGCCTGCGCCAAGGTCATGGCCTTGGTGCTGCCGGCGCTGTTCCCGCCCGAGGGGGGCGTCGGACGCGGCCGAGTGGCGGCGGCGGCGGCCCTGCCGTTCGTCGGCGTCCTGGCGCTGATGGCCCAGATCACGCTACGCGCCGACGGCGGCGAGGACTGCTTGGGTTGGACCGCGACCGCGCGCGCGGCATGACCGCGGGAGGATCGTGCTCGACGCTCCCACCACCCCGAAACGCAATCCCTCTCGGAGCCGGTGGGGGCTTACCTACCAGGGTCCGACGACGGTCAGCCGTGGTCTGGATCATCCTGGGTCCAGTCGCCCGCTCGCCTCGGTGCGGAGCCCGCGCTGACCCGGGGCAACTCGTCCTGCCCGCGCGCGAGGACGCTCGCGGGGAGCGGCGCGCCCTCGGGCGCGTTGAGGACAGAGTCCACGACGTATGCCGGCCTCCCCTTGACCTCTTCGTACATGTGCGAGATGTAGGAGCCGATGATCGCCAAGCAGAGCGTCTGGACGCCCCCGATGAAGAGGATCAGGATGATGAGGGTCGTGAAGCCCTTAGGCGCGGAATCCGGTGCAACGATTTTCAGGACGACTTGGAGCACCAGCCCCAGGGCGCTGATCCCGACGATCGCTACCGCGAGGCCCGTGATGAAGTCAAGGGGCGCGTAGGAGAAGGAGACGATCGCGCGCCGCGCCCAGCCGAGGTTCTTGCGGAAACTGTTGGTCGTGACGCCGAACATCCGCTCGGGACGGACGTAGGGGACGCCGGTCTGCTTGAAGCCCACCCACGCTCGGAGGCCCCGCACGAAGCGGTGCTTCTCCGGCATGGCCTTGAGCGCGTCGACCACTCGGCGATCGATGAGAGAGAAATCGCCGGCGTTTAGCGGGACCTTCACGTAGGCGGTGCGCTGGAAGACCCGGTAGAAGCCCTTGTACAGAAGCCGCATCAGCGGCGGTGCCTCCCTGCCGACGCGCTCGCCGTAGACGACGTCGTAGCCCTCTCTCCACTTCTTGGCGAACTCCTCGATCAGCTCGGGAGGATCCTGCAAGTCGCCGTCCAGCAGGATGCACGCGTCGCCCGTGGCGATCGCCATGCCGCTGGTAAACGCCGACTGCGACCCGAAGTTCCGGGCGTGGTTGATCACGACGACGTTCGGGTCTCGGGCAGCGAGCGCGGCGAGCACCTCGCGCGCGTCGTCGGGCGACCCGTCGTTGACGAAGATGATCTCGTAGTCGCAGCCGATGCGCTCGAACGTCTCGACAAGACGCCGGTGCATGTGAGGGACGGCCTCGGCGTCCCGGTAGCAGGCGATGATGGGTGAAAGCTTCACGGGCGTCGAAGCCACCCTAGCCTGGTCGCGTCTACCCGCGGCCGGGGCAGTAGAGCTTGAACTGCTCGAACGGGACCAGCGGCGAGCCGAGCGAGGCGTAGACGCTCGACCCGTCCTCCAGCCGGAAGCAGGGTCGCGGATCGGTGGCGCTGGGCGCGCGACGGACGAAGAAGAGGTCGCGCGGTCCCAGGCGGCCGGGGTCATAGACCCCCGGCCGTGCGATCCCGGCCATGCGAGCGAGCGCCTCCAGGCCGGGCGGATTGAGGAAGAAGACGTTCGCGGAGGCGGGGTCGACGTCGAAGCGCTGCACTCCGTCCCGTCGCGCCTGGCGCAGGCGATCCAGGGCGCCGTCGTCGCGCGGCTTGCCGTAGGGGAAGCCGTTGGGGTTGTAGATCGTGACCTGGCGCTCCCCCAGGGCGCTTTCGATGGGCGCGCCAGGCAGGATCGCAGGGCGAACGCGGGACCCCACGCCGACGTTGATGCCGACGACGTTGACCGCGCAGACCACCACCAGCGCCGCCGCGGCAATGCGGCGGGCGGTAGCCGGCAGGTGCACGATCCACGTCGTCGCCACGGCCGCGATGAAGATCAACATCGGCAGGCTGTAGCGAAAGTCGTGCAGGCTCAGCGCGGTCACGCCGCCGTAGCTGACGACCAGGCCCGCGAGCACTTCGAAGCCTCCCCGGCCCGGCTCCCGCCGGTGGGCGAGTCGCCATGTGCACCACCCGAGCCCGGCGGCGAAGAACGCGAGCAGCGGGACGAACAGCTGCATGTTCAGCGCGTTCCAGACGTACCACCCGAGGTCCTTGGACGTCCACGCCGGGGGCCTGGGACTTCCCGCCGCCTCGCTCGGCCCCTCGACTCCACTGGCCGACGGCGCGGCCCCGGCCGTCAGGGCCGAGGTGGTGTCGAGGTGAGCGAGGTACCACGGCACCGCGAGGACCAGAACGGGAGCCGCCAGCGCCGCCAGTCCGCGGGGGCGGCGCCACCCTCCGCGGGCGAGCACGACGAGCACGGGGCCGAGCAGGAAGATCGCGGTGGTGGCCTTGGTCATCAGGCCGCCGGCCGCCGCCGCCCCGGCGAGCAGCGCCCAAGGCGTCTCGCGTAGGCGATCGCTCTTCAGAAGCGCGCCGACCGACAGCGCCACGAGCGCGGTCTGAGGCGGATCGAGAAGGAAGACGTGGAAGGTGCTGACGACCATCGGCGTGCCGAGCGAGAAGAGCGCGGTGAGCACGCCCGCGAAGGGGGAGCCGCTCATCGTCGAGCCGACCAGGTAGCTCCCGAACGCCAGCGCCGGGATGAAGAGGAGATCCTGGGCGAAGACGCCGGCGCCGACCTCCTCGCCGAAGGCGAGCATCGCGACCGCCCCGACGATGTGCACGAAGGGCTGGTAGACGCCGTCGCCCTGGAGCGGGCCGAGCAGGTCGAAGCTCGCGAGCTGGTCGCGGTAGTCCAGGGCGCGAAGGAGGTGCTTGCCCGAGTCGAAGTCCGGCACGCGGCTGTCGAGCAGCAGCCAGACCGCGTCACCCGCGATGTAGAGCAGGCAGAGCGCGAGGACCGCCAGCACGGCGGGCCGCTCCCCTCGGCGTGCCAGGACCGCCTTCAGGGAGGATTCCCCTGGCCGGCGCGCGAGGACCGCCCCCGCGGAGGACCGCTCCCCTCGGCGTGCGACTTGCATCGGCGCCCCAGCTTAGGGCCTGTCCGCGGGAGGCCGGCCAGAGGGCCTTGACACCATCGCCATGATCGGGCGGCGAATGGTCACCGCCCAGCGCACCAAGCGGCTGACCCTGCTCGCCTCGATCCTCGGGTCGAGCATCGTCTTCATAGACGGGACGGTGATAAACGTCGCCCTGCCGGCGATCAGCGACGACCTCGACGCGGGCCTCGCGGGCCAGCAGTGGGTGGTCGAGGCCTACCTTCTCACGCTCGCTTCTCTGCTGCTGGTCGGCGGCTCGCTGGGAGACCTGTTCGGCCGGCGGCGGGTGCTCGCGCTGGGTGTCTCGGCCTTCGGGGCGACCTCGCTGCTGTGCGCCGTGGCCCCGACGGTCGAGGTGCTCGTCGCCGCCCGGGCGCTCCAGGGCGCGGCGGGCGCGCTCCTGGTGCCCGGCACCCTTGCGATCCTGGTCAGCACCTTCCCTCCCTCCGAGCGCGGCGGCGCGATCGGCTCCTGGACCGCGTGGAGCGGCGTCTCGACCGTCATCGGGCCGCTGGCCGGCGGGGTGCTCGTCGACGCCGCGTCGTGGCGGCTCATCTTCCTGGTCGGGCTGGTCCCCGTCACGCTGACCCTCCTGCTCATCTGGCGTGCGCTGCCCGCAGAGCTCGACGCGCGCACGCCGGGCCACGTCGACGCCCCCGGTGCGCTGCTGTGCGCGCTCGGCCTGGCGGGCGTGGTCTTCGGCCTGATCGAGCAGCCGACCTTCGGGTGGGGGGACCCGCGCATCTTCGTCCCGCTGGGAGGCGGAGCGCTGCTGCTCGGCCTGTTCCTCGCGCAGGAGCGCCGCTCCCGGGAGCCGATGCTGCCGCTCTCGCTGTTCTCCGAGCGAAACTTCGCCGCGGGAAACGCGGCGACGCTGACGATGTACGCGGGGCTCGGCGCGGCGACCTTCTTCCTGCCCCTCTTCCTCCAGCAGGTCGCGGGGTACAGCGCGCTTGCCGCGGGAGGCTCGCTGCTGCCGCTGACGGTGATCATGTTCTTGCTCTCCAAGCGCTTCGGCGCGCTGGCCGATCGGCTGGGGCCGCACCTGCTGATGAGCGCGGGGCCGCTGGTGGCGGGGGTGGGGCTGCTGCTCTTCACGCGCCTGGACGCCAGCGCGAGCTACCTCAGCGGCGTGCTTCCCGCCGCCCTGGTCTTCGCGGTGGGCCTCTCGATGACCGTCGCGCCCCTGACCGCGGCGGTCCTCGCCGGAGTCGACGAGAAGCACTCGGGCGTGGCCTCGGGGGTCAACAACGCCGTCGCCCGTGTGGCGGGGCTGCTCGCCATCGGCGCGGTCGGCGCCGTTGTCGCCGCGCAGTTCACCTCGACGCTCGACGAGCGGATCGCCGGGCGAGCGCTCTCGCCCCGCGCGGCGGCGGCCGTGGAGAGCGCGCGCGAGCGGCCGCTTTCGGGCGCGGGGCAAGAGGGGGTGCCGGCGGCGGTGGGCTCGGCGATCGACGACGCCTCTGTCAATGCCTTCCGGATCGGCATGCTCGTCTCCGGCGGCCTCGTACTGGCGGGCGGGGCGATCTCCCTCGCGGGGATCCGCAACCCGCGCCGGCGCGTCGCCGCCGAGGACTGCCCCGGCGGCGCGATCCTCGGCGCGAGCAGGGACCTCGGCCGGTCGGATGGCCCCCGAGGTGTCCGGCCGGCGATTAGCGCCGGCGAGGCTGGGTAGCTACAAAAGCGCTCTTCCTTGACTCGCCGCGCCCGGTCCCATGGACCGCCGCGGAGGCACCGAGGTGCAGGACGGCCGGCGGGCACCACGAATCATCCGATGTAACGCGCTGGTGCGTACCGTGTATTGCGTGTCCCTTGCCAGGTCTCGGCGAGGGGGAGGGCGGAGAAATTCGGGCCACACGGGCTTGGAACGAACGTCCGTTCGCGCTATAATTGCGTGTGCAACGAAACACCCTTTGACGAGAGAACCCCAAAATGACCGCTGACACCACGACTCTGGAGCCCAAGAAGGCTCGCGAGCAGGATCTGATTCCTGAGCCGACCACGGACGCCCTGCAGACGTTCCTCAACCAGGCGCGCCACTACCCGCTGCTCACCAAGGAAGACGAGATCGCGCTGGCCAAGCGGATCGAGCGCGGCGACATCGTCGCCAAGGACCGCATGGTCAACTCCAACCTGCGCCTCGTCGTGTCGATCGCCCGCCGCTACCAGGGCCAGGGCCTCCCGCTCTCCGACCTCGTGCAGGAGGGGATGCTCGGCCTGATCCGTGCGACCGAGAAGTTCGACTGGCGGCGTGGCTTCAAGTTCTCGACCTACGCGACGCTGTGGATCCGTCAGGCGATCCAGCGCGGGCTGGAGAACAGCGCGCGCGTCATCCGGCTTCCGGTGCACATCGCCCAGCGCGAGCGGCGCATCTCGCGGGTGACTCGCGAGCTGACGACCAAGCTCGGTCGCGACCCGACCGACGAGGAGGTCGCCGACGCGGCGGAGCTGCTCGTCGAGGAGGTCATCGACATCCGCAAGGCCGCCCAGCCGGTCACCTCGCTCGACCAGCCGGTCGGCGACGACGGCGACGCCTCGCTCGGCGACCTCATGGCCGACGAGCAGCTCGAGCCCGAGGACGAGGTCGTCAACCGCATGCGTGAGGAGACGGTCGAGAAGGCCATCTCCGAGCTGCCCGAGCGTGAGCGCAACGTCGTGCGCCTGCGCTTCGGCCTCGACGGCGAGGCGCCGACGACCCTTCGCGACGCGGGCCGGCGCCTGGGCATCACCGCCGAGCGCACCCGCCAGATCGAAGAGCAGGCGCTGCGCAACCTCGCGCAGAGCACCGACCTCGCCGCACTGCGCGACGCGGCGTAAGCCGTTCGCTCGCGAGCACCCGTACCCGCAGGAACTGCCATGGCCCGCCCCCGTCCCCCGGGGGCGGGCCGTCGCTTATCCGGGCGCCGCCTGGGTAGATGGCCTCGGACCATTCTTCGAACCGAGAAACGGGAGTGAACGATTGGCCGACCTCAAGGCAAGCGACACCAAGCAGGCGCCCACCGCGGTGGAGGTCGTCGAGGTCGTCGAGAACAGCCCCGCCGACCGTGCCGGGCTGCGGCCCGAGGACCTCGTCGTCGAGCTCGGCGGCAGTGCGGTGACGACCGTGGACGACCTCCAGCGGCTCATGGTGGCCGAGCTCATCGGCTCAGAGGTCGAGGTCACCGTGCTGCGCAGCGGCGGGGCGCAGCGCCTCGCGCTCGTGCCGGCCGAGCTGACGACCTAGCGGCACCGGGGCATGGACCTCGGTCAGACCGGCTCGGAGGAGAGAAGGCGTCGGGCGTGAAACGACATCACGCGCTGGAGCGTCTCGAAGTGCCGGTCCTCGTGCAGCACGACGAGGTTGTGCTCCTGGGCGGCCGCGGCTATGAGCAAGTCTGGCAGCGGCACGCGGTGGTGAAGCGGTCCGAGCGCCGCAAGCTCGCGTTGCGCGGTCATCGCGGCGCGCTGAACCGAAGCGGTCAGCGCGACGTCGCGCAGCGCGGCGAGCCGGCGCTCCAGCGCCGCGAATGCCTGGGCATCGCGAGTGGAGAACAGGAGCTCGTAGCGCACCGGCAGGCAGGTGACGAGCCGCCCCGACAGCATGGCTCGAGCCCATTCCTCGCGCACTTGGGGATCAGCGGCGCGCTCCCACGCCGACTTGTCGGCCAGCAGCAGCGCATCGGGAAGTGTCAACCGGCCGTCAGTTCGTCTACTCGCGACAGGACGTCGGGGTCCCACGGCGGGTCATCGCTGGTCGACCAGTGAGCCAGCTCGCGCAGCAGCTCGCGGCGACCGGTCTCTTCGTCGCACATTGCCTGCGCCCCCCGAATGGCGAGGTCGTGGACCACCGTGGCCGTCGGGGCTTTAGGGCCGATCAGTGAAGCGACGCTCTCCAGCGCCTCGGCGAGGGCTTGATCCTTCACGACTCCGATGCGTTCGTGCTTCGTCGGCATGGGTGTAGCACGCGAGTGTAGCACCACCGCGTAAGCGCCGTCGCGGATGTCAGCGAGACTTGGCCAAAGAAAGAGCCGGCCGTCGGGCCCGCCGGGTACGCTCGCGGCCAGGGAACGCGACGAGGAGGCGGCAGTGGGCGTGCGAGGCGGAATCGACCTGGGCGGGACCAAGATCCAGGCCGTCCTGGTCGACGAGCGCAACGAGGTGATCGGCCAAGCGCGCCATCCCACGCCGCGCGACGGAGGCCCGCAGGGTGTCGCGGACGAGCTGGCGGCCGCCCTGAGCGAGGCGGCCGAGGCGGCGGGTGTACCTGCCGCAGAGCTCGAAGGGGTCGGGATCGGATCGCCCGGCGAGATAGACGCCGCCACGGGCACCGTCTCCCAGGCGCGCAACCTCCCGGGCTGGGAGGGTTCCTTCGCCCTCGGGCCGGCGCTCTCTCAGGCGCTCGGCATCGAGCGGGTGCGCATCGGCAACGACGTCACGGTTGCTACCAACGCCGAGTTCGTCCTCGGCGTCGGGGCGCCATACCGGTCGCTGCTCGGCGTCTTCTGGGGAACCGGCGTCGGCGGCGGCGTCGTGCTCGACGGCAAGGTGTGGGACGGCCGCGGCTCGGCCGGGGAGATCGGGCACATGGTGGTCAAGCGCGGCGGCGCCCTCTGCTCCTGCGGACGGCGCGGGTGCATGGAGGCCTACGCCGGTCGCGCCGCCATGGAGGCGCGCGCGCGGGAGCTCCAGGCGCAAGGGCGCAAGACAGACCTGTTCGTAATCATGGAGCAGCGGGGCCGCGAGCGGCTGACCTCGGGGATCTGGGCCCGCGCGTTAAAGAAGGACGACCCCCTCGCCCGCGAGCTGGTCGACCGCGCGATCGGCGCCCTGGGCACGGCCATCGCCTCGGCGTGCAACCTGCTCGACGTCGAGGCCGTCGTCATCGGCGGAGGCCTCGGGCTCCGGCTGGGCCCCGACTACCTCGAGGCCCTCCAGCGCGAGATCGACGAGCACCTGTTCACGATCGAGCACCCACCCGCCGTGCAGATCGCCCAGCTCGGCGACCTGGGCGGAGCCATCGGCGCGGCGCTGCTCGCAGCGAACCCGGCCGGCTCCGCGCACGCGAACGCGAACGCTACGGAGCGTTCCACATCCAGATGACCGCGTTCTCGCGCTCCACGCCCAGAGAGCTGAACGTCGCCGTCTCCAGACCGAACCGCGAGCCGCACCCGGGCTCGAGCCCGATCCAGCGCGCGGCGAGGACGCGCAGGATGTGGCCGTGGGCGAACACCAGGGCGTTGCCGTCGACCTCGCGTAGGTCCGCGATCACGCGGTCGGCGCGCTCGCCGACCTGCGCCGCCGACTCCCCACCGGGGCATCCGTCGCGCCACAGCCACCACCCCGGTTGTTTCTCCCGAATCTGCGGCGTCGAGAGGCCCTCGTAGGCGCCGTAGTCCCACTCGCGCAACTCGTCGCGGAGCTCCACCTCCTCGCCGTAGCCGGCGAGCCGGGCGGTGTCGAGCGACCGGATCAACGGGCTGGAGAGCACCACCGCGTACTCGCGGTCCCCCAGGCGCTCGCCCAAGCTCTCCGCGACGCGCCGGCCGTCGTCGGTCAGCGGGACGTCGGTCGTGCCGGTGTGCTGACCGGACAGGCTCCACTCCGTCTCGCCATGGCGGACGAGAACGATCTCGGGCTCGGTCCTATGAGCCATCGGCGGAGACCAGCGAGGCGGCCGCCTCGTCGCAGAGGAGCACCATGCGCTCGCGCGGCAGCAGCGTGACGGGCATCGAGGGGTCGCTTCCGTAAATGATCTGTAGGACCATCGCCGCCTTGTCCTCGCCGGTGACGAGCACGAGGATCCTACGCGCCAGGCCGATGACGGGCAGCGTGAGGGTGACCCGCTCGGGCGGGGGCTTGGGGGAGTCGAGGACCGCGGCGCAGTTGCGATCGGCAACCTCGAGCACCGGATGGCCGGGGAACAGCGAGGCGGTGTGCCCGTCGGGCCCCACGCCCTGCAAGGCGAGGTCGAGGCTCGCGAGGCCGCCCGCCGTCGCGACGGTCCCCGCCCTCAGCTCGGCGTCGTAGGCTGCGGCGGCATCGACTGCGCCGAGCTCGGTCGGGACCCGGTGCAGCTGCCCGTCGGCCAGCGGCGCGCCGGCGAGCGCCTCGCGGATCATGCGGAGGTTGCTCTCGGGATGGTCGTCAGAGACCACTCGCTCGTCGCCCAGCCACAGCTCCACGCCGGACCAATCCATGTCGGCGTTCTGTGCAAGCACCTCGTAGGTGCGCTTGGGCGTGGAGCCGCCGCCGAGCGCGACGTGCACCTCGCCGCGGGCCTGTCTCGCGGCGGCGATCTCCTGCTCGAAGAACGTTGCAGCCGCCTGAGCGGCGGCCTCCGCATCGCGAAAGACGCGCAGGTCGGTCAGGAGCCCGTCTCCGACTTCTCGAGGTGGCCGCCGAAGGCGTTGCGCATTGCCGAGGTCACCTTGTTGGCGAAGTCGGCCTCCCCGCGTGAGGCAAACCGGGTGAAGAGCGCCGCCGACAGGACGGGGATCGGCACCGCCTCCTCGACGGCGGCAGCGGCTGTCCAGCGGCCTTCCCCGGAGTCCGAGACGCGCCCTCCGTAGTCGGCGAGGTCGGGGCTCTCGAGCAGGGCCTGAGCGGTGAGGTCGAGGAGCCACGATGCGATCACGCTGCCCCGCCGCCACACCTCGGTGACCTCGGCGAGGTCGAAGTCGAAGCGGTAGTTGTCGGGATCGCGCAGCGGCGTGGTCTCGGCGTCGACCTCGTGCTCGCGGTTGCCGATGTCGGCGTTGTGGAGGATGTTCAGGCCCTCGGCGTAGGCGGCCATCACGCCGTACTCGATGCCGTTGTGGACCATCTTCACGAAGTGCCCGGCGCCCGCCGGACCGCAGTGCAGGTAGCCGTGCTCCGCGCGCGACTCGTTGGCACTGTCGCGGCCGGGCGTGCGCTCGCTGTCCTCGATGCCCGGGGCCAGCGACGCGAAGATCGGGTCCAGGCGCGCCACGGCCGTCTCGTCGCCGCCGATCATCAGGCAGTACCCGCGCTCGAGGCCCCAGACGCCGCCGCTTGTGCCGACGTCGACGTAGTGGATGCTCTTGGCCCTGAGCTCCGCGGCCCGCCGCAGGTCGTCGCGGTAGTAGGAGTTGCCGCCGTCGATGATCGCGTCGTCCTCGCCGAGCAGCCCGGCGATGCCGGCGATCTGGTCGTCGACGATGCCCGCCGGGACCATGAGCCACACGTGGCGCGGCCCCTCGAGCTTTTCGACCAGGTCCTCGAGCGACGAGGCTCCCGTCGCCCCTTCGCCTTCCAGGCCCGCGACCGCCTCATGGTTGACGTCGAAGACCACGCACTCGTGGCCGTCGCGCATGACCCGGCGCACCATGTTGGCCCCCATACGCCCCAGTCCGATCATCCCGAGCTGCATCAGTCCTCCCTCTCGAATTCGCCTTCGCCCTTCACGCGGCGACGGCCTCTTCGCGCAGCTCCAGCGCGGCCATCAGCGCTGCGCCGCGCAGCCCTCCCTCGACCCCGTAGCGCGAAAGTCGGATCTCGGTCCGCTCGCCGCAGCCCGGCAGCGCGTAGCGCCGCGCCACCTCCTCGGCCGGCCCGAGCAGCAGTTCGCGGGCGATCGAGACGCCGCCGCCGACGGCGACCACCTCAGGATCGAAGATGTTGATCGCGTTGGCGATCCCGATCCCGAGGCGCTCCCCGAGCAGTCGTAAGGCGGCGATGGATTCCACGTCTCCGGCCTGCGCGGCCTTCACAACGTCAACTCCGGTGATCTCCTCGCCCCGCGCGGCCGCCTGACCGAGCGCGCCGTCGGGCCCCTCGCTCGCGACCCTCGCAGCGATCCCGTCCAACGCGCGGCCTGCGGCGAGGGCCTCGAGCGAGCCCGCTTGGGGAAAGTGCTCGGACGGCGGCGGGGCTCCCCGCTCGAGGTCGATGCCGATGAGCTGATGACCCATCTCGGCGGCGGCGCCCGTGGCCCCGCGGTAGGGCCTTCCGCCGAGCACGAGCCCGCCGCCAACTCCCGTGCCGATCGTGAACATGACGAGGTCTCCGACGACGAGCTGACCGCCGTCGTCGTGGGCCTCGGCGATCGCCGCGCAGTTGGCGTCGTTGTCGACGTAGACCGCGATCCCGAGGCGCTCGCCGAGGATCCGGCGAACCGGCACACCGGTCAGAGGCACGTTGACCCCGGACCTTGCCTCGCCGGTGACGAAGTCGACGGCAGCCGGGACGCCGATTCCCAGCGCCACCGTGTCGGCCGTGACCAGCGGCTCGACCGCCCGGACGATCTCTTCGAGCAGGGCGCTCGCGCTGGACTTGTCGGTGGGAACCGTCGCGTGCTCCTCGAGCGTGCCCTCGTGCATGCGCGCGACCGAGAGCTTGGTCCCGCCGAGGTCGGCGCCGATGAGCCGGCCGTCCATAGGGCGCGACCCTAGCGTGCCGGCCCCTCCGGCGGAGTAGCCCACGAATCGTGGGCGGCGGCGAGGACAAGCACCGAGAGGAGTACGGGCCCAACGTCTACGACACGGCGGGCGGCAACGTACGGGCGCACTCGAGCCGGGAGATCACGACGCTCGAGCACTACCGCAACCGCCACGCGCAGTACAAGACCGACCCCGACCTGCAGACCGCGCACGCGCGCTTCCCGTGGATCGTCACGTGGGACGACCACGAAGTCGACAACAACTGGGCAGACGAGGTGCCCGAGGACGGCCAGCCACGGGACGCGTTCCTGCGACGCCGCGCCGCCGCCTTCCAGGCCTACTACGAGCACATGCCGCTGCGACGCAGCTCTCGTCCGCGGGGCATCGACCTCCAGCTCTACCGTCGCATCGCCTACGGGGACCTGGCGACGTTCAACGTCCTCGACACGCGCCAGTTCCGCTCCGACCAGGCGTGCGGCGATGGGCGGCAGCGAGGCTGCGATGAGCGGCTCGACCCGGCGCGGAGCATCACCGGCGATGCCCAGGAGCGCTGGCTCCTCGACGGCCTGGAGGACTCGCGGACGCGCTGGAACGTGCTCGCCCAGCAGGTGTTCTTCGCCCAGCGCGACTACGAGGCCGGACCGCTCCAGGCGTTCAGCATGGACGCCTGGGACGGCTACGTCGCCTCTCGCGAGCGCATCCTCGGCGGCATCGCAGAGCGCCGCGTGGCCAACCCGGTCGTGCTCACCGGCGACGTGCACCAGCACTGGGCGGCCGATCTCAAGGCAGACTTCGACGACCCCGACTCCCAGACGCGATCCCGGCTCGCCTGAACGTCCGGCGCATCGACCGCGACTTCGCTCTCACCAACCGGCTGCGCACCGAGGGCACCGACCACCTCATCGCCGCCGCCCGGGTCGCCGGCGCCCTCAGGCTCGTCGCCCAGAGCTTCACCGGATGGCCCTACGCGCGCGAGGGCGGCCCGGTGAAGGGAGAGGACGATCCTCTCGATCCCCGCCCGCCCGCCCGCCTCGCCCCGATTCTCGATGCCATCCGTCACCTCGAAGCCGCCGTTGTCGGCGCCGAAGGCCTCGAGGGCGTGGTTCTGCGCTACGGAGCGCTCTACGGCCCCGGGACCTCGTTCTCCCGGGCCGGCACGGTCGCCCAGGACGTCCGCAGGCGCCGCTTCCCGCTCGTCGGCGACGCCCGCGGCGTATGGTCCTTCGTGCACGGCCGAGGCGACGGTGGCGGCCATCGGGCGCGGTGCCGCCGCCGGAAGCCTCGTATTTCTCGTCATAGCGCCAGGGGTTCATGGGCAGCCCGTGTGCCCTGGATCGGCCAAGTCCGGTGATGTCCGAGGCGAGCGGGAGACTTGGTCCTTGGTGATACGGGAGTCTGCGTACTTTCGGGCGCTCCAAACTGCGCTTCACGGGGCGGCGCTGCCGTACGGCTACGCAATCACGGTGTGGTCGGCGGGGTCCGCGCTCGTCGGTAAGCACGGAATGCCGACGTCGGCCGAGGTCTTCCTGTTCGCCGCGGGCGCGATGAGCGCGTACGGCGGGTTGATACTGCTCACCGAGAATACCGGGGGAGAGGCTGAGAAGCCGCTCAGCCGCAGCCCTCACCCGTTCCGGGCGGGTCTCGTCCATCTCGCCGCCATCGCCGCTGCCATCACAGTCGCCATGCTTGTCGCCGCCCAGGTCCGGAGCAGCGCCGCGTGGCTCCTCGCCACGCTCGCCGCCACGCTCCTCTACCTGGGCGTCTCGAGCGTGGAGGTTGCGACGGTCGAACGCCGCGATGGCGGCGCTGACTCCGGGGAGTAGGGCTTACGCGACAGGCCGCTGGAGACGTACCAAGGCTCAATCGTGGCGAGCTCGGAGCGCGCGCGCTACGACTTGGTCACGAAGGGCAGCCCGCTGAGGTCGGTGCGCAGGCGCTCGAGCTGCTCGCTCAGCTCGGTGCGCATGCCGTCCAACTGTCCGGCGAGCTTGGCCATCTCGCTCAGCAGCGCATCGAGCTTCTCGGGCAGCGGGCGCACCCCCGCCTCGACGCGGGAGAGGTCGTCGTCCATCGGCTGGACGTTGACCTTGGTCTCGGCAAGATCGGCCTGCATGACCCGCAGGTCCTCCTTCAGGTCCTCCACGTGCTCCACCAGCCGTGCCGAGTTGCTCGGCATCGTCTTCAGATCCGAGCGCAGCCCGGTCATCTCGGAATACATCTCGTCGATCGAGCGCTCGAGCTTCGGCAGAACCGCGATCGCGCCGGCGATCGAGCGCAGATCCTCCGCCATGCGCAGGGGCAGGGTGATCGGCGTCAGCAGCGAGGCCACTTCAGACACCGTACTGGTCCCGGTCGCGCCGAGGCCCGCTCCCTCGCTCGCGCCTCGATCGCCGGAAGAGCTGCCCGACGGCGATGTCGTCATAAGGCTATGGCGGAGGCTCCTAGTGCGGTCGTGAGGGTTAGGCTCCGAACGGTGGACTGGCTCAAGACAGTGGACGAGATCGATGACATCGTTCACGAGGGTCGCTCGAGCGGGGTGGGTAAGAGTTATGTGGAAGCGGAGATCTACGCCGCAGCCGGGCGGTGAGCGCTTGCTGCTGGTGCGCTATGGCACCGTCGTCGCCGAGATGCGCACGCCCGATTCTTCGCCCGAGCGTTCGTGGCGCCCCGGAGAATGACTCGTGTGGCGTCGCTGAACTCAGCGACGCCGTCACAACTATGACTAGCCGCAGCCCGTGTTGTTGCCGCAGCTCGAGCACGTGTAGCACGAGCCGGTGCGCTGCATCATGCCCCCGCACTGCGAGCAGGCGGGGCCGAGGTCGAGGCCCTGCATGCGAGCGGGCACCACCGGTGGGGCGTCGGTCAGGGCGCTGGTTGGTGCGACCCGCTCGGCCGGGGCCTCCGTGGGCCGCGGCGCAGACGCCCCGCTCGATCCGCCGTGGCCGTGGCCGTTGCCCCCGCCGTTGGTCTCGCCGGCGGAGGCGATGGCCACGTCCTGGGCCGCCTTGCGGGCGCGGACCTCGGGCGTGAGGATGCCGAGCTCCTCGCAGCTGTCGGCGTCCAGGAAGCGCGAGGCCAGCCAGCGCATGATGTAGTCGGGCATCGACTTGGCGAACGGGATCTCCGGGTTCTGGGTGATCCCCTCGGGCTCGAAGCGCATGTAGGCGAACTTCTGCACGAGCGTCTCGAGGGGCACGCCGTACTGGAGCGCGATCGAGATCGCCGTCGCGTAGGAGTTCATCATCCCCCGCAGCGTCGAGCCCTCCTTGCCGATGTCGGTCAGGAAGATCTCGCCGACCGACCCGTCCTCGTACATGCCGGCCGTGATGTAGCCCTCGTGACCGCCGATCGAGAACTTGTGGGTGATGGACTGGCGCTCGCGCGGCATCCGCCGCCGCTTGGGCGGCGCCTTGGCCAGCGCCTCGGCGATCGCGGCCTCGACGTCCACCCCCGCGACCTCCTTGACCTCCTTCTGCGCGTCGGTGCGCAGCGCCTGGGCGGTCTTCGAGCCGTCGCGGTAGATCGCGAGCGCCTTGATCCCGAGCCTCCAGGCCTCCGTGTAGGCATCGGCGATGTCGTCCACCGTACTGCTTTGTGGAAGATTGCAGGTCTTCGAGATCGCTCCCGAAATGAACGGCTGCACCGCCCCCATCATCCTGATGTGGCCCATGTGCGAGATCGCCCGGGCGCCCACCGCCACGTCGAAGACCGGCAGGTGCTCCTCGCGCAGCGCCGGCGCGCCGATGATGGTCGCCTCATCGGCGATGTGCTTCTCGATCGCCTCGATCTGCTCGCCGGCGTAGCCCAGCGTGCGCAGGGCGAGCGGCACGGTCTGATTGACGATCGTCATCTGCCCGCCGCCGACGAGCTCCTTGAACTTGACCAGCGAGAAGTCGGGTTCGACGCCAGTCGTATCGCAATCCATCAGAAAACTGATTGTGCCGGTCGGAGCTAAGACGCTTGCCTGCGCGTTGCGGTAGCCGTGCTCCTCGCCCATTGCGACGGCTTCATCCCACGCCCGCCGAGCAGCGGCGAGCAGTTCGGCGTCGGCGCACCCCGCGTCGGCGATGTCATGCGCCGCATCGCGGTGCATTCGCATGACCGCGTTGTGCGGCTCGCGGTTCTCCTCATAGCGGTCGTAGGCACCGACCGCGTCGGCGATCCGCGCCGATTCCCGATACGCGCGACCGGTCATGAGCGACGTGATCGCTGCGGCGATCCCGCGCCCCGCGTCGGAGTCGTAGGGCAGCCCGTTGCTCATCAGGTAGGCGCCGAGGTTCGCGTAGCCCAGCCCGAGCTGACGGAACGCATTGGCGTTGCGCGTGATCTCCTCGGTCGGGTAGCTCGAGGCTCCGACGATGATCTCCTGGGCGAGGAACACGACATCGACCGCGTGCTCGAAGGAACCGACGTCGAACGAGCCGTCCTCGCGACGGAACTTCATGAGGTTCAGCGATGCGAGGTTGCACGCCGAGTCGTCGACGTGCATGTATTCCGAGCAGTTCGCGACGACCAGGCCATCGACGAGATACGAATGGTGCAGCGGCTCGGTTAGGTTGTAGACGACCTCCTGTCCGTCCTTCTCACGACCAACAAGTCGCGTCCCAGGCTTGGTGCTGTAGCCGCCGAACTGTTGGACCAGGCTCTCGAGCTTTTCCTGCTTGCGAGGGCAGGAGAAGCCGATGTTGGCGGCGAAGCACTTGAGGTCAGAACCGGTGATGCGAAGGTCAAACCCTCCGCGGGAACTGTAGTGCGCGAGGCTCCCGTCGGCGCGCGTGTAGCGGAGCGAGTTCCCGCCCTTTCCAGTGGAGTAGATCTGGCTACGTACACCGAAGGCGCTTAGCAGACGGTGAACATCCTTGAGAAGCGCGTTGCTAGTGCTTCCCAGTCCGGCATACCGATTGGTAGCTGTCCACGAGACGCAGCCGTCCGCTCCGAACAGCCCACGAAGGAACGCGGCCTGGATCTCGACGGGAGCAGAGAAGACCGCGCTCGGCACCCGCTTGTCGTGCGCCCGTGCTGACGTCACGCCCAGACCTCGGAAGAACTCTCGGACTGCCGAGGCGCCCGCCCGTAGCTGGAACGTCCCGTTGTCCATTGCCTGTTGCGAGACGCCGCCGATCAGCTCAGTGAGCAAGCCCTCGTGGGACTCTGCGAGTCCATCCCGTAAGTCGTCGTCGCCGTAGACCCAGCCCGTCTGGACATCGGTCAGCCACCCGTCGCCGATGAGATGGCCAGTGATCTCCGCAAGTCCCTCCGACCAGCGCCCCGGGAGTTCCTGGTAGGTGACTGTTCCGCCGGCGCGGAAAGACTTCGCCTTTGCCGCCACCTTCATCGGCAGCTCCCAGGACGCGTCTTCTGCGGGTGTGGGCGAATCGTTGAGCAGGATGCGGTCTTCGCTCGTCAGATCCTCTGCTCGTACGTAACCGCGGTTCGCGGTCCAAATCCGGTGATTCGGCGTGCACCGCAGCTCGCCGCCGTTGGCAAAGCGCAGTCGGACGATCGGCTTGACGCCGTTGCGCATTATCGCCAGCGGCTCGGTCGCGGCCACGCCCTCACCCGGGGTATCCGCCGTCGCGCGATGCGTGTATACGCGAAACTCCTCGCCCTGCTCCGCGCGCTCGTAGAGCTCGGCGAAGGGAATGAGGCCAAGCGTCGTGTGCACCCGCGCATCGCCTGGGAAGCACGGGTTCGACGCGTTGATCCGCCCCGTGTTGGAGCAGGTGTGCCACCGGTTGATCGTCGTGTCGTACTGGACTCCCGGGTCCGCGCAGCGCCAGGCCGCCTCGGAGATCTCGCGCATGAGCCGGCGGGCGTGGAGGGGCTCGCCGATGGGCTCGCCGGTGGTGCGGGCGATGAGGCGCCACTCGCCGTCGGCCTCGACCGCCTCCATGAACTCGTCGGTCACCCGGACCGAGTTGTTGGCGTTCTGGTACTGGATCGACTGGAAGCCCTCGCCGTCGATCGACATGTCGAAGCCGGCGTCGCGCAGGGCGTTTGCCTTCTCCTCCTCGCGCGCTTTGCACCAGATGAAGTCCTCGATGTCGGGATGGTCTACGTCGAGCACGACCATCTTGGCCGCGCGTCGCGTGCCGCCGCCCGACTTGATGGAGCCGGCCCAGGCGTCGGCGCCGCGCATGAAGGAGACGGGCCCCGACGCCGTGCCGCCCTTGGACAGCGGCTCCATCGAACCGCGAATCCTCGAGAGGTTGACCCCCGAGCCCGACCCGCCGCGGAAGATCATCCCCTCCTTGGTGTTCCAGTCGAGGATCGACTTCATGTCGTCCTCCACGGAGAGGATGAAGCAGGCGCTCGCCTGGTTCTTGGGGTCCCCCTGCGGATGCCAGCCCACGTTGAACCAGACGGGGGAGTTGAAGGCCGCCATCTGGTGGAGCAGGATGTGGGTGAGCTCTGCCTCGAAGGTCTCGGCGTCCACGTCTGAGGCGAAGTAGCCGCGCTCGCGGCCCCACTGGGCGATGGTCCCCGCGACGCGGCCGATCATCTGCTTGACCGAGCGCTCGCGCGCCGGGGACGAGGGTTGGCCCCTGAAGTACTTCTGGGCAACGATGTTCGTCGCGTTCTGGGACCAGCTCTTCGGGAACTCGACCTCGCGCTGCTCAAAGGAGACCTTGCCGCCGTGGCCGATGCGGGCGTCGCGCAGCTCCCACTCGACGCCGTCGAACGGGTGGACGTCTGGCGTCGTGAGCAGGCGGAGGACCGTGATCCCCTCGGCGGATGTCCTGGTCTGCTGGCTCACGGCTGCCTCATTCACTTGGGCTCTCCTCGTCGGATCTCTGTGCCTTTGACCGGCTCGGAAGGCGAGCCGGGGCCGAGCAATGCTGCCAACGGGATCGGACGTCAACGTCCGCCCTCGGGGTGCAGGGAGATCGCGTGGAGCCAGGCTGAATTCTAGAAGGCCGAGCGAGAAGTATCCCTTGGCAGGGGGAGATTCGGTGGGAGAATGCGGTCATGTCGATGGCAGACCGCAACAACCCGAAGCGCGGCTTAGCGTCGCGGTCGGACTACTCGCTCATGGCGTTCACGCGCGAGCTCCCCGACGACGCTGCCTGCCCTACATTCGGCGCCTCTGCGGGCGGCCTTCGGAAGAACGCTTTGGCTTAGGCCGGGAGGGGTTCACGCCCGGACGGTCCGTGGGCTCCGCTGGGAGCCTCTGAATCGGTCTTGACATGGGGTCGGACGCCGACGACGCAGTGATAGCAGGCGTCGTGATCGCCGTCCTGGCGGTACCAAGCGTGGTTGCCGCAGTCGCGCGACCCCTTCGGGATGCGATCAGAGAGAACATACGGAAGATGGCCGCGAAGCCAGGTGCGCAGCCGATATTTTCCCCCGGGACGGCCCACCGTAGGGCTGAGCATACCCGGAAACGGCGCGTTTGCGTGCAGTTCTGTGCATGCTGGACGGATTAGCGCCGCCTTTGCTTGTTTCGTAGCCCTCTGCATTTCTCTTCCTTCTGGTACTTGAGGCGAACCCATACCGGCAAGGTGCGGTCGTGGGCTCGCCGTTGGATCTCCTCGTCGGGCACTTCCTGAAGATCAGTCTGTTTCTGTCACCCTGTACGGGACATCGGGCGTCGACTCCATTCCGTCCGAGCGCCCCGTAGACTTGGCCCAACATCCACCCACGGCAACGCTTCGGCATTGCTTTCACAAGGCCCGTCGGATTGCGCCCCGGCGGGCTTTGTGCTTTTCGTGGCGGAGTCTGCCGACGGGATCGGACGATAGCGTCCGTCCGATGGCCGTCGCCGCTGCGAAAGGCGGCTCATTTGCGCGGCGGCCGCGCTGGGCGTCCAGCTCGCTGACTACGAGTCCCTCCGGCCCGGCTTTTCTTCGGTGCTCGGGGAGAAGCCTTCGACGCCCAACGGCCGCTCCTTCATCAGCGCCAAACCCGACCTTGTCACGCGTATCAAGGCGTGTCACGGCTACCCCGTAAAGGGATACTTTCAGGCCGAGCTTGAGTGCCTGACGAAAAGACGGCCGGACCGAGCCGGTTCAGGACCAAGCTGCGTAGTCGCACGGCGGTGAAGCCGATGGCAGCACCATCGGCGAGCCAACAGGTAGGCGATCCACCGCCGGTGATGGTCCGGCTCGGGCGCGCCGGACCATTTCGTCCGGTGCTCCTTACCGACCCACGCGCAGCCAGTCGCGAAAATCGGCCCACGTCGCGCCCGTGCGGTAGCCGGCCTCGCCCCAGGTGTGGCGGGCTCCGGCGATCCGCTGACCGTCCAGGCCGAGCCACCGCGTGACCAGGAAGAGGAGGCCGCCGAGGAGCAGCAGGCCGGCGAGGATCACCAGCAGGGCGATGGGCACCGGTGGAATCGACTTCGAGGAAGCCGGACGCGTCGGGACGGGGACCTGCTTTGAGCTGGGGGCGTTGCTCACCCCGCTGGGAGGGGGTGCGGGAGTCGCGAGCGGGGGCGGGGCGGAGCCGGGGGAGCCGCCCGGCGGGGTCGCTGCGCCGCTGCCGCCCGATGGGGCGGGCGCGCCGCCGCCGCCCGAGCTACCGGACCCGCTGCCGCTGGACCCGCTGCCGCTCGAGCCGCCGCTGCCGCTCGAGCCACCGCCGCCCGAGCCCTCGTCCGACCCGCCGGCGTCCTTGCCCTCGCAGGCGCCCTGGGCGCGCGCGGCGATCGCGTTGCCCAGCGCTTCGGGGAAGTCGGGCGCGTACTGCTCGATGTCGTTGGGCACCTGCCCGGCCGCCTTGCTGAGCGTCTCCTCGCTGTGCTTGCACGGGTTGATGTTCGCGTCGCCCTTGTAGTCCTTGAGCACTTCCTCGAAGGCGGTGGCGGCCTGGGCCGCGGGCGCGGCGGCGAGGCCGACCACCACGGCGACGACGGCGAGAAGGGGGGGGCGCATCCGGGACGGCATCCGTGTCCCCCATGCTAGCGTCAGGCGCCGGCCCCCATGCCAGTCCGGACGCCACCAGAGCCACCGGCCGCCGGCGCGAAGACCGAGGGGGCAGGCATGCCCGACGCCCGCCCCGGCGCCTCCGCCGCCGCACGCACCGGCGCTCCCCCCGACGCGCGCTCCGCTGCGGGCACCGGCATCCCGTCGCGCCCGGTCGCCGCGCTCGTCCTCGCGCTTCTCGCCGCCATCGGCTATGCGGCCTTTGCCCACGGCGCGACGCGTCCGCCCGCCGAGACGCGGCTGCAGGTCGCCCTCGCCGTCGTCCTCGCCCTCGCGTGCGCGGCGTGGCTGTGGGGCGGCGGCCTGCGCGTCCGTGCTCGTCCGCTGGGCTGGGCGGGAATCGTGCTGCTCGTGCTCTTCGCGGCCTGGACGGGCGTGACGGTCGTGTGGAGCATCGCGCCCGAGGGCACCTGGTCGCAGTTCAACCGCACGGTGGGCTACGTGCTCGTCCTGGTCCTCGCCGTCACCGCCGGGGCCTCTGACCGTCGGGCCCTGGTCGCGGCGGCGGCGGGATTCCTCGGCGTCGCGGTCATCGTGGCGCTCTATGCGTTGGGCGGGAAGGTCGCGCCCGGGCTGCACGTCGGAGGCCTGATCTCCCTCGATCACACGGCCGGCCTCTCGCGCCTCCGTGCACCACTCGAGTACTGGAACGCGCTCGGGCTGGTCTGTGCGCTCGCCGCGCCCCTCGCGCTTCGCTTCGCGGCGGCGAGCGAGGCCCCCCGTCTCGCGCGACTCGCCGCGCTCGCCGCGCTGCTCGTGCTCCTCGTCACGCTCGGCCTGACCTACTCGCGCGGTGGAGTCCTCGCGCTCATGGTCGGCGTCGCGGTGGCGGTCGCGCTCTGCAAGCCACGGCTTCGGACGCTGCCGCTGCTCGGGCTCGGGGCGGCCGCGTCGGTCGCGCCGCTGGCCTTCGCCTTCACCCGCCCTGACCTGACCGGGAACGGGATTCCGCTTGCCGCCCGCCAGGACGACGGGTTGGCCCTCCTTGCGATCCTCCTAGCGAGCATGGCCGGACTGCTGGCCTGCGGCGCGCTGCTTATCTCGCTCGAACGCAGGATCGCGCGGCACCCTCGGCGCGCGCGGGGCCTCTCGCGCCTGGGCGCCGTGGCGGCGGGAGTGGCGCTGCTCGTGATCGTCGCTGGGGCGGCGGCATCGCCGCGCGGGATCGGCGGCGCAACGAGCGGAGGCGCCACGGGCTCCTCCACGCAGGTTCGAGACGACAAGACCGACCCCCGGCGGCTGACCTCGACGAGCTCGAGCAATCGAGCCATCTGGTGGGCTGAGGCCTCCGGCGCCGCCGCGGACCGTCCCGTGGAGGGGTGGGGAGCGGGCTCCTTCTTCCTGCTTCACCGGCGC
The DNA here is from genome assembly GCA_038199375.1 of Solirubrobacterales bacterium. Taxonomy (GTDB): domain Bacteria; phylum Actinomycetota; class Thermoleophilia; order Solirubrobacterales; family Solirubrobacteraceae; genus JBBPZA01. The sequence goes on along the minus strand of JBBPZA010000024.1, from coordinate 10,743 downwards.
TACCGGCGCGACACCCTCGACGTGCTCCAGCCCCACAGCGTGCCGCTGCAGTGGCTCTCGGAGACCGGGGTGGTGGGCCTGGGTCTCGGGCTCGGCGCGTTCATCGCACTCATCGCGGCGGGCGCCGTGGCCGTGCGGCGGACGCTCGCGCCGGGGCTCGACCGGGCCGCCGGCGCCGCGGCATGCGCGGCGGGCGCGGCCTGGCTGGTCCACGGCCTCGTGGACTGGGACTGGGACATCCCCGGCGTCACCCTTCCGGCTCTGGTGCTCCTGGGGCTCGTCGTGGGTGCCGGCGCGCGCACGCCCGCGGACGCTTCCTCCCCGGCAGGCCGGCCCGGCAGCTCGCCGCGCTCGGACGCGGTGCGGATCGGCGGACTGGCGCTCTGCAGCCTCCTGTGCCTCGCCGTCGCGCTGTCGGCCCTGGTGCCGCGCTACGCCCGCGGCAAGGCCGACGCGGCGATCGCCTCGCTGGGCAAGCGACCCTCGGACGCGACGCTCGACAAGGCGGCGACGCGCGCCGAGCTCGCGACCAAGCTCGATCCCCTCGCGGTCGACGGCCTCTACGCCTCGGCCTCCATCGCCGAGCGGCGGGAAGACCTCGACGAAGCGCGCCGCTTCCTCGTCCGCGCCGTGAATCGCCGCCGCGACGACCCCGAGCCGTGGGTGAGGCTCGCCCGTATCGAGCTCCTGCGCCGCGACGCCGAGGGCCTGCGAAGGGCGAGCGCCCGAGCACTGGCGCTCGACCCCAGGAACCCGTCCGTCCTTCGGCTCGCCCAGGGCGCCGAGGAGCTCCAGGCGCCCGCGTCGGAGTCGGCGACCGCCACCGGCACGCCGCTCGCGGCCTTGATCGCACCCCCGGTGGCCGCACCGGTGCCGCCCGGGGCGGCGCCTGGTCCGGCGTCGCCCTCCGCACCGTCGCCTGCTCCCGCGCCGTCGCCTGCTCCCGCGCCGTCGCCTCCCTCGCCGGAGACCGCGCCGCCGAGCGGGAATCCTCCTCCGCCCGCCCCGGCCCTTCCGCCCGGGTTCAGCCCGTCGGACAAGCCGTTGCCGCCGCTGACGCCGCGGCCGTCGCCGCCGCTGTCGGGTTGACCCCGGGCCGCCCGCGAGGAGCGGTTCCGATCGAGGCGCCGCCAGACGTCGGCCGTACTCGCGGCAAGGCCACTCGGCCACATGCCCAGGGATCTCGGCGGCGTCAGATGATCCCGAGCACGGCGGCCAGGAGAAGCAGCACCAGGACGACGCCGAGGCCGAGGATCGCGAGGCCGACGATCTGGTCCTGGCTCAAGTTCGGGCCGCCGAGCCCGGACTGGTCACCGGCGGGCTGTCGCGGCGAGCCGGCCGATTGGCGCTGGCCGCCCGGCGGGAACCGGGGAGGGACTCTGCCGGGATACGCGCGGAGCCGCCCGCCCTCCTGAAGGCGCCGCTCGGCGTCCTGGACATACCGTTCGGCCTCCGCCGCCCGCTGCTCGGCTTCCTTCGCGCGCTTCTCGAGCTCCCTGGCGCGTCGCTCCGCGGCGGCCGCTCTGCGCCCGGGATCCGTTCCGCCGGCGGGGGCGGCTGCGCTCGAGTCGGGGGTCGCGCCGGCGCCGGGAGATGCAGCGGCCTCGGCGGTCCCGCCCGCCTCGGCCGCCGCCGCTGCCCGCACCCGCTCGCGCACGAGCGCGTGCGCACGGCGCTCGGCGTCGTTGGCCCGGCGCTCGGCGACCGTTGCGCGGCGCTCGGCTTCGTCGGCGCGCTCCTGGACCTCGGTCGCGCGTCGCTGCGCTTCGGTGGCGCGCCGCTCCTCGAGCTCGCGCTGTCGCTGCGACTCGGCGAGGGCGGCGGTCAGCTGTTCGACGTCCGTTCCCGAGGGCGACGCCGCATCGGCGGCAGCCTCGGACCCTTCTCCCGGTGAGAAGCTCAGCTTCTCCGCTCCCCGGGCGAGCCGGCGCACCTCGCGCTGGGCCTCGTCGGCGCGCCGCTCGGCGTCCTGGCGCGCGGCGACCTCCGCGGCGAAGCGCCGCGCGACGTTGCGGATCTCGTCCTCGGCCGTGCGCAGCCGCTCGCCGAGCGCTCGCTCGCGCTCGGCGCCGGCGTCGTCCCCGACCACCGTGGGATCGTGCTCGGGCCCCCGGGCCTGCTCGAGCTCGGCCTCCAGCCTCGCGACGGACTGCTCGAGGCCGCGCCGCTGGGCGAGAGCCTCCTGGGCGACTCGATCGGCGGAGGCGCGCTGGTGCTGTGCCGCCTCCGTGGCTCGCTCCGCCGCGTCGCGCTGGGCGAGGGCGCGCTGGAGGTCCGCGGCCGTGCGGGCGACCTCCTCGCCGACGTCCTCCAGCGCCTGGTCGCGCTCGTCGAGCTGCCCTCCGAGCTCCTGGATGCTCTGCTCCGCCATGCGAAGCCGCGCTTCGACCTCTTCGAGGCCGGCATTCAGCGGGAGGTACTCGCCCTGGATCCGCTCGCGGTCCTGGTACTCACCCTCGGGCGGCGCGCCGATCGCCGGCTCCGCCTGCGGCGCGGACTGGTGCCCGGGTGGCGCGACGAGCGTCGGCTCCGATTGCGCCGCGGCTGGGGCCTGCTCCCCGAGCGGCGCCGTGATCGTCGGCTCCGTCTGCGCCGCCGTCGAACGGCGGTCGCCGAGCGGCGCGGTCGTGGGGTCCTCCTCCGTGCGATCGCCGGCTCCATCCCCCTGGTTGTCCCGCCGTCCGCTGTCCATCCGTGCCGATCCGTTCGAGGATCCGGTGCGATTCTAGGTTCGAAGGAACGTCCACGTCATCCTGCAAGCGTGCTGGCAGCCCTCCGGTCCGCTATACACGCGCCTGATGAAGCTCCTGGTCACCGGCGGCGCCGGCTACATCGGCAGCGTCGTGAGCGCCCAGCTCATGGCCGCGGGCCACGAGGTCGTGATCCTCGACGACCTCTCCCGCGGCCACCAGGAGGCCCTCCCCGCGGGTGCTCGGCTCGAGCGCGTGGACCTCCTCGACGCCCCGGCGGTCCGCGACGCCCTCGCCGGGGGCTTCGACGCCGCCATGCACTTCGCCGCGCTCGCGCTGGTGGCCGAGTCGACCCGCCACCCGGAGCGCTACTGGCGCACCAACCTGATCGGAACCCGAAACCTGCTCGACGCTCTGCGCGAGAGCGGCGTGCGGCGGCTGGTGTTCTCCTCGACCTGCGCCACCTACGGCGAGCCCGAGCGGGTCCCGATGGACGAGGGGACGCCGACGCGACCCACCAATCCCTACGGCGCCTCCAAGCTCGCCGTGGACATGATGATCGGCGACGAATGCGCCGCCCACGGCCTCGGGGCGGTGAGCCTTCGCTACTTCAACGTCGCGGGCGCCAGCGGTCCCCACGGCGAGGACCACGAGCCCGAGTCGCACTTGATTCCCAACGTCCTGCGCGCCGCCCTGGGCCGCCGGCCCCGCGTCGAGCTCTTCGGCACCGACTACGACACCCCCGACGGCAGCGCCGTTCGCGACTACATCCACGTCGAGGATCTCGCCCACGCCCACGCGCTCGCTCTGGAGGCTGTCGAGCCCGGCCGCCACCGAATCTTCAACCTCGGCAACGGGGAGGGCTTCTCGGTGCGTGAGGTCATCGCCGCCTGCGAGCAGGTCACCGGCGCGACGGTCGAGGTGACCGAGCGGCCGCGGCGGCCCGGGGACCCCCCGCGGTTGGTGGCCGCCTCGGGCCGCATCCGCGCCGAGCTCGGCTGGGAGCCGCGTAAGCCCGAGCTGACGGCGATGATCGCCGACGCGTGGGCGTGGCATCGGGCGCATCCTTCCGGATACGCGTCCTGAGCTCCCCGCCCCTTTGCGGCTCCGGCGAACGGCGGCGACGAGGGAGGGGTTATCTCTCGTCGCGACCGACGTTAACCACGTCATAAAGGGCAAACGTTGGTCGGAGCTCCCCTTCCCCTCGTCAGACCGTGTCCCCGCACTCCTCACGGATCGTGCGCGATCAGGTCGACGATCGCCGCGAAGGCGGCGGCGAGGACCTGCTCGGGCGGCTCGCTCGCGTCGAGCACGCGGATGCGCCCGGGATCGTCGCGCGCGAGCTGTTCGTAGGCCGCGACGATCGCCTCGAAGAACGGATCCTCCTCGCGTTCGAGCCGGTCGGAGCCTTCCAGGCGCCCGCCCTGCCGGGAGCGGCCCGTCGCCGGGTCGAGGTCGAGGAGCAGCGTCCGGTCGGGCTCGAGGCCTCCGGTGGCGAAGGCGTTGATCGTCCGGACCGCCTCGACGCCGAGGCCCCGACCGGCGCCCTGGTAGGCGAGCGAGGAGTCCACGAAGCGGTCGAGCAGCGCCCACTCCCCGCGCTCGAGCATCGGCGCGAGGCGCTCCTCGACGAGCTGGGCGCGAGCGGCCGCGTAGATGAGCGCCTCGGCCCGCGGCCCGATGGCGAGCGCCGGGTCCTTGACCAGCTCGCGCAGCCGCTCGGCGACCTCGACGCTTCCCGGCTCGCGCAGCGCGGTGACCGGCGCGCCGCGGGCGCGGAGCTGGCGCTCGAGCCCGGCGACGAGGGTCGTCTTCCCGGCTCCGTCGATCCCCTCGACCGTGATGAGCCGTCCGCGAGCCATGCCGGGCGCGACCCTATCTTGTGGCCCCGCCCGCGACGTCGCACGCGACCCTGTGCGCGGCTCGCGTGGGAACCAGGGCGGGTGGGCCGCGCCCCCCGATGCATGGAAAGGAGTGAGGTGCGAAGACGATCACCGTCCTGCCTAGACATCGCATAGCGAGGTCAGGGCAGGACAGCAGCCCCGGAGAGCTGGCCCACGAGGCTCCGCGCTGAACCGGCCGCGACCACGGCGGCGGTGCTCCGCTCTACGATCACGCGGTGCCCGCCATGCTTCCCGGAACCGAGACCCATCCCCACGCGCGGGCGGTTCTGGGCGCCGCCCTGCCGCCCGAGGGCCGCCCGTCGCATGCCTACCTCTTCCACGGCCCGGCGGGCACCGGCAAGCGGGCGGTGGCCGGCGCCTTCGCGGCGGTCCTGCTCGCCGAGGGAGCCCCCGACCCCGATGGCGTGCGAGCGCGCGTGGAGCGGCGCTCGCACCCCGACCTGACCTGGGTCGTTCCCTCGGGAGCCCACGAGCTGCTGACGGGAGACATCGACGAGCCGGTGGTCGCGGCCGCCGCTCGCACCCCCTTCGAGGCGCGCCGGCGGGTGTTCGTCATCGAGCGCGCCGATACGATGAACGACGAGGCGGCCAACAAGATGCTCAAGACCTTGGAGGAGCCCGCGGCCTACGCCCATCTGGTGCTCCTCACCGACCGCCCGGCCGAGGTGCTCGAGACGATCGCCTCGCGCTGCCAGGCGGTGCGCTTCGACCCGCTCGCCCCCGGCGAGCTGGCGCGGCGCCTCGTCGAGGAGGGCGTCGACCCCGCGACGGCTGACGCGTGCGCGCGGCTGGCGCTCGGCGACGGCGGGCGCGCGCGGACGCTGGCCACGGGCGAAGGGTCCGCGCTGCGCGAGGCCGCCGAGCAGCTCGCCCGTGCGACCCTGCGCGGCGACCTCGCCGGAAAGCCCTGGCGCGACCTGCTCGGCGGCGCGGCGAACCAGGGCGCGGCGGCGGTCAAGGAGCTCGAGGCGAGCTTCGAGCGAGACCTCGATCTCGTCGCCAAGCGCGACCGCCGGCGCCGCCAGACCGAGCACGCCGAGCGGGTGCGTCGGACTCACCGGCGCGTTCAGACGGCGGCGATCGACCTCGGCCTCCAAGTGACGGGCCAGTGGCTGCGCGACGTCGCCTGCATCGGATGGGGAGCCGAGGATCTCGTCTACGCGACCGATCGACTGGATGAGCTGCGCGCCGACGCGGCCGGCCGCGATCCCGAGGCGCTGCGCCGCGGCGTCGAGCTCGTCGAGGAGACCCGTCGGCGGCTCGTGCTCAACGTGACCGAGGAGCTCGCCTGCGAGGCGCTCGCCTACCGGCTCGAGCGCGAGCTGGCGGTCGCGTAGGGCGGAGCGTCTGGCAGATGGCCCAGGGCAGCGGCCGGTCGCCGCCGTCTCGGGTCTGAACCATGGGCGCCACCCCGCTGCTCACCAGCGCCCGGACGTCGCTGTCGGCGACGACGCGGCGCTCGTCATCGGCGGGCAGGATCGCCGCGTCCCCGGCGCCGACTCGCAGGGTCTCGGCTTCCAGGTGGTGAGGAGAGGCCCTCCTCACGTTCCCTCCTGCTTGCCCCCAGGGACCCCTAGGGGACATTCCGGATGGTGGACGGCCACGCCGCCAGGCACTCTTGGCACCGCTACCACGAGAGACCACCTTGGAAGGCGGTGCCCGATGACGACCACGAGCGCATACGACCCCGACGGGAAGCCTCGCCGACTGCAGCGAAGCCGCGACGATCGCTGGCTCGCCGGCGTCTGTGGTGGGCTGGGCGACTACCTCGGCGTCGACCCGGTCATCGTCCGGCTCCTCGCGATCGCGCTGGTCTTCGCCGGCGGCGTCGGCGTCATCGCCTACGTCGCGGCGTTCCTGCTCGTTCCCGAGGCGGGCAGGGAGCGGCCGATCGTCAGGACCGGGCTGGCGGGCGGCGGCGATCGGCCGTGGGTCATCGCCGGGGCAGTGCTCCTGGGCATCGGTGCCCTCGCCTTCCTCGATGCGATCGACTTCGGATGGAGCGGGGACGTGGTGTGGTCGCTGCTTTTGCTCGCCGGCGGCGCCTACCTGCTCCTGCGCTACACCAGCCTCGGGAGCTCGCTCGGGCTCGACCTCGGCCCTCGGCGGCCGCCTCCGGGTGCGCCGGCGGGGCCGGGCGCACCGGAGCCGCGCGCGGCGGCTGCGCCCACCACCCCGGTCGGGGTCCCGGGAGCGGCTGCGCCGACGAGCTCGGTCGGGGTCCCGGGAGCGGCTGCGCCGACGACATCGGTCGGGGTGCCTGGAGCGGCTGTGCCGACTGCTTCGACTGCGGCGACTGAGGAGATCTCGGCCGAGCAGCCCGAGCCCACCTCGTCGACGCCTTTCGGCCGGCCCCCGCCGGACGCACCTGCGCCCGATCCGCCAACCCCGCCCCGTCGCGCCCGCCGGCCGCGAGCAACGCGAATGGCACTCGGCGCGGTGCTCGTCATCGTCGGTCTGGGCGGCGTGCTGGTGGCCACCGGCGTCCTCGACCTCGCGGCGGAGACCTTCGTCGCCGCGAGCGTCATCGTCATGGGCGCCGCGCTCGTCGTCGGCGCGTGGTGGGGCGGTTCCCCGACCCTCGTCGGGATCGGCCTGGCGACCGCTGCGGTGCTCGGCGTGGTCATGGCGGTGGACGTCAATCTCGACGGCGGCATGGGGGAGCGCATCTACCGCCCTGCGAGCGCATCGACCGTTCCGGACCGTTACCGACTGGGCGTCGGGCGCCTGTGGGTGGACCTTCGGGCGACCGAGTTTCCGCAGGGAACGACGCGGATCGACACCTCGCTGGGTGTCGGCGAGCTCACCGTCGTCGTGCCCGACGACATCCGGATCGAGGCGACCGGCAGCGCCCGCATCGGTGAGCTGCGCCTTCTCGGACGCGAGCGAGAAGGCTCGGACGTGGAGCGCACCGTCGCCGACGCCGGACCGCTCGCGGCGGGCGCTCGCCGCGTGCTCGTCGACGCCGAAGTGGGTGTAGGCGAGGTCCGCGTGTACCGCGCGTCCGACGCCCCGAGCCCGGACGGGTTCGATCGCGATCGGGGGGGAGGCCGGAACGGCGGCCCCCTCGCCGCCGGTCGGCCGACGATGGGAGGGTTCCTCCATGGCTCCTGACGATCCGATCACGCCTCACGACCCAGATCCCGAGGATCCCGCTATGGCATCGCACGAGGACCACACCACGGCATCGCATGAGGACCACACCTCGGCGGTCCGGGAGCCTCCCGCTACGCCGGAGTCCCCAGCCCTCGCGCGCCGGCCCGACCTCACCGCACTGGTCGCGGGGATCGCGCTGATCGCGCTCGGGGTCCTGCTCGTGCTCGAGTCCGAGGACGTGCTCGATCTGAGCCTGAGCTACCTGTGGCCGGCACTGCTCGCTGCCGCCGGCGCCGTACTGCTGGCCAGCGGGCTGCGGCGGCGCCGCGCGGCCTGAGCGCCGCCGCCGCGGACGCCCTCCGGGCAGAGGCGCTTGAGAACATGGTGCTCCCCATGAGCGCAGATCCGCTCGCCGCCCCGCCGGGGGCGGCCGCACCACGCGCGTCCGGCCGCCCACCGCGCCTGACTCGCCTCCCGTCGCGCGGATACGCGGGCGGGGTGTGCGCCGGGCTGGCTGACTACTTCGCCGCCGACCCGCTGCTCTTCCGTGTCGGCTTCGTGGTGCTCGCGGGCTTCGGCGGGTTGGGCGTGGCGCTCTACGTCGCGGCGTGGGCGATCGTCCCCGCCGCCGTCCCATCGGAGCCGGGGGACACGACTCGCCTCAAGGCCGGCGCCGCCGGCATGCGCGCGCTGGTCGCCGGAGCCTGGAGGGAGGCCGCCGGCATCGGACTGCTCGTCCTTGCCGGGCTCCTTCTCCTCCGCCAGCTCGGCTTCTGGCCCGGGGACGCGGTCGTGTGGCCACTCGTGCTCGCCTCGTCGGGGCTCGCGCTCGTCGCCCGGCAGCTGTGGGGAACGGGAGCCTCCGCGGTCACCGATGGCGGTGCCGCCGAGTCGCCCACCACCACCGGCGACACCCAGGCCGCATCCCTCCCGGGCGGCCTGCTCGGAGCGATGCTGATCGTCGGCGCCGCAGTCGTGTTCCTCGAGGCCACGGGAACCCTCGCCGCCCTGCGCGAGGCGCTCGTGGGGATCGTGGTGGTGGTCGTCGTCCTCGGGCTCGTCTTCGGCCCTTGGATGACCCGGCAGGCGCGCGCGCTCGCGGCCGAGCGTGCCGAGCGCATCCGCTCGCAGGAGCGCGCCGAGGTTGCCGCCCACCTGCACGACTCGGTCCTCCAGACCCTCGCGCTCATCCAGCGCCGAGCGGGCGACGCGCGCACGGTCGGAACCCTCGCCCGCCGGCAGGAGCGTGAGCTGCGCCAGTGGCTCGCCGGGGTCGCCCCGGCGGCCGCGGAGGTCTCGCTCGCCGCAGCGCTGTCCGCCGCCGCCCAGGAGATCGAAGAGCTGCACGGCGTCGAGGTCGAGGTCGTCTCCGTCGGGGACCGTCCGCTCGACGATCGCCTGCGGGCGCTGATCGGAGCGGCGCGGGAGGCGATGGCCAACGCGGCGCGCTTCTCCGGCGCCGAGAAGGTCGACCTCTACGCCGAGGTCGCGGGCGCAAGCGTCCAGGTCTTCGTCCGCGACCGCGGGACGGGCTTCGATCCCGAGCGCGTCCCTGCCGACCGCCGCGGGCTGCGCGAGTCGATCGTCGGCCGCATGGAGCGCCACGACGGGCGCGCCCACGTGGAGTCCGCTCCCGGCCAGGGCACGGAAGTCGAGCTGACGATGGAGCTCGAGTCGTGACCAGGGTCGTGCTCGTCGACGACCACGGACTGTTCCGCGCCGGGGTGCGCGCCGAGCTGGGGGAGCAGGTCGAGGTGGTGGGAGACGCGGGAACGGTCGAGGAGGCGGTCGAGCTCATCGGCCGCGAGGCGCCCGACGTGGTCCTGCTCGACGTGCACATGCCCGGCGGAGGAGGAGTCGAGGTGATCCGCCGCGTGGCTGGAACGGCCCCCGGCGTTCGCTTCCTCGCCCTCAGCGTCTCCGACGCGCCCGACGACGTCATCAGCGTCATCCGAGCCGGCGCCCGCGGCTATGTGACCAAGACGATCTCGGGACCCGAGCTCATCGACGCGGTGCGAAGGGTCGCCGAGGGAGACGCGGTCTTCTCGCCGCGCCTCGCCGGATTCGTGCTCGACGCCTTCGCCGGCGGGCCCGCGGGCGTCGCCACCGCCGATCCAGAGCTCGACCAGCTCACCGATCGTGAGCGCGAGGTCCTGCGCCTGATCGCCCGCGGCTACATGTACAAGGAGATCGCCCACCGGCTGGGAATCAGCGCGAAGACGGTCGAGGCCCATGTCTCGGCGGTCCTGCGAAAGCTCCAGCTCTCGAGCCGACACGAGCTCAGCCGCTGGGCGCTCGAGCGGCGCCTGGTCAGCCTGGACGAGGAGGAGAGCGGATGACGCCCGTGGCGCCGGCCTCCACGGCGAGAGGCCCGGCTCTGCGGGCTCGGCTCCGTATCAGCGACCCTGGATCTGCGCCTCCAGCGCGACCAGCCGCTCGATCCGCGCCTCGAGTGGGGGATGGGTCGAGAAGAAGCCGAGCGCGCCGCGCTTGACGCTCGTCGGGATGATGAAGAACGCGTTCAGCGTCGCGACCGCCCGCAGGTCGTCGTTGGGGATTCCGGCGACGCCGTCGCGCACACGCTGCAGGGCGGCCGCGAGCGCCGCGGGCCTCCCGGTGACCAGCGCCGCGTCGCGATCGGCGACGAACTCGCGGTGGCGCGAGAGCGCGAGCATGAGCATCGTTCCCACCGCCCAGAAGACCGCGCCGACCGCCGCGAAGGCGAGAAACAGCCGGAAGCTGATCTGCAGGAGCGACATCAGCAGGAGCGCGACGCTGATGAAGAAGCTCACGATGGTCATGACGAGCACGTCGCGATTGCGCACGTGACTGAGCTCGTGGGCCACGACTCCCTCGAGCTCCGAGGGCGGCAGGAGGTGCATGATCCCGGTGGTCACGCACACGACCGCGCCCTTGCGCGAGCGCCCGAGAGCGAAGGCGTTGGGCAAGGGGTTGTCGGCCACCGCCACCCGCGGCTTGGGCATGTCTGACTGGAAGCAGAGCCGGTCGACGATCGCATGGAGCTCGGGGGCCTGCTGAGGGGAGACGATGCG
>JBBPZA010000023.1:0-18846 GCA_038199375.1 Solirubrobacterales bacterium | reverse complement strand
CTCCGAGGCGGTCCGCGGCGAGCTCAAGGTGGCCGGCAGTCAGATCGAGGTCTCGTGCGTCATGCCCGTACTGGTCAACACCGAGCTCACCTCCGGCCTGAAGGCGGCGCGCGGCCTCAAGACGCAGCAGCCCGAGGACGTTGCCGCGGCGATCGTCGAGGCACTCAGGGTCCCGCGCTTCGACGTCTTCGTGCCCAAGTCCGTGGGAGCGATCAGCAAGGTCACCTCGCTCCTACCGCGCCGACTCGCCGAGGCGATCGTCCGGGCGCTCAAGGCCGACCGCGTACTGCTGGAGATCGACGAGAGCCGCCGCGCCGGCTACGAGCTGCGCGCCGCGCACTCTGAGCCCAAGCTCGGCGAGGGGGAGGAGGCGACGCGGCTGCCCGCGGGGGCGCCGGGGGCCGAGGGGGGCGCCGCGGAGGGGCGGTAGGGCTCAGCAGCCGCCGGGCTGCCCACCGCCCCCGTCAGCCCTGGGCGGCCTGCTCCTCGCCCTTTCGCTCCTCGTCGCGCTCGCACCAACGCTCGCGGCTCTCCTCGAGGGCCTTCCAGGCCTCCTCCTTGGAGGCCCACCCGTCAACCTCGACCGTCTTTCCCTCGGGGTTCTTGTACATCGAGAAGAACCACTCGATCTCGTCGCGCAGCTGCTCGGGCACGTCCTCGAGGGTCTCGAAGTGGTTCCAGTTGGGGTCGGTGATCGGGACGCAGAGGAGCTTCATGTCCTCGCCTTCCTCGTCGCGCATCTTGAACAGAGCGATGGGCTTGACCAGGATCACGCACCCCGGGAAGGTGGCCTCGGAGACGATGACCATCACGTCCAGGGCGTCGCCGTCGTCTGCCAGCGTCTTGGGGATGTAGCCGTAGTCGGTCGGGTAGACGAGCGAGCTGAACAGGAAGCGGTCGAGCTTGATGGCGCCCAGTCGCTCGTCCCACTCGTACTTGTTCCGGCTCCCCTTCGGGATCTCGACGATGCAGTGAAGGAGCTCGTCGTCCTCTGTGCGCGGCTCAACGGACATCGGGGCGAACTCTACGCGAAGTGATCCGATTGACCGCAAACCGCGCAATCCACGCCTTGAGGCGTCGAACGCTCCCAGTCGGGGGTGTCGGCGAAACCTGACCGTAGAAGGAGCAATACATGTCGCATTCAAACGCTTCGGGGCTTCCGCCCCTGGCCGACCTCGACGTCGATGGCGCCATTCAGGAGACGGGCGCGGCTGTCGACGGCGACACCCGCGCTGCGTTCCTGCGCAAGGCCGGCGTCACCGGCGGCGCACTGCTGGCCGGCGGCGCGTTCATGGGCGCGGTGCCCAATCTCGCGCTGGGGCAGGGCCTGCCCTGGGGCGACGTCCACATCCTGAACTTCGCCCTCACGCTGGAGTACCTCGAGGCGGCGTTCTACACCGAGGCGGTGAAGAACGATCTTGGCGGGGACACCCAGTCGCTCGCCGAGCTGCTGTCCTCGCACGAGAACACCCACGTCAAGACCCTGAAGGGCGTCCTGGGGTCCAAGGCCGTCAAGAAGCCGAAGTTCGACTTCAGGGACACCACGTCGGATAAGAAGAAGTTCCTCGAGACGGCGCTCGAGCTCGAGAACACCGGCGTCCACGCCTACCTCGGCCAGGCGGGCAAGATCCAGACCCCGGCCATCCTTGCCACGGCGGCGACCATCGTCACCATCGAGGCTCGGCACGCGGCCGCTGTCTCGCTCGTGGCCGGCAACGAGCTCAAGAGCAAGAAGGACGGCATCACCCCTGACGGCCCCTTCGACACGCCCCTCTCCAAGGGCACGATCCTCAAGGCGTTGAAGAAGACCAAGTTCATCGTCGGCTGACCGTTCGCGGGTGGGCAGGGCCCGGAGTGCCCTGCCCACCGGTCCGCCGACTCCCGCTCAGCCTCCGTCCGCGGGCAGCCGGTCGAGCAGTCCCACGAGCGCCCCGGCCTTGTCGGAGACCGTGATGTGGATCGCCGCCGGCTCGCGGATCCACGCGATGAGGTCGAGCGCCTCCAGGCGGTCGAGCATGAACTGGAAGGCGTCGGCCTGGCGCTTGTCGCGGTAGTCGCGCAGGACGTCGAAGGCATAGCCCGTGGTGTGCAGGGAATAGCCCGAGGTCGCCTCGGCCACGCGCTTGAGCAGGAGACCCTGGTAGCGCACGTCGCGGACCGTGCTGGTCACCCGCAGCGGAATCGACCGCGGAGCGATCGCCTTCATTCCCGCCGAGAGGTAGACGAGCAGCGCGAGGGCCTCGGGCCGCAGCGCCCGATAGGTGCTCGGCTTCTGCTCGAGGCGCTTGGCCAGCTCTCCCATCTGGCGATCGAGGACGAACCCGAGCTTGCGCGTGCCCCTGGTGGGCAGCGGGCGCAGCTTCTCGTCGTCGATCGCGGCCAGGATGTCGCCGGGCTCCCTGAAGCGCTCGGTGCTTCCGGGCGGTTGGAGGACCTCTTCGGCCGAAGCCTTGTTGTCCTGGAGGTCCTGCAGCCGGGCCAGGCGGTCGGGCTCGTCGCGGTAGAGGCGCATGATCTCCTTGGCCGCGAGGATGCGCCAGTAGTAGGTGATCGAGTCGTCGCTGAGCCCGGTGAGCGTCGCGTAGGCGTCGGCGTCGCGAAGCGGGGAGGTGTCGAAGAAGAGCCGCGCGTAGCTGATGTCCTTGTCGGCGACGAGCTCCTTGACGGGCGTCGTCCGGTCGTCGGCGTAGTCGCGGATCGCGCCTTCGAGGTTGCCGATCCCCATGTGGTAGGAGACGACGGCGAGGTCCTCGCGGCCGAAGACCTTGCGCGCCGCGGTGAGGTAGCGGATCGTGCCCGCGAGCGCCTTGCGGGGGTCGAAGCGCTCGTCGACGCGGCGCCGCTTCGTCTTCAACCGCGCGGCGGTCCGCGCCTTCCCCTTCGACTCGGCCCTGGCGATGCGCTTGGTCAGCGAGCGGCTCTGGCCGACGTCGACGCGCATCGCGAGCAGGCCCTGGCCCGTGCCGGCGACGATCTGCGTGAGCCCGGAGGCATTCTCGACGTCGCCCAGCGCGTAGACGTCGGGTCGTCCGCTGGACTCCAGGAAGACGATCGCCTCGACGACGTCGGGATCGAAGCCCGACCCCTGTGCCGCGGCCTCGACCTTCCTGCGCCAGCGAGCGGTGCGCGGCGCTCCGGCGGTCGCTCCGCCCTGGGTCAGGACGTAGAGCGGATGGGAGAAGGCGGCGGCGGCGCGCCGCTCGAGGTCCTCGACGGCGTCGGGGTCGAAGGCGAGCGGGTCGAAGGCCTTCTCGGAGCGCTCGCCCTGCCCGCCCTTCGGGACGCCCGGAGCGAGTTGCTCGGGCGCCTCGGCGACCCCGGGCGCGAACGCCCGCCTCCCGTCGTCGGTCGCGACCTTGACGACGACGAACAGCGTGAAGCCCACGGCGATGGCCAGCAGCACCCACGCCGCGGGCGAAAGGGCGGGCCGCCGCCGCGGCCCTTGCTTGGCGGAGTTGAGGAGCACGGACCCTCAGGCTACCGTCGCGCGGGCCCGCCGCCGCCGGGTGCGTCGGTAGCTTCGGACTCATGCGCGTGCTCCGCGAAGCGCAGCTCGAAGGGCCGCTGGAGCTCGAGGACGACCTGATCGTGGAGGCCGACAACGCGGCGGTCCTCCCGCTCCTGCCGTCGGGAGCCTTCGACCTGATCTACATCGACCCGCCGTTCAACACCGGCCGCTCGCAGAGCCGCAGGACGCTCTCGGTCGTCCGCGACGACGAGGGCGGGGACCGCACGGGCTACGGCGGGCGCCGCTACCGCTCGCGCCTCCTCTCCGCGCTGGCCTACGACGACGACTACGCCGACTACCTCGCCTTCCTCGAGCCCAGGCTGGTGCGCGCCCGCGAGCTGCTCGCGCGCCACGGGACGCTCTACCTCCACTCGGACCACCGCGAGGCCCACTACCTCAAGCTGCTGCTCGACGAGATCTTCGGGCGCGAGTGCTTTCTCAACGAGATCATCTGGGCCTACGACTACGGCGCCAAGACCAAGCGCCGCTGGCCGGCCAAGCACGACACCATCCTGGTCTACGTCCGCGACCGCGAGGCCTACCATTTCGACGCCGACGCGGTGGACCGCGAGCCCTACATGGCACCCGGCCTGGTGACCGCCGAGAAGGCCGCGCGCGGGAAGCTGCCGACCTCGGTGTGGTGGCACACGATCGTACCGACGAACGGCCGCGAGAAGACCGGCTATCCGACCCAGAAGCCCGAGGGGGTCGTCCGCCGCATGGTGGCGGCCTCGTCGCGTCCGGGGGGCTGGTGCCTGGACTTCTTCGCGGGCTCGGGAACGCTGGGCGCCGTGAGCAGGGAGCTCGGGCGCCGCTTCGTGCTCGTCGACGGCAACCCGGCCGCGGTGGCGATCGCCGCACGCCGCCTCGACGCGGAATACTCGAAAGCGTGACCGCCGGTGCCCGTCCGCGTCGTCGCCGGCACGGCGGACGGGCGGCCTGACGACCGCGAGCCCGCCGCTGCCCGCGAGGGGCAGGTTGGCGTGACCCTGCCCGCGCGGCGGTGTTGGCCGTGCGAGCGCGGCAGGGGCAGCTCGTGAGAGACTCAGCGCCGCTGCGCGAGTTGACCCGAGCAGCTCTCGCGGACCTCCCACGCGCCTGCATTCGCCGTGCGCGGAAAGCGTGCGGCCCGCAGGGTGACGGTCTGGACGGGCAGGACACTGCTCTCGATCCGGGCCCGCTGGTCGGGCGCCACGCGAAGCACGAAGCCCGGAGAGCGCGCTCGCGAGCGCACGCGGGCAATCGGGACGTCGAGCTTCCACGCCACCGCCGGGGCCTGTGCGGTCGAGGAGAAGGGCACGCCGCAGCCGCGCAGCCGCTCGGCGCCGCCCGCCCGCTCGACGGCGTCGCCGAGCTGAGCGTAGAACCCGGCCCGCGCCGTGGTCGGCGCAAGCTCGGAGGAGAGGCGCTCGAGGCGCCAGGCGGCGAGGGGCACGAGCACGACCGCGATCGCGCCGACGGAAAGCGCCCGCGCCCCCGTGATCCGAGGGCGGCCTACCCGGGCGCTCAGGGGCCGCGCGAGGACCTGCGTAGTCCACGCGACGCCGACGCCGGCGAGCACCGCCTCGAGCGCGAGGGTGGGATAGAGGAAGCGGGCGACGCCCTGGTAGCCCGCGACCAGCGACAGCCCGACCTCCACCGCCACCCATCCCGCCGCCGCGGCCGCCAGCAGCACCGCCGTCGGATGGCGCCGGCGCACGGCCTCGACCACGCCCGCGAGCGCGGCGAGGTGGACCGGCCAAGGCAGGAGGGCGAGCGCGCGCCTGACGATCACGCCCGGGTCGGCAGTCGATCCGGCGATCCCCTGCGCCTGCTGCGAGGACCGCATCGCATCTCCCGACAGGAGGTCCGGGGCCAGCCAGAGCACGGGGGCGAGAACGAGGAGCACGATCGCTCCGACGCGAAGCCGAGGCTCGCGGAGGAGGAGCACCCCGGCGTAGAGCGCGAGGAACGGCCACACCTCGGGGCGGATGAGGGTCGCGGCGAAGGCGAGCAGCAGGGCGTGGCCGCGGTGGCCGTCCAGGTGGCGGTCGATCGCCCACAGCAGCAGGCCGACCATCAGGCCCTCCGCGATCCCGAGCGAGACGCTGAGCAGCCAGGTCGAGAGCAGCACGATCACCGCGACGGCACCCGCCGGCCATCCGGCGATCCGCGCGGCGAGGCGAAACCCGAAGGCGAGCGCGAGAAAGCCCCCGAAGCGTGCGACCGCGAGCCAGAGCTCGGGCGCCGCGTCTCCCAGGGGGGACAGCAGCGCCGTGATCGTCACCGGCAGCGGCTTCCACGCCGGCCCGGCCCCGAGATCCAGCTGGAGATGGGCGACCTCCCGACCCCACACGAGCCACGCCCACTGATCGTGCAGGGGAGCGGAGGGAAGGAAGAGGAGGGAGAGCAGCGCCCCGGCGGCGCACCCGGCGACGATCCACCGCATCGGGGGCGAGCGTAGAGGCGAGTCGGGACGACCCGGGCCGGCACGATCGCTCGAATCCCGCACGACGCGCGGATTCCCTTGGCCGGCATGACTCGGAGCGCGCAGCACGCACGGATTTCCTTCGCCGGCCGCCGCTCGGACCCTGCCGATACGGCGCTGAGCGCCCGCGGCTCGGCGAGCTTCGGGCCGCTTTCCTCATTCCTGCCGCGTGGCGGCGCGCGGCTCGGGTGCCTCGATCTCGCGCTTGAGGATCTTCCCCGTCGGGCCCTTGGGGAGATCGTCAACGAACCAGATCCGCCGCGGGTACTTGTAGGCGGCGACCTCAGCCTTGACGAAGTCGCGCAGTTCGTCCTCGCCGATCTGCTCGCCCTTCTTGAGGACGACAGCGGCCCCGACCTCCTCGCCCATCCTCTCGTCGGGCATCCCGATGACCGCCGCCGCCTCGACCGCGGGATGCTCGTAGAGAACCTCCTCGACCTCACGCGGGTAGACGTTGTAGCCGCCGCGGATGATCAGCTCCTTCTTGCGATCGACGATCGAGAAGTAGCCGTCCTCGTCGGTCTTGCCCATGTCGCCGGTGTAGAACCAGCCGTCCTTGACGGCCTCGCGCGTCGCGTCGTCGCGCTGCCAGTAGCCCTTCATCACGTTGTGGCCCCGGATGGCGATCTCGCCTACCTCTCCCTGGTCGACTTCTGCGCCGTCGTCGTCGACCACCTTCATCTCGACGCCCTCGATCGGCGTGCCGATCGAGCCCGGCTTGCGCTCGCGGTCGGGATGGTTGAAGGACGCGACCGGCGAGGTCTCCGACAGGCCGTAGCCCTCGAGCACCTTGCACCCGAACGCCTCCTCGAAGCCCCGCATGACCTCGACGGGCATCGCCGAGCCGCCCGAGACGCACAGCCGCAGCGTCGAGGTGTCATAGCGGTCGCGGTCGCCGGCGTGCAGGAGCGCGGTGTACATGGTCGGAACGCCTTCGAAGACGGTGACCTCGTCGCGCTCGACGATCTCGAGCGCCTTGCCGGGCTCGAAGTGGGGAATCATCGTCAGGCAGGCGCCCGTGTAGACGCTCGTGTTCAGGCCGCAGGTCTGCCCGAAGGAGTGAAACAGCGGCAGGGCGCCCAGCAGCACGTCCTCCTCGCTGATCTCGATCAGCGTCTTGGCCACGACCTCGACATTGCGGGCCAGGTTGTCGTGGGTGAGCTCGGCGCCCTTCGGCTTGCCGGTGGTCCCGGAGGTGTAGAGGATCACCGCGGTGTCGTCGGCGTCGGTGGCGGCGACCTCGCGCTCGGGCTCGTGCCCGGCGAGCAGCTGCTCGAACTCCCCGGGTGCGACCTCGACGACCTCGGCGCCGGCGTCCTGCGCGCTCACCGCGAAGTCCTTCCAGGCGAGCACGAGCTTCGCGCCGGAGTCCTCGAGGTAGAAGCCCACCTCGCGATCCTTGAGCAGCACGTTCATCGGCACGACGACGCCACCCGCGCGCAGAACGCCGTAGTAGGCCAGCGCGAAGTAGGGGACGTTGGGCAGCATGACTCCGACTCGGTCGCCCGGCTCAAAGCCCCTAGAGCGCAGCAGCGCCGCCGCCCGCGCGCTTCCCTCGTCGAGCTGCTCGTAGGTGACGACCGCGTCGTCGAGCTTGAGCGCCGGCCGGTCGCCGTGGCGCTCGGCGGTCTCGGTCAGGAAGCTCGCGAGGTTGCGGCCCATCTCTTTGCCCTCCGTTCGTCGCGCTGGCGTTGCACGACGATACGGTGGCATCGCTCCCAGGGCAACAGGGGGCGTCGAGCAGGGCCTGCGAGTCGGCCTCCTCTGAGAGCTCGAACACGCCGCTTCCAGAGCTGCGGACGCCGTCCATGTCCGCCGCCCACGAGTCGTCGGGCTCCTCGAGCTCGACCCGCCAGCGACGCCCGCCCTCGCGCCTGCGCAGCTCCTCGACCTTTCCCGTCGCTATCAGCCGGCCTCCCTTGACGATCGCCACGGCGTCGCACAGCCGCTCGACGAGCTCGAGCTGGTGCGAAGAGAAGATCACCGGCACGTCCTTGCGCGAGGCCTCTTCGCGCAGCACGTCGCTGAGCACGTCGACACCCACCGGGTCCAGGCCGCTGAAGGGCTCGTCGAGCACCAGCAGCTCGGGATCTCCGACCAGCGCGGCGGCGAGCTGGACGCGCTGCTGGTTTCCGAGCGAGAGCTCCTCCACCTTGTCGCCGACCCGTTCGGCCACGCCCATGCGCTCGCACCACCGGGCCGAGCTCTCGACGGCCCGCGCGCGCTCGAGCCCGTGAAGCTCGGCCAGGTAGGCGAGCTGGTCGCCGACTCGCATCTTCGGGTAGAGGCCCCGCTCCTCCGGCATCCTACCCACCCTCCGCTCGGTCACTCGCTCGACGCTCGACCGCCGGCCCGGCTCGAGCTGTCGCGCCTCACAAGCCCAAACGCGCCAGACTCCGGCACTATGGGGCGGGCGGCCTGGAGGCTGATGCTGTGCGGGGAGCTCCGGCTGGAGATCGGCGGCGAGCGTCAAGAGGGCGTCCTGCGCGGTCGGCACGGACGGATGCTGCTCGGCTACCTCGTGCTCAATCGCGGTCGCGCAGTGCCGCGTCATGAGCTCGTGCATGCCTTGTGGGACGACGAGCCGCCGCCCGACCCCGGCGCGTCGCTGCGCGCCCATCTCTCCCGCCTGCGGGCGGCCCTGCACCCCGGCGTGCTCGCCGGCACCGCCGAGCTGCGGCTTCTGCTTCCCGACCACGCCACGATCGACGTGGAGGAGGCGTGCGCGTCGCTGGCGCGAGCGGAGGCAGCGTTCCGGCAGCGGTCGTGGGAGGCTTGCCTCGAGGCGGCACGGACGGCCGCGCGGGTACTCGAGCGCCCGCTCCTCCCCGGCCTCGACGCAGACTGGATAGACGTCGAGGCGCGCAGGCTCGCCGACGCCGCGCTGCGCGCACTCGAGCTGACCGCCGGCGCGGCGCTCGAGCTCGACCGTCCCGATGCCTCCGTGGCCGAGCTGGCGGCACGCTCCCTCGTCGAGCGCGCGCCCTTCCGCGAGGGAGGCCACCGGCTGCTGGTTCGCAGCCTGCTCGAGCAGGAGGAGATCGCCGAGGCGCTCCGGGCCTACGACGGGGCCCGGACGCTCTTCCGGGAGGAG
The DNA here is from genome assembly GCA_038199375.1 of Solirubrobacterales bacterium. GTDB lineage: Bacteria > Actinomycetota > Thermoleophilia > Solirubrobacterales > Solirubrobacteraceae > JBBPZA01. The sequence goes on along the minus strand of JBBPZA010000023.1, from coordinate 9,777 downwards.
CTGGGCGTCCTCCCCGGGCCGGAGCTGCGCGAGCTGCACAGGGCGGTGCTCGACCGCGTCGACCGGCCGCGGAATCGTGGCGGGGGTACGCGCCCCGGCGGCTGGCGGCTCCCGCGCAGGCTGGTCGCCGCTCCGCTCGCCGGGCGGTCGGGAGAGCTCGCCTGGCTTCGCCGCAGCATTCGCTCCGTGGGAGAGACGCTGATCGAGGGCGAGGCGGGCATCGGGAAGACCAGGCTGATCGCTGCGATTGCGCAGGAGCTGCACTCCGACGGCTGGGCCGTGCTCTACGGGCGTTGCCAGCCGGACGGCGCGATCCCCTACGAGCCCGTCGTGGAGGCCCTCGAGGGCGCCGAGGAGGCCAGGGGGCCGGCGGAGCTCGAGGACTTGGCCCGTGACGCGGGAGCCGCCGTCGCCCCCCTCCTCCCCAAGCTGTCCCTCGACCGGGAGCCCTCCTCCGTGCAGCCGGCCGACCCCGGCACGGCCGCCTGGCGGCTTCGCCGCGCCGCCGCCAGGCTGCTGGACGCGCTCGCCGCGGAGCGTCCGCTTCTCCTCGCGATCGACGATCTCCACGGTGCGAGCGCCGCGACGTTGGGGCTGATCCGTCACCTCGGCGAGGCCGGCGGCGAGCGCGTCGCGATCCTCGCCAGCTACCGGACGGAGGATCTCTCAGAGGGCCATCCAATCCTCGAGCGCGCCGACCGCCTGCGCGCCGACGGGCGCGTGCTGCGGCTCTCTGGCCTCGACCCGCACGGATTGAGCGAGCTCTTGGAGGCGGCGACCGGCATGGGCACGAGCCCCGAGACGGCGCAGGCGCTCCACCGAGCCACGGGGGGAAACCCCCTCTACGCGACGCAGCTCGTCCGTCACGCCATGGACTCGGGCGTCGATCTCGCGCGCTGGCGGCCCGCCGAGCGGCCCGACGAGGTGCCGCGGGCCGTGCGCGAGCTGGTCGGCCGGCGTGCCGCCCGCCTCGACGATCCCGCACGAAAGGCGCTCTCGAGCGCCGCCGTGATCGGTCACGAGTTCGAGCTCGAGACCCTCGCCCGGGTCACCGAGAGCGATGCCGGAACCCTTCTCGGACACCTGGAGGGCGCTCGTGGCGCCGGCGTGATCGAGGAGGTGGTCGACGATCCGGAGCGGTTCACCTTCGTCCACGCTCTGGTGCGACACGCGCTCTACGACGACCAGCTCGGCGCACACCGGCAGGAGACCCACCGCCGGGTCGCCGCCGCGCTCGAGCAGGCCGCCGAGCCCGACCCCGCGCGCCTGGCCCATCACTGGGCCGCGGCCGGTCCGCGCGGCGACGCCGACAAGGTGGTCCGCTACTCGCGGGAAGCGGCAGCGCGCGCGGCAGCGCGGCTCTCCTACGCCGAGGCCGCGGTCCACTATCGCCGCGCGCTCGAGGTCGGCGCTACCCGGCTCGCCCCCACCCCTCAGCTCGAGCTGCTTCTGGCCCTGGCGCGAAGCGAGACTCAGGCCGGCCGGCTAGAGGCGGCCCGCGAGGCGGCTCGGCGCGCCGGGGCCATGGCGCGCGATGCCGGCGACGAGGAGCGCCTTGCCCGCGCGGGCCTGGCCTTCGCCGCCACGGGCGGCCCGGTGGCGGTCGACGCCTACCAGATGGACTTCGCCCGGGAGGCGTCCGCGTTGCTGGTCGAGGCGGAGCGCCTCCTGCCCGCGGCGGACGCGCCGATGCGAGTCCGCCTGCTCGCGGAGCTCGCCTCCCACCGCCTCACCGGGCTGGGGGTCGATGAGCGCCGGGCGCTGGCGGGCGAGGCCTCGGCGATGGCGCAGCGCCTGGGCGACGAGCCGGGTGAGCTCACGGCCCTGCGGGCAAGGATCTCGCCCGGTCTGCGCGGCCCCCATGACCTCGATAAGGCGATCGCCGCCGCCGGCCGAGCGACCCAGCTCGCCACCCGACTCGACGATCCGGCCGCCGCATTCGAAGTCCACCGGCTTTTGGCCGCGGCCCACTTCGAGCTGGGCGAGATCGCCGCCATGGACCGCGAGCTGTACGAGCTCGAACGCATCGCCTCACGGACCCGAGCGGTCACGCATCAGCTCGACCTGGCGGCGATGCGCGCCGGGCGCGCCACCTTCGCGGGTCGCCACGACCTGGCGGCGGAGATCCGCACGGAGGCCATAGCCGCCGCGCCCGAGCCTGAGGCCGCCGCCGCACGCTTCGCCTCGATCGGCTTCGTCGACGACTGGATTCGAGGGCGCTATGAACAGGCCATCGGCCAGGTCGAGGCGGTTGTCGCCGCTGCGCCCCAGGCGCTGCCCCTGCACGGGGTGCTCGCGCTCATGTACCTGGAGGTCGGAGAGGTCGACCGCGCTCGCGAGCGCTTCGAGTTCCTCGCTCGCGACGAGTTTCCCTTCGAGCCGGACGAGTTCCTGCTCATTGGGCTGACCCAGACCGCGCTCGCCTGCTCCTACCTCGGCGATCGCGAGCGGGCGGAGATGCTGCACGAGCGGCTGCTTCCGTTTGAGCGGCGCAACGCCGCGATCGGCGAGCAGGCGGTGACCAACGGACCGGTGGCGCTTCACCTCGGGGCGCTGGAGGTGACGCTCGGCCGCTGGGACGAGGCCGGGCGGAGCCTGCTCCTGGCCGAGGAGCTGGCCCGCACATGGGGCCATGCCGCCGGCGTAGCGGACGCGATGCTGCACAGGGGCCAGCTGACGATGATGCGGGGGGAGGCCGGCTCGGCCCTGATCGACCGCGCGCTCGAGGAGGCCGAGGCGCACGGAATCGCGCGGATCGCCGCCGCCGCCGAGCAGCTGGCCGTCTACTGGCCGTCGGCGGCCGAGCGCCCTGGTTGACGCTCGGCCGGTCCTAGGGCCGTCGATCGGCTACGCCGCGGCGCGGTACGCCGCGACCGGGGTCCCGGCCTGCTCGCTCCCCGAGCGCATGTAGAGCAAGATCGCCACGGCTATGACCCAGAGCCCCATCACGATGATCGAGAAGAAGTTGATCGGGGGGATCAACAGCGCGATCCCCATCAGGATGCTGACCCAGCCCAGCCAGCTGGGCAGCGCGCTCGAGCGCAGGGCGACCACCGCGGGCGCCAGCACGGCCGCCGCCCAGGCCATCGGCGCCGCGAGCCCGAACATCACGCTGCTGACGTCGTAGAGCACCGCGGCGGCCTGGGGATCTATCGAGCCCTGCTCTTCGGCCCGGAGCCCGCCGACCATGCCGATCGCCGCTCCGCCGATCATCAGCGCCGTGCCCGCGCCGCCGCCGATCAGCGCGGCTGAGGCGAGTGGCGAGCCGGCTCCGTCGGCGCGCTCGAGCCCGGACCGAAGGCCGGCGACGAACCAGAGCAGGAAGAACCCGGCGAGAAGGTAGATGGAACCGCTCGCGAGGATCGAGCCGTACTCCTCCTTGTAGTAGGCGGCGATCTTGGCCGGGTCGCCGACGAAGTCGGGTGTCGTCCCTGCGACAACCGTGCCGAGGACGCCGAGTACCACGTAGACGATGCCGCCCAGCACCGGCCAGCGCGGGGGTCCCTTTTCGTTCATGGTGCTCTCTTTCGTGTTCGCGGTCGCTGTGAGCGGCGCAGCCTCCCGCCCGACCGTTGCCCCAACGTTGCCGTCGTCAGAAGGAGCTGACGATCAGCGCGCAGCCGGTGAGCGCGAGGCAGCCGAGGATGGTTCCCACCACACCGAGGACTTCGCCCGCCAGCGCGAGCCCCCGGTAGGGGCCTGAGGCCGACCCGTGCCGTCGGGCGCTGCGGCCTGCGACCCAGGCGCCCACGGTGGCCGGCAGCGAGAGCACGAAGAGCAGTCCGAAGGAGAACAGCAGGACGCAGGTACCGACCACGCCGAGGGCCAGCGACGCGCTCGCCGCGCCTGCTCCGTCTTGGCGCACGGGCCCAGGCTGGGGCATGGGCACCGGAAGCTCGCGCATCGCACCCCAGAGCCCGTCGATGAACTGGGCGCGCCATGCCTCCTCGCACCTGGCCTCGAGCTCTTGCAGCGTCAGGCGACCCGCCATGCAGTGATCGTGCAGGAGCGCGACCGTACGCTCGCGGTCCGCGTCGGAGGCACGGACCGGCGCCGGCCAGGGCACAGGGGGCGGCAAAGGGGAGAACATGGGGGCGGTGGAAGAAGGGGGCTCGTAGGAGATCATTTCACGATAGGGTTTGAACGATCGTTCAGGCTCCACCTTAAACGATCGGTCAACACGATGCAACCATGACGACATCCACACGAGGAAGGCTCATCGAGGCGGTGCTCGAGACCTTGCGGGCCGAAGGGTTCACGGGCACGAGCGCGCGGACGATCGCCGCGCGGGCGGGCGTCAATCCGGGCCTCATCTTCTATTACTTTCCCAGCCTCGACGAGCTTCTCCTGGCTGCCCTGGAGGAGTCGAGCGAGGCCCGGCTCGAGCGCTTTCGGGCGGCGGCGGATGAGGTTTGCTCACCGCGCGAGCTCTTGGAGCTCCTCCGACACATCTACCGGGAGGATCTCGACAGCGGCTACATACGGGTGGTCTCGGAGATGGTGTCGGGGAGCGTCGCCCGGCCCGAGATGGGGCGTCGCGTCATGGAGCTCATGGAGCCGTGGGTCGCGATGGCCGAGCGGTCCATCGAGCGGATACTCGCCGACTCGCCGGTGACCGGCCTCGTCTCCGCGCGGGAGCTGGCCTTCGCCGGGGTGACCTTCTACCTCGGCGCCAACCTCGTGGTCCATCTGGGAGCGGACGCCGAGGCGGTGGACGGCCTGCTCGATGCGGCAGAGCGGGGAGCGGCCCTCTTGGAACTGCTCCAGCCCGGGGCGCAGTCTTCCTGACTGAGGGTCCGTCGTTCAACGGGACCGAGGAAGGGAATGCCTCCTTCACGTCGTGACAGCCTGGCTGCGATCATGGTTACGTGGGCCTCAATCACGTCGCACTCACCGTGAGCGATCGCGGGCGTTCCGCGGAGTTCTACGGGGAGCACTTCGCGATGACCGAGCGGATCCACGACGACGATCACCTGCTCATCCTGAGCTCTGCCGAGGGTGGGATGCTGGCGCTCGGCCAGGGCCAGCCGCCGGCGGACCTGGGCAAGGTTCACTTCGGCTTTCAGGCGTCGGGGCCCGATCAGGTGCGGGCCGCCCGCGAGCGGCTGCGGGCGGCGGGGGTCGAAGAGGCGGAGTGGCAGGACGACGGCAAGTTCGTACGCGTCCAGGTGATCGATCCGGACGGCTACCGGGTCGATTTCTACGCTCATTGACGCGGCCGCTCGGTCACCGCACAAGGCGCTCGACGCGCCCCGCCGCGGTCAGTCGAGGTCGACCTCGATCGGCTCGGCCTCGGTCAGGCGGGTCTCGAAGTACTCCGCCCGCTCGACGCGCCCGAGCGCGATCAGCACCAGCCGCAGGATTCCCTGATGGCCGACCAGAACCGGGCGCTCGCTCGCCGCGAGGGCGTGGTCGGTCGCCGAGCGTGCGCGGGCGAGCGCGTCCTCCAGCCGCTCCATCCCGTCCACCGGCGAGCCGAAGGGATCCTCGCGCCAGGCACGGAACGCCTCGCCGAAGCGCTCCTGTGCGCGGTCGCGGTCGAGCCCCTCGAGCGGCCCGTAGTCGACCTCCAGCAGCCCCTGCTCGACCTCGAGCGTCGCTCCCGTGGCCCGGGCGATCGCCTCCGCCGTGTCGGCGGCCCGCGCCAGCGGGCTGGTGTAGACGCGGTCGACGCCGGTACCGCGCAGCTGCTCGCCGGCCTCCCGGGCCTGCCGGCGACCGAGCTCGGTCAGGGGTATGTCGGCCTGGCCGGAGTAGGCGTGCTTGGCCGAGCTCTCCGTCTGGCCGTGGCGCACGAGGTAGACGCGCTTCATGGGCCGGACGGGTCGACCGCTTCGACGTCGACCCAGCGGCGCTCCGCGTCGGCCCGGCGCATCGCGTCGATGAGGGCCTGCACCCGCAGCGCCTCGCCGAGCGAAGGGTCGGGCTCGGCGCCCTCCCGGATGGCCGCGTGGAAGGCCCGCGCCACGTGCCGGAAGGCATCGCTGGAGCTGGCCTCCAGCGGACCCTCGCAGGAGAGCTCCTCTCCCGCGCGGCCCGACCACAGCCGGCGCTCGGCGTCGAGGCGGACGGTGCCCTCCTCGCCGTGGACCTCGATGAGGTCGGCCCGTTCGTGCACCGCGGTGGCCGTCATGCTCACCAGCGCGAGCCCTCCCCCGCGGAGGCGGCCGACCAGCGCGTAGGCATCCTCGGCGGTCACGGCCTCTTGACCTCCAGCCGAGGTATCGCGCTCGGGCACCTGCACCTCGGTCGCGGCCGCGACGGACTCGACCTCGAACATGGAGAGCAGCAGGTCGAGGTCGTGCACGCCGTAGGCCTGAATCCGTCCGCCGCCCAGCTCCGCGTCGTTGACCCAGCTGAAGGTCCGGGAGTCGGGGCGGGCGTGATCGTCGTGCACCAGCGAGATGGAGACCAGTCTGGCGCGCCCCACGACCTCGCGCACACGCTCGATCAGCCGCGTGCGCGCCACCTGCATGCGGCGCCCGTAGTTGACCGCGCACACCACGCCGGCTTCGCGGACCGCGTCGACGACCCGGCGCCCTTCCTCGAGACTGCCGGCGACCGGCTTCTCGCAGAGCACGTGGAGGCCCCGCCGCGCCGCCGCGATCGCCATGTCGGCGTGCATCGTGACCGGTGTGGCTATGTGCACCGCCTCGAGCCCGGGGTGGTCGAGCAGATCCTCGAAGCTCGTGGTCGCCAGGGCGAGCCCCGCCTCGTCGGCCAGCTCGCGCGCACGCTCCTCGCGCCGCGACCAGAGGGCGACCGGCTCGAACTCGTCGAGCTCGGAATAGGCGGGAAGGGGAACCTTGGCGCCGTAGCCCCCTCCCGCGACCGCGATCTTGATCGGTCCTGAGGCCAAGCGCCAATCCTATGCCGGGGCGGTGGCGTGCGCCGCCGCCTCGATGGTCGCGCGCATGAAGGCCGGCAGGTCATCCGGGTTTCGGGAGGAGATGAGGTGGCCGTCGACGACCACCTCGGCGTCCTCCCACTCGGCCCCGGCGTTGCGCATGTCGACTTCGATGGCGGGGTTGCCGGTCACGCGCCGCCCGCCGACGACGTCGGCAGAGGCGGCAACCCAGCCTCCGTGGCAGATGAAGGCGATCGGCTTGCCCTGGCCGTCGAGCTCGCGGACGAGCCCGAGCAGGCCCTCGTCGAGGCGCAGCTTGTCGGGGCCGTAGCCGCCCGCGATCACGAGCAGGTCGAGATCGTCGCCCGACAGGTCGCGGGCCGCACGCTCGGTCTCGATCTCGTCGCCCCGCTTGCCCGGAAGGGTCGTGCCGGCCTCGGAGCCGATGATCTCCACCGTCGCCCCGGCCTCGCGCAGGCGGTAGAGCGGATACAGGGCCTCGATCTCCTCGTAGAGCGGGCCGACGGCGACGGCGGCGCGCTTGCCCTCGAGCGGCTGGTCGTGCTCATGGTGGGTCATCCGTCCTCCTCTCGATGCAGTGGTCCCCGGACGTATTCCCGGTGCGGCGGTCGTCCAACCTCGACACCGCGCGCGATTCGCGAGGGACGTCGGTGGCCGGACGCCACGTGTCCTGTCGTAGCATCCCGGCTGTCAATGGGCGACATCGGCGAGCCTATCCGGGAGACTGAGCGTCCCGCACCGGTCCAGGTGCCAGTGCCCGATCCGGCGCCGGCCGCGCCCGAGCCGGCGCCGCGCCCGGCGGAGCCCGAGCCGGTCGAGCGATGAGTCCCGAGCCGGTCGCCCTGCCGCTGGCCGGCTTCCGCTGGTGGGGGTGCCGCCGGGGCGGGCTCTACTCGGGAATCTTCACCGCCGGGCGCTTCGTTCCGAACCCCGCCCTGTCGATGGTGGCCCCGCGGACGGTGCCCAAGCCGTGGCCGGTCGGCCAGGACCGCGGCGCGAAGTGCTTCGCGATGCGCGGTCACGAGGCTCCGTACCGCGACTGCCGCTGCGGCTTCGCCGCCTTCTACAGCCTTCCCGAGGAGCCCGAGCTGCCGGCCCCAGAGGCAGTCTGGGGCGCGATCGTGGGCTGGGGGACGGTCATCGAGTGCGAGCGCGGATTCCGGGCCCAGTACGCTCGCCCGGTGGCGCTGCTCGACCGCGAGAACCCGCTCGCGAGCAGGCGGAGGGAGAGCCCGGCGCTGGCGGCCGAGAACTACGGCATCCCTCTCCTCGACCGAGACGAGCTGATCGCCTATGCCGGCTGGCACGGCGAGCTGTCCAACGTCTGACCTCGATTAGGAGCTGAGTCACATGGCCAAGGACCGAGAAGGCAGCCGCAGGGATCCCGACGAGCCTGACCAGACGCCGGTCTGGGAAGTCGACCAGGAAGCCACGCGCGCGCGTCTGCGGCGAGAAGCCACCTCCGGGACGGGCCCGGGCGAGGCCGGCGGCGGAAAGATGGCCTACACCGACCAGCACGGCGACCTGCGTCGCCTACCCGCGGACATGGGCGAGCTGACCGGACCGGAGCTGGGCGCCGCCGCGCGGGCCCTCTCCCAAGAGCTCGGGGCACCGTCGCCCGACTACGCCCGCATCGCGGCCGTGGAGCGCTTGAACGAGCTGCACGCCGCCGGCGCCGTGAGCGAGGAGAACTATATCCGCGAGAAGCGGCGGCTCCTTGGCGGGGGCTGATGCGCCTGCGCTGACGCTCGGCGTCCTCGACCAGTCGCCGATCTCGGAGGGATCGAGCGGCGCCCAAGCGCTCCGCGACACGCTCGACCTCGCCCGGCTGGCCGACGGCCTCGGCTACCACCGCTACTGGGTGGCCGAGCACCACGGCACGCCGACGCTGGCGAGCGCGAGCCCCGAGGTCCTCATCGGCCCGATCGCGACGGTCACCTCCCGCATCCGGGTGGGCAGCGGCGGCGTGATGCTCCCCCACTACAGCCCGCGCAAGGTGGCCGAGAGCTTCAGCGTGCTGAGCGGGCTCTTCGGCGACCGGATCGACCTCGGCCTGGGCCGCGCCGCGAGCACCGACCACGCGGTCACGATCCATGCCCTCCAGCGCGATCGGCGCACCCCGGCGCCCGACGACTTCCCAGAGCAGCTCGCCGAGGTGCTCGCCTACCTCGAGGATCGTCCGCCGCCCGATGCGCGCTTCGCCGATCTCGCGCCGCTGCCAGGGCGCCCGGGCCGTCCCGAGCCCTGGCTGCTGGGCTCCTCTCTGCAGAGTGCCATGTGGGCCGGCCGGCTCGGCCTGCCCTACGCCTTCGGCGACTTCATCAACCCCGCCGGCGCCGAGATGACCCACCTCTACCGGCAGTTCTTCGTGCCCGGTGAGCGCCTGGCGGCTCCGCGGACGGCCGTGTCGGTCAAGGCAGTCTGCGCCGAGACCGACGAGGCGGCGCAGCGGCTGGCCGCCAGCAGCCGGATGATCGCGGCACTGGCCCGCCAGGGTGAGCTGATCGAGGTCCCGACGGTCGACAAGGCCCTTCGCTACCTCGACGCGCAAGACGGGTCCTCGACCCCCTCGCGCCGCAGGGCGGTGGTCGGCTCTCCCGCCACCGTGCGCACGGGTCTCGAGCGGATCGCGGCCGAGTACGGCGCGCAGGAGGTGGTCGTGCTCACCATCACCCACGAGCACGAGGCTCGCCGCCGCTCCTACGAGCTCATTGCCGAGGCCTTCGGGTTGGGTGGGCCGGGCGGGAGAGGCGGGTTCGTGGGGTGTGCCGAGAAATCCCCGTCATAGGAGGAAAAGGCGGCACACCCCCGGCGCGTCGCCGCCCCAGACCATCGGGACGAAGACGAGCGTCGCCGCGGCCGGCCCCAGACCGGCGCGGTCCAGGAGCCCGCGGACCGGGCCGAGCGCG
>JBBPZA010000022.1:0-16232 GCA_038199375.1 Solirubrobacterales bacterium | reverse complement strand
CGGCGGCCTTCTAAGCCGCGGGTCGCAGGTTCGAGTCCTGCCGGGGGCACCTCCAAGGAACCGGCCGCGTAGAGGTAGTTCGCTCTCTCGGTCTTCGCTCCGCAGGGCTCAGACGAGCGTCCACGAACGGTTTGGCGGTCCGCTTGGCGGGGGAACACAAGGCCAATGACAATCGGAGTCGCACTGTTTCTCATCGCCGTGGGCGCCATCCTGCGCTGGGCCGTCACCGCGCACGTCGCAGGCATCGACCTTCAGGTCGTCGGGCTGATCCTCCTCGTGATCGGCGCCATCGGGTTGGTCTTGTCGCTTATCTGGACGCTCCGCGGCCCGCGGACGGCCGTGGTGGCCGACCGCTACGTGGACGATCCGCGGGCGGGCGACCCGTACGCGCGCGCGCCGGTGGACGACCCCGTCTACCGCCGCCGCGAGCCGTGAGCCGGTGGCAGCCGCGGCTGCCACCGGCCAGGCGGCGTCGGAGCTACCGGGGCTGTGGAAGCGCCGACTCCGGTCGCCGTGCTGCGTTTACGACTCGGTCGCCTACCCGGGGCGCCCCTTCGCCCAGACTCACCCGGACAGGCTGGCGACCATGGGCGCCCTCTTCGGGGTGGAGGCCGCGCCGATCTCCTCCGCCCGGGTGCTGGAGCTCGGGTGCGGCGACGGCGAGAACCTCCTTCCGATGGCGGTCGCGCTCCCCGACGCGACGTTCGTGGGCGTCGACTCGGCGGAGGGTGCGATCGCCCGGGGAATGCAGATCGCCGACGACCTCGCCCTGCGCAACATCACGCTGAGTGCCGAGACGATCGAGAGCTTCGACCGGTCCGGGCCGTTCGACTTCGTCATCGCCCACGGCGTGTACTCATGGGTGGCGCCCCAGGTACGCGACTCGCTCCTCGCGCTCTGCGCCCGGTCCTGTCGGCAACCGGGATCGGCTACGTCAGCTACAACGCGCGACCGGGCTCCGCCCTGCGTCAGAGCCTCCGGGAGATGCTGCGCTTCCACGCCGCGCGGTTCGATGATCCCTTCGAGCGGCTGTACCAGGCGCGGGCGCTGCTGTCCCTCCTGGCGGAGGGCCTCTCCGAAAGGCAGGAGCTGGGTACGGCGATGCGCGCTCAGGCGCAGCAGCTCTCCGAGCGCGACGATGCCGCTCTGTTTCACGACGATCTCGCCGAGATCAACGACCCCGCTGTGCGGCACGCTCCTGCGCGCCTACGCGGCGAACCTGGTGGAGCTGCACGTCCATCCCCCCGCGCTCACCGCCACGCTCGCCGAGCGGCCGGTCGCCAGCGCGCTCGCCCGCGCTCAAGCCCGCCGGCGCTCCCACATGACGACGCTTCGCCACCGGAGCGTTCGCATCGAGGACGAGCTCGGCCGCCATCTCGTCACGCTGCTCGACGGCACACGCAACCGCGAGGCGCTTCTCCAGGAGGTCGAGGATTTTCGGCGCCAGGGGGCCTCACCGCCCGGTAAAGATCTGGCCGAGGGCCTCGAGCGCAGCCTCGAAGGGCTCGCCCAGATGGGGTTGCTCGTGGCGGAGGCAGGCTAGAGGCAGGTCTCGATCGTCGGCACGTCGCGAGCGAGGGCTTGTATCGCACATGATATCTTTGGCGATATCGCTGAGTCCCCTGGAGAAGGCGCTGATCGGGCACGAGCAGTCGGACTGCTCGTGGAGGCGATAGGCGGCCTTTCCGAGCCCGATCAGCGGCTCGTGCTCGGCTATCTCGTAGGGCGCGTCATGGAGCCCGCGGCACCTGGAGGCGGCGGCGGCGCGGAGCCGAGCGTCGCCTCCTCGGCGGCTGCGGCGACAAGGTTGACTCCGCGACCCCAGGGCGAGGACTGGGCGGCGCGGGCCGTCCGGTTGCTCCTCGGCGGTGGAACGGTCGAGGGCGTAGCGGAGGCGATGGGCATCCAAGATGACTCCGTTCGGGCGGTATTTCGCGACGTCGCCTCGCGGCCCGAGGTCTCGGAGCGCACGGCGTCGGTGCTCGAGGCCATGGCGGACGGCCGGACGAGTGCCGAGGCGGCGAACGAGTTGAGTCTCTCCGAAGAGGAGGTCACCGCCGCGCTCGAGAGCCTCCTGCCCTCGCCGCCGGCTAGAAGGCTCGGCCGAGCCCTTCAGGCGTGCGCCCTGCTGGGCGCGTTTCCCCCGCCTTCGGTCTTTCACGCAGACCCTCCCCTCCCTTCCGGCCCGACCGCCAAGGTCCACGTCTCACGCGGCGGAGGAGACCAGCAGATGGTCCCGGTGCGCTTCCCCGAGCCCCTGTACCGGCGCCTGAAGGAGTGGTGCGCCGGAAACGGATTCTCGATGGCCGTCGTCGTCCGCGGCCTGGTCGAGCGGTTCCTCGAGGATCAGGACCAGCGCGCGGCGTAGCAGCGAGCGGCGTCGCCGCCGGGTGGGCGACGGAAGGACCCGGCGACCGGATCACTTTGCAACTCCGGCTGGACGTTCGGCTGACTCCCGAGAACGGAGCGCTGGACGTTCGGTGGACCTCAGGGGACGGCGGTAGAAGCGTCTTCATGGGCGGTCCGATGGGAGGGCATGACCACTCTCGCGAACGCCCTCCCTCGCCCTCGCTTCCTGCCCGCGGCCGCCGCGTGCGCCCTCGCCGCGCTGCTCGCCGTCGCCCCATCGGCCGGCGCTGCCAGCCGGACGGGCTACTACGACACGTTTCTTCTTTCGCGGTCTGCCGACGGCGGGCTGCCCAACGGGCCCTCGACCAACGGCGTGATCTCCCAGGACGGGCGCATCGCCCGCGCGGTGGCCTTTCAGTCCGACGCGTCGAACATCGTCGGCGGCGATAGCAACGGGCTGACCGACGTCTTCGTGATGGAGCGCGCTCCGGGCTACGGCCAGGACGCGACGCCGTGGGCGCCGGGCGCGACGCGCATCATCTCCCAGGGCCCCGGCGGCCAGCCGGCCAACGGTCCGTCCTTCGGGCCGGCGATCTCGGGCGACGCGAGCTCCTCGCCGTCGGGCGGGGAGAACACGCCGCCCAACTGCGTCGCCTTCGTCTCGCGCGCGTCGAACCTCGTCGCGGGCGACACCAACGGCAAGGCCGACGCCTTCGTGTGGTGGTTTGCCTCGGGTCAGCTCCAGCGCGTCTCGGTCTCCTCGACGGGCGCCCAGTCCAACGGCGACACCTACGACGTCGCCGTCGACGGCACCTGCGAGCGCATCGCCTTCACCTCCGATGCGACGAACCTCGGCCAGGCGAGCAAGGTCTCGAAGAAGACCCCGAACTTCGCCGATCTGAAGACCAAGCGCAACAAGCCGGGCGTCAAGCAGGTCTACGTGCGCGTTCCGCGCGCCGAGCGCACGAGCGACAAGGGTCTGGTCGGACTGACCTTCCTGGCCTCCGCCTCTGACCGCGGGGTGCCCGGCAACGCGGACAGCAGCGATCCCTCGTGGTCGCTTCGCACCAGCCAGGTGCTCGCCTTCACCTCCAACGCCACCAACATCGATCGCCGCGATCGCACTCCGACCAGCGACGTCTACGTCAAGGCGATGCGCCGCGTCGTGCGCTTCTACGGTGTGCGAGAGGTCAACCGGCGCAAGCTGGCCAGCCTGGACACGGCGGTGCGCGTCGTCTCGGTCAACGGATCGGGGACCGCGGGCAACGGGCCTTCGGTGGAGGGCGGCGCGTCTGACCAGAGCTGCTTCGTGGTCTTCCGCACCGACTCGACCGACGTCTTCCCCGGCGACTCCTCGCCGTCCTCCGACGTCCTCCGCGCCGACATCCGCGGCTTCCTGCGCGCAAAGAAGATCCTCGACTTCGACCCGCCGGGCTGCCGCGAGATCGAAGGAGCGGCGGCGCCCGCGGGCGACCGGATCACCCTGAGCAAGGTGGCGCGCGGCGATGGCCCGACCGTCGACCCCGAGGTCGCCGGCGGCGGCGAGTACATCACCTTCACCTCGGGCTCCTCCACATTCCCGGGCGTTACCGGCGCCGACCGCGACACCAACGGCGTCGAAGACGCCTTCCTCTACACCGGCGTTCGCAACCTCATCCGCACGATCTCGGCTGACACCGAGAACAGCCCGCTGCGCGGCGCGGCCCGCAACGCCTACCCCAGCCAGCGCATCAACTACCTACTCTTCGAGACCGAGGACCCGCTCGCCGACGTCGCACTCGTGCGACGCAGCTACCCCGACATCCTCGCCCGCGTCGTCGCCAAGCTCGACACCCCGGTGGCCACCAACCAGATCTACATGCGCTACCTCGGCCCCAAGACGGTCCCCAGCACCGACGCCGAATAAGCGAGGTGGGGTGGCCGGCGCCCCGGCTTCCCGACCGTGCGATGATGGCGGAGTGACGCTCGCCACTTGGCTGACGTCCGGCTGGATTGACGTCGCGACGGTGGCGGGCTGGATGGCCTTCGTGGTGGCCGTCGGGATGCGGGCGTGGAGGTCGGGCGATGAGTGACCTGCTCGCGGGGCGGGCCCAGATGGGCATCTCGCTCGGCTTCCACATCGTCTTCGCGTCACTTGGCGTGGGGCTTCCCGCGCTCATCTGCATGGCGCACTTCGTCGGCCTCAAGCGCGGCGATGAGGTGTGGATGCGCCTGGCCGAGCGGCTCACGCGCGCCTTCACCGTTCTCGTGGTCATCGGCGTGGTGTCGGGGATCATCATCTCGGTCGAGCTCTCGCTCCTGTGGCCCGACTTCATGGAGCGCGCGGGGCCGATCATCGGCGTCCCGATCTCGGTGGAAACCTACGCGTTCTTCTTCGAGGCGATCTTCCTGGCGCTCTACCTCTTCGGCCGCGACCGGCTGTCGCCGTGGGCGCACTGGGCGACCCTGATCCCGGTGTGCCTGGGCGGGGCGGCCTCCGCGTGGATCATCGTCTCGGTCAATTCGTGGATGAACACCCCGGTTGGCTTCGACTACGTCAACGGCGAGTTCAAGAACCCCGACCTCGTCCAGGCGGTCTTCAATCCCGCGATGCCCGGCCAGACGCTGCACATGGTCGGCGGGGCCTACGTCGCCACGGGCTTTGCCTGCGCGGCGGTGTACGCGATCACGATGCTGCGCGGCCGCCGCGGCCTCTACGAGCGGCGCGGGCTCGCCGTGGGGATGACCCTGGCGGCCTTCTGGATCGTCCCGCTGGGAGTGGGCGGGGACCTCGCGGGCCGCCTGGTCAACGAGAACCAGCCCGCCAAGCTCGCGGCCATGGAGGGGGTGCCCAAGACCGAGAAGGGCGCCCCGCTGACGATCGGCGGCATCACCGGCCGCGACGGCGAGACGAAGTACGGGATCGAGATCCCCTACGGGCTCAGCCTGCTCGCCGCGCGCGACCCCGACGCGGTGATCAAGGGCTTGGAGGAGATCCGCGAGGACGACCGACCGCCGGTGGTGCCGGTCCGCTACGCCTTCCAGCTCATGCTCTGGATCGGCAACCTGCTGATCCTCGCCGTCACCGGCTACTGGCTGGCGCGCTGGAAGCGACCGCGTTGGCTCGAGGGACGGGCGCTCCTGTGCCTCATCGCGGCGGCGGGTCCATTGTCCTTCCTGGCCATCGAGGCGGGCTGGGTGGTCACCGAGGTGGGGCGCCAGCCGTGGATCATCTACGGGCTGCGGCGCACGAGCCAGTCGCTCACGGAATCCGGGCTCGTCGGCCTGATGTTCGTCGTGTTCACGCTCCTCTACGTCGGCATGTCGATCGTGACCGTGATCGCGCTGCGCTCAGAGCTCGACCTCCTGCCCAAGCGCGCACGCCACTCGTCGTCGAGCGAAGCCGCCTCCACCTAGCGCGATGGAGGTCGCCGCCTTCACCCTCGTGTGGATCGGCCTGGCGCTCTACGCGCTGCTCGCGGGCGCCGATTTCGGGGTCGGCCTGTGGGTGCTCTTCGCCTCCTTCACCCGCCGCGAGGAGGAGATCCGCAAGGCCGCCTTCGGCTACTTCGGCCCGGTGTGGGAGGTCAACGGGCTGTTCCTCGTGTTCTTCATCGTCGGCCTCATGGCGGCGTTCCCGTCGGCGCTCGCGCTTCTGAGCCGCGCGCTCATCGGGCTGGTGCTCTTCGCCCTGGTGATGTTCGTGGTGCGCAGCTGTGCCTACGCGCTGCTCCACCATGGCCCCGAGCGTTACCACCCCGTCGCCCGGTGGACCTTCGGGATCTCGAGCGTGCTCGCGGGCCTGGGGCTCGGATACGCCGCCGTCGCGCCCTCCTCGGGCTTCATCCGCGGCGACGCGCTGGACCCGGGCTTCTACACGAGCGCGCTCGCGCTCACGGCGCTGCCGCTCACGCTCATGGGCAGCGCGCACCTCGCCGCCGTGGTCATCGCCGCCTACGCGCACGCGCGGGAACGTGGAGAGGTGGCGACCGAGTGGCTCCGCCGCAAGGCGCTGGTCGCCGGGGCGGCGATGCTGCCGCTCACCGTGCTCTTCACGATCTCGCTCGTCACCGAGGTCGACTACATCCGCGACCAGATCTCGAGCCTGCGCGTGCTTCCCATGGTCGCCGGCGGGGCGGCGATCCTCTTGGGCATGTGGTCGCTCTTGCGCCGGCGCTACGCGTCCGCCTCGCTGCTCATCTTCGCCGGCTACTTCGCGGGGTTGATGGGCGGCGCGTTCCTCATGTACCCGTACATGGTCTACCCCGAGCTGACGATCTCGGAGGGGGCGGCACCCGACGCGTCGCTGCTCTTCTACCTCGTCATCACGGCCGTGGGGTTGCCGCTGCTCATCGCCGCGATGGTGGCGCTCTACAACATGACGCTGGGGCCCGAGCGAGCGCAATCGGAGCGTCTGCGCGAGCCGGCGGAGGGGTAGGGGAGGCATTCCGCTTCGCCCGGTTGCCGCGGGGGGAACGCCAGCCCGCGACGACGAGGCGGTGGCACGCACCCCACGGGCGGACGCCCCTCCGGCGGCGGCTCGCCGCGCTCCCCGGGCGGCCACGACCGCTGCTAGCGTTGACCGCCTCGCGGTGGGCGTAGCTCAGTTGGTAGAGCTCCGGGTTGTGGTCCCGGCGGTCGCGGGTTCGAGTCCCGTCGCTCACCCCTAACGAACTGGCTGCGCAGCGCGGCTTTCGCTTACACCGCGCGGCCGGCGGCCATTGCGCTACCGCCCCAGTCGCGGGCCGAGCGGCGGCGCGAGGCGCGGGAGCGGGCGAAGAAGCTGTCTCAGCGAAGCCCTGGCGGCCAGCCCGGTCACGTGTTCTCCTGGTCGTGACGCAACCACCTGTCGACTTCGTGCCCGAGCTGCCGCGCCTGCTCGGCGAGGCCCCGGAAAACCTCGGTGCGGTCGAGTTCGCGGCTCAGCTCGGCAAGCTCCTGATCCTTCGGCACGCCCCGCTGGCGGGCGGCGATCGCCCGATCACCGTCGCGGATCGTGATTACGCGGATCTTGTCGGCACGAGCCTTCGCCCGGATCTCGGCGCGCCACTGCTCCGGATCGACACCGTCCGGAGATCTGACCTGACCACGGCGCAACAGCTCCGCATAATCGCCGCCGGGTCGTTCAAGGTAGTCCTCAGCGATCCGCCGAAACCGCGCGTCGTGCTCAGGCTTCACGCTGCGTCTCGATGATCACTGGCATCGCATCGGAGCCTAAGCGAGACCCGGCGCCGCCGCCTTGAGATCCTCGTCCGCGAGCGTCTCTACGCTGCCAATGATGCTGAGGATCGGCGAGGACGCGTTCGAGGAACTCGTCGCGAGCGACGATGCCGAGGAGCTGTGCCGGCGGCTGTTGGCGTCCCCCGGAGGTTGGGGGAGGAGCACCCGGCACACGGAGGCCGTCGAGCTGCTCGGCAAGGTGCAGGGCACCAGCGAGCTGCCGATGTCGTTCGTGGCGCTGATGCTGTGCACCTGCCGGCGGTGGCATCGCGTCACGATGAGGCTGATCGCCGCCATCGAGGACAGCGGTGTGCTCGACTGCGCCGGGCTCGACGAGCTTGCAGAGTCGTTCCTCTCCCACGACCAGGTGATCTCTTACCCGCTGGCGTGGGTCTCGCCGCAATGGCTTGAGGTCGAGCTCGACGACGGCCACGCCCGCACCTACACGGTCCAGGAGGACACGCTCGCTCATCACCGCGTCAGCGTTGAGCCGCCGTTGCGTCGGTGGGCTGCGCAACAGGCGCTGCGCTCGACACCGGCACGGCTTGAGGAGCTGTTGCGCGCCGCCGAGCTGTTCGGACCGCGCGAGCGCGATGCGCTCATCCACGGGCTGCTCGATGCCGCAGACGTGCTCGACGAACCCGTCCGGCGTGGGCTGATCCGGCGCGGGTTGAACGCCTCGCAGGCGAGCGTGCGCCTGACTGCGCTTGACCGCCTGTGCGAGCTCGACGGCCCCGAGCCGGCCCGCCGCAGAGCACTCAGCGACCCGAACGCGACAGTGCGGAAGTGGCGAGGGCCCGCACCGGAACTCTGGCCGGCGTTGTTCGAAGCGTGATGAGCTCGCTGCGACCGACGATCGGCAGGGCTGAGCTGGACGCGCTGATCGAGGAGGCCACCGTTGACTGCTACAACGAAGCGGAGCAGATCACCGGCCTGTTCACGATGCTTGAGGAGCACCTCGCGGTTCCGTTCCAGACCTCCGTGCTCGGGATGACCGTCACGGTCACCCGCGTGGACCTCACGGTGAGCGACCAGATCGTCGCGATCTGCTGGCGCGACGGCGTGAAGCAGGCGATCCCGATCCTCGACCTGCCCCTACCGGCGCCAGCACCCGATGGCGCGGAATGGATCGAGGCATACCACCGTTGGCTCGGCTGAGACCGGGCATCACCAACCGTCGCGATCCAGGATCTGGCGCACACGCTCAGGCGAGATCCCGAAACGGCGGGCGGTCGCCCGGATCGTTGCGCCCTGAATGGCGCATCCAAGCAAGCTCCTGGTCGCGCTCAGAGATCACCCGCGCCCGTGGCAGCCCGAGCAGCTCAACCGAATCCTCCGAGCGCAAGCTCGGATCCTTCAGCGACGCGACGATGTCCGCGACCCTCGTCGGCCCGACTTGCGGGATCTCCAGGAGCTGCCGCTCGGACAGCGCCCGCAGCTGCCCGACCGTCACCACCCCGTCCCTTCGCAGCGCGTTCAGCCACCGCCGGCGGAGCACCGACCGCGCGAATGCCTCCTCGTCGGCGTTCGTCCACGCGCGCATCAGCGAGATGATCGCGAAGCCTTCGGCCCAAGGACCACGATGACGCGGCAAGCCGGAGCGATAGCCTTGCTGTGTGGCTGCCCGGCAACAGGTGAACATCGATCTCGACGCGGAGGTCGCGTCGATCCTGCGCGCGCACGCCGCCGAGGCGCACGTCAGCGAGGGCGAGATCGTCGACCGCGCGATCCGCGCCTACGACCTGCGCGCGCTCATCGCTCGCATCCGCGAGCGCAGCGACCTGGACGAGGATCAGGCCATGGCGCTCGTGCGCGAGGAGCTCCGGGCCGCCCGCGCTGAGCGCGACGCGGCCACTTGATGCTGCGCGTCGTCGCGGACGCTAACCTACTCATCTCCGCAGCGCTCGCCCGCTCGACGCAGGCACCATCGGTGCCCACGCTCGACGCGGCGCTCGACGGCCGCATCGAGCTGATCACCTCGTCGCGCTCGCAACAGCCAGCGGCGCCGAGGCGATACACTGGTGACTCGACCTGCTCGCGATCGACCCCAAGCGGCTCACCATCGAGGTCATCACGCCGCGCCGGCTCATCGACCGGCTTAGCTGACGCCGCGACTTCGATCGTTTCTGTCATACCGCGTCGTTGCGTGCGCGTCCTATCCGGCGCCGCTTGACGGCGCAGCGCGACACCGACGCGTTACGCCATGGATCAGGGCGATTGCTGTTTTCAGGACCAGAAAAGCTCGGTCGCCGGGTGCCAGCTCGCCCTGGTGGTCATGGCGCGCATGGCCGACCAGCGCGCCGTCGCGCACTCACCACGGGAAACGATGTGCCTGCGGTCATCTGACATGGTGAGCGGGAAACGATGTGCCCGCGGTCGTGACCTGGCCAGCGGTCCAGGGTTTGGGGCCGGCGCCGATGGGGGCGATAGCGTGCGGGCAACCTGCGAGTCTGGGAGAAGGTCTGAACAAGTCTGAGTTGGTGGAAAGCCAGGGCCAAGGCCTCTTGGTCCCCGAGAATTCGTACCTGCGATCCGGGGGCTGTCAGACCGACAAGGGACGGATCTCGCTCTCACGGGTGATGTCCAACGGCTGCGGCGACGAGTCTGCGCGGAAGATGTACAACCGGGCGACGGTCGCTGGGAGCGCGGCGCTCGGCACGCGGCCCGTCGTGTTTGAGCCTTTGCTCAACTGCTGACTCGCGCGCTGGTCCCCGAAAACGCTACCGAGCCGACCCGCCGGCGAGGACCACTCGCTCGCTCGGTCTTCGGCCTTGGCAGCGGTCAGACGAGCATCCCCGACGGTTTGCCCGGCTCGTCGCGGGGAAGACCAGGACAATGACGATCGGCGTCGCGCTTTTCCTCATCGCTCTGGGCGCGATCCTGCGCTGGGCGGTAACCGCCCACGTCGCGTGGACGACCCCGCCTACCGTCGCCGGGAGTCGCTCTAGACGCCGCTGGTAGCGGGGGCTGCTCGCGGCGAGGCGGGCGTCAGAGCGCCCGGACCAGGGCGCGCTGGGCCGATCCAGGACGAAGGGCTCCAGTCCGCCGCGGAGCTGAATGCCCGCCCGCCTCACCGCGCGAAGTCGACAAGGCAGAGATGTCCGCGCAGGTCGTGGAGAAAGAGGGGTCGAGCCCCTTGATCCTCACGCACGGCGCGACCAAGCTGCCGGCGCACAAGCTGATGGCGCCGGTGAATCGTCTACCGGGTCTCTACCTGGTCGGCGTCGACGGAGGCGATCACCGCATGAACCGACCGTGCCGTTCTTGTACCTTCTTCCCGGCGATACGGCTTGAGAGTAAGGGCAAGTGTCCGAACTACCCACCGTGGCGCGTCGTGGTGCGTGTCTGCTCCGAGTCTTGCGAACGCGGCCTCGGGATACTTCCCGCTCCCGCTTGAGCTCAAGGTGGAAATGACGGCTGCACATGATGCGCAGGTTGCGGGAGCCGGGGCTGAGTCGCCCTCGGGTTTCGTCGAGGCGACGGAACGCATTTGCCGCTCACTCTTTACAGGTGCGTGCGTCTACGTTCTAAGAGCCGGGACTGCGGCGGCAAGCGGGCGCGTCCGAGGACATCCTCGTTAGGATCGTGGGATGTGCCGAAGCATTCACAATCTTCATAACTTCGAGCCGCCGGCGACCGAGCAGGAAGTGCGCGCCGCCGCGCTCCAGTACGTGCGCAAGATCAGCGGCTCCACGCATCCCTCGCAAGCCAACCAGGAGGCGTTCCAACGCGCCGTGGCCGCGGTCGCGGACGTCTCGAGCCAGCTGCTCGCCGAGCTCACGACGTCGGCTGCGCCCAAGAACCGCGACGTGGAGGCGGCGAAGGCGCGGGCCCGCGCGGAGCAGCGCCGAGCGGCTTAGACCAGGGTCGCCGCGCGCGGGGCGTCAGGCTCGAGCGATGCTCGAGTCGGCGGCGGCTGCTTGGTCGCCACCGTCGAGATCCGCGGCGAACTCGTCCGCGACCACCGCGCGCAGGCCGCCGGCGACGAGCTCGGCCTCGCGCGGGGTAGTGCGGCGAAGCAGCACCCCGAACCCATCCCCGCCCAAGCGGCCTAGGACGCCCCCCACCCCGCAGCCGGTCCGGCAGCGCGCGGCCTACGCGGGAGAGCACCTCGTCGCCTGCTGCGTGGCCGAGCGAGTCGTTGATCTGCCTGAACCCGTATCGGCAGGGCGGGTCATCTTCTGAATCTCCCGGGGCGAGCGGGGGGCGGTTGCGAGCGTCGCCCGCTCCGACGCGGCCCCCTCACCGGACTCTCACGTGGCGTCGATGCACGGCGCTCGCCCGCGGCGTCAGCGTGCCGGTCTCAGACGGGCGATCTCCTCGTCGCTCAGGCCGAGCTGCGCGAGGCCGGCGAGGATGGCGTCGGCATCCTCCGGTGGAAGCCTGGGAAGCAGGTGAGGGAGTACCGCCACGGCCAGGTCCGTCGGCTTCCACCCGCGCCGCTCGAGCTCCTCGACCACGAGGCGGATCTGGGTCCGGTCCATGGCGGGAAGATGGCGGTCGAGCCACCTCGTGGACACCCGCGGAGGCACCGTGACCTCCGGGGAATCGGGGACCGGCGCCTCGGCGCGCTCGGGAGAGGCCAGCGCACCCGGCGGCATGAAGGGCAGGATCCGCTGTGCCACCTCGGCCTCGTTCCAGCCTTTGGCGCGCATACCCTCCAGGATTGCCCGCGCCTCGGCCGGCGTGGCGCTCGGCAGGACCAGCCGGAGCCAGCCGTGGGTGAAGCTGGGAGGATACTCGCCGGGCCCCAGCTTCTTCCCGCGACGCCCGAGCCTCATCTTCGCAGGATAATCTCGACCGCAAAGGAGCCGTCGGTGGGCCAAGCCGAAGTCATGCCATCGCTCGACGAGCCGACCTCGCTCGAGTTCACCGGGGTCTTCGAGAACGCCGTCCGCGCTACCGACGGCGCTCCGCCCACGCTCCAGCTTCTGATCGACGGAGAGTGGCGAGCCGCGCAGGCGCCGAAGGCAACCTCGCTCCCGTGCATTAGGTAGGGGATCGAGGTCTGTGATAGGTCGTAAGTCGACTTCGCCGCCAGCTGAGCGAGGTGTTTCACACAGGCGACTTCTAGGACGGTCCGCAGCGAAAAATCCTCGGCCGTCGGCTCGTCTCGCCTTCCCACAGCGCTATGTTGGCATCGGGATCGGACGCGAGTAGGCACGTCCGCTATCACTAACCCACGAGCTCGAGGTCGGTCCTCGCGAAGTCATCGCCGAGGCACAGCAGGGGGAGCCCTGCGATCTGCGCGGTCGCGTAGGTAAGGCAGTCGCCGAAGTTCAACCTGGCCGGATGACGGCCCTTGCCGAAGCGAAGGAAGGCCTCGACGGCCAAACCCCAGTGCTCATCGCCGAACGGGATCACGGAGGATCCGCTCTCCTGGACGAACCGGCTCAGGAGGCTCTTGCCCGTTGCCCCCAGCCTTGCGACGAGTACGATTCCGGTCTCGCAGAGGGTCGGTGCTCCGACGCCTACCACGTCTGCCCCGGTGAGGCGCTCGATCAGCGGCTCATGGCCCGGCTGGCGCAGAAGGACGGCGACGATCGCCGAGCTGTCGAGGATCACACGCCTGCGGAGCCGTAGCCGAGAATCTGCTCTCGCTCCTTCCGGGTGAGCGGCTCGCCGAGCACGTCGTCCGGCACCTGAGGCCAAGCCTCCTCGCAGAGGAACCTGAGCAGCGCTTCTCGGCGTCGTCGGCGGGGCGCTGTGAGCGCCAGGCGCTCCTTGCGCTCCTTGAGCGCGATCCTGACTGCGCGGGTCTTGGTTTCGTCAGCGAGCGCCGCTACCTCCGCGGCGAGGCGCTCGGCCTCAGGGTCCTTGATATTCAGAGCCATGGTTGAAAGGTAGCAACATGGTGGAATACCACCACCTTCCGGCGCCCCGGCCCGCTCCGCCTACGCGGTGGCGAAGCGGCTTACCGTGCGCTCCGGTCGCACGCCCGGGAGGTGCTTGGCGAAGATGCGGTAGTAGGCGAGCTCCTCGCGCGTGCGCAGCGCGGGCTCTGTCACACCCCGGTCGCGCTCGAAGTCCTCGGCGGTGACGGTCTCCTCCATGCGGTCCTTGAGCACCGAGGCCGCGCCGCTGCCGTCCCCGAACTGCGACTTCTCGCGCCACAGGAGCTCGTCGGGCAGCCAGCCGGTGAAGGCGTCGCGGAGCAGGCGCTTCTCGGGCTCCCCCGGCGGAGCAAGCTTCCACTCGGCCGGGAGCCCGAGCGTGAACTCGATCACCTGGCGGTCGAGGAAGGGCACCCTGGCCTCGAGCCCGTGGGCCATCGTGACCCGGTCGCAGCGCTGGAGGTTGAGGTTGTGCAGGTCCTCCACCGTACGCACGAGCTCACGCTGGAGCTCGGCGGCCCCCGTGAAGTCGCGCAGGTACTCATAGCCGGCGAAGAGCTCGTCTGCCCCCTCGCCGGTGAGCACGGCCTTGACGTGCTTCGACGTCTCCTCGGCGAGCAGGTAGTTGGGTACGGCGCTGCGCACCAACGACGGGTCGAAGTGCTCGATGGCGCGCACGACCTTGGGCACCGCGTCGAGCGCCTCCCGCGCGGTGTAGACGCGCTCGTGGTGCTCGCTGCCAAGGAGCTCGGCCGCCTCGCGCGCCGCTACGAGGTCGGCGCTGTCCTTCAAGCCGACGGCGAAGGTCTTGAGCCGCTCGCCGCGCTCTTCGAGGTAGCGAGCGGCGATCCCGGCCACCAGGTTGGAGTCAAGCCCGCCGGACAGGAAGACCCCGACCGGCACGTCGCCCATCATCTGACGCTCCACCGAGCACACGAGCGTCTCGCGGGTGGCTTCGAGGATGTCGGGCGGCGGTCGGGCCTCGGGGTCGGGGCGGGCGTCGCCCTGCGGCTTGGCGGAGCTCTCGGGGACCGCTTCGGCGAAGCGCTCGAGGCCCCCCGGCGGCGTCCAGTGACACCCGGGCGGAAAGACCTCGGCGTGGGGAAGCCACTCGGAGTCGAAGGCCGACAGCTCGGAGGCGAAGCGCACGGAGTCGCCGCGGCGCGCCCAGTAGAGCGGCTTGATGCCGACCGGATCGCGGGCGGCCAGGAAGAAGCCGTCGTCGCCCGCGGCGAGCAGGGCGTACATCCCCTCGAGCTGCTCCAGGAGGCAAGGGTCGCGGTCGACGAGCAGGTGGAGGGCGACCTCGTTGTCAGAGCGAGTGGAGAACGACACTCCTCCGAGGTTGTCGCGCACCTGCTCGTGGTTGTAGATCTCTCCGTTTCCCACGAGCCAGAGGCCGTCGTCCTCGTTGCGAAGCGGCTGGTGCCCGCCGTCGACGTCCACGATCGAAAGCCGCCGGTGCCCGATCCAGCTGCCGTTCACCCGCACCTCGCCCTGGTCGTCGGGGCCGCGGTGTACGAGCCGGCCGAGCATCCGCCGCCCTTCGTCCACGCCGACGCCGCCGTACCCTCCCGCGATTCCACACATGACCTGAGAGGCTAGACGACGGCGGCCGGCGTGGGCCACCGTCGATAGGAGTGCGGGCGTCGATCGCCGAGGTGCGACAGGTGGCGTCGGGTGTCCGCGACCGCTCCGAGCGCATCCACCCGGGCCAGGGCAACGCCGGCTGAGCTCCCGGTGCTGGCGAGCACGCGACCGTCGGGATGCACCACCTTTGCCTGCCCGGGGAAGCGAAGACGGCCCAGGCGGCCGGTCTGGTTGGCCGAGACCCACACCACCTGGTTCTCCACGGCGCGCGCCTGGTCGAGGAGGTTGAAATGGCGCACCTGGCGATCGCGGGCGATCCTCGTGGCTGGGCTCCTGCGGCAGATCGGCCAGGCCGCGAGGGAGGCGATGATCTGCGCGCCGTCGAGGGACAGCTCTCTGGCCGCCTCCGGGAAGGTCTTGTCGTAGCAGAGGAGCATGCCTATCCGCCCCAGCGGTGTGTCGAAGGCCTCCAGATCCTGGCCGGGCAGGTAGGCGTCGCGCTCGGCCGGTGGGATGTGGACCTTGCGCTGGTGGCCGAGGACGCCGTCCCCGCTCACGCACACCGCGCTGGAGTACCGCCCCTCGGGCGCCGCCTCCGTGTAGCCGACGCAGACGACGGTGGGCCCGGCGATGCGTGAGAGCTCTGCCACCTCCTCCCCGTCCGGGCTCAGCGCCGGGGGCGGGCCGACGAGCGCCCGGCTGACGGGCAGGCGCGGCTCGTAGAGGTAGCCGCCCAGCGCCGCCTCCGGGAAGACGACGAGCTGTGCTCCTCGGGCGCGGGCCCGCTTGACCGTGCGGGCGATCTGAGCAAGGCACTGGTCCATGTCGCGCCCGAACTCCGCCGCGACAGCCGCGACTGCGGGAACGCTGCCGATCTTGCGTCGCCCGAGCATGCGCCCATATTGCGGACTTCTCCGTCCGACGGGTAGGGGCCGCTGTCCAAAGTCTCGCGGCGCCGTTTAGACACGCGGTCCAGGCCGAGGAGCCCCGCTCGGCGCTCGCGTACCGCCATGCGGAGGCTCGACGATCGACGCGATCGGGTGATTGGACGGGGCTCGGCGGGGGCATCACAGTCGGCATGTCCGAGACCCTCTGCGTCGTCGAGATCCCGATGGGGAGCCGCAACAAGTACGAGTGGAGCGACGAGCACGGCCGCTTCCTGCTCGACCGGTTCCTGTCCTCGTCGGTCGTCTTTCCCACCGACTACGGCTACGTTCCGGGGACCGACGGCGGGGACGGCGATCCGCTCGACGTCCTGGT
>JBBPZA010000021.1:0-10745 GCA_038199375.1 Solirubrobacterales bacterium | reverse complement strand
CGGCCTCGAGCAGCGCGAGGCGCACCTCGCGCATCGCCTTGTTGACGTCGTCCTCGGTCAGCGACCCGCGTGAGCGGACGTCACCGAGCGCCTCCTGGAGCTTCTCGGAAAGGGAGTCGAACACGTCCCCGAGAGGCTAGCGGCGCTCGCTCGAGAGCGCGGCTGCGCACTCTCGCGCGAATCGGAGCCCCTCTTGCAACGCGTCGGCAGGAATCATCTGGCGAATGGAGGGGGTGGGGCGAAAAGCGGCCGTATGCGGTACGCAATTCGCCCCACCCCCGCGCGGGCAAGCGATCGCTGCCCTCGCACTGCGCCAGCACGGAGTGATCGCCCTCGGCCAGCTGACCGCGATGGGGTTGAGTCCGCGTGCGGTACGGGGACGCGTAACCACCGGCCGGCTGCACCCGGTCCATAGAGGCGTCTACGCGGTCGGGCACTCGCTGCTCTCGCGAGAGGGACGTTTTATGGCAGCGGTTCTCGCCTGCGGACCGGGTGCCGTCCTGTCGCACCGCTCGGCGGCGTGCCTGTGGGAGCTGCGGCCGAGCAGCCGATCCCGAGTCGAGGTGACCACTCCGAGACAGACCGGGCGGTCGCGGCCACGCATCCAGATCCACCGCTCCCGTCGCCTTGTGGCCGACGACGTCACCGCTACGCAGGGCATCCCGATCACGACCGTCGCCCGCACGCTCCTCGACCTGGCCGAGGTGGCAGACCGACGGGCGATGGAGCGCGCCGTGGAGCGGGCCGAGTCGCTTCGCGTCTTCGACCTCAGGGCACTCCACGATGTCCTCGCCCGCGCTGACGGACGTCGTGGGGCACCAGCCCTGCAGGAAGTGCTCGCCAACTACGACGACGCCAGCGGACTCACGCGCAGCGAGCTCGAGCTGCGGTTCCTGGAGCTCTGCCGCGCCGCCGCCATCCCACCGCCGCGGGTCAACGCGACGATCGAGTTGAACGACAGCGAGCCTGAGGTTGACTTCGCCTGGCCCGAGCAGCGCCTGATCGTCGAGACCGACGGCCATGAGACTCACGGAACGCGGGCGGCGTTCGAGCGTGACCGCCGCCGCGACCAGAGGCTGATCCGCGCAGGCTGGCGAGTCGTCCGCTTCACGTGGCGTCAGGTCGTCCACGACCCCCAGGAGACCACTACCACTCTTCGGGCCCTCCTCCCGTCGTCGCCCGCCGTCGCAGACGATCGGAAGCGGTGAAGGTCGGGCACCTTCCACGGGCTGGTCGAGGAGGGCGAACGTTCGCTCCTCGGCGCGGAAGTCGGGGCGCTGAAGGTCGGGACCTCCCACGGGAGCGAGCGGTGCCGCCATTGTGCCGGCGCGTGCGGAGCCGAGCTACTCAGGCGACGGGGCGGGCGGAGGAGGTGGCCCGCCCGGCGTCGCGTCGCTCGGCGGCGGGGCCAGGCCCGCCGGCCGGCTCACCGCCCCCAGGCCGGGGGTCCGCGCGCTGTCGGCCGCCGCCTGCGCCTCGGCCGAGGCGCGGGCCGCGGCCGCTGCCTCCGCGGCGGCGTCCTCGGCGGCCCGCTCGACCGCGGCGGACGGCCGCGGCGGCGGTTCGTCGCCGCTCCCGCGGCCCGCCACCAGCTGACCGAGGTTGCCGAGCGCCTGGGAGAACTCCGATGGGATGACGAAGATCTTGTTGGCCGGGCCCTGGGCGAGCTGGGGCAGCATCTGGAGGTACTGGTAGCTGAGCAGCTCTCGGTCGGGGCGCCCCGCGTGGATCGCGTTGAAGACCGTGTCGATCGCCTTGGCCTCGCCCTCCGAGCGCAGGACGGCAGCCGTCTTGGCGCCCTCCGCGGTGAGCACGGCCGCCTGCTTCTCACCCTCGGCGGTCAGGATCTGGGACTGCTTGACGCCCTCCGCGGTGAGGATCGCCGCACGCCTGTCGCGCTCGGCGCGCATCTGCTTCTCCATCGCCTCCTGGATGGAAGGCGGGGGATCGACCGACTTGAGCTCGACGCGGTTGACGCGGATGCCCCACTTGCCGGTGGCCTCGTCGAGCACTGTGCGCAGCTGGGCGTTGATCGAGTCGCGGCTGGTGAGCGTCTGCTCGAGGGTCATACCACCGATGACGTTTCGCAGCGTGGTGATGGTCAGCTGCTCGATGGCCTGGAGCGGATTTGCGACCTCGTAGGTCACCGCCTTGGGATCGGTGACGGTGAAGTAGAGGACCGAGTCGATCCCGACCACGAGATTGTCCTCGGTGATGACCGGCTGGGGCGCGAAGGAGACCACCTGCTCGCGCAGGTCGATGATCGGCTTGAGCCGGTCGATGAACGGGATGACGATCGTGAGCCCGGGGTCGAGCGTGCGGTTGAAGCGCCCGAGCCGCTCCACGATGCCGGCCCGGGCCTGGGGGATGATCCGGATGGTGCGGGAGGCGACGATCAACGCGAAGACCGCCAGCACGACGAGTGCGATCAGTCCGGCCATGGGTTCTCAGCTCCTCATTCGGTGACGAGCGCCGTGGCGCCCCTGATCTCGACGACCTCGACCCGCTGGCCGATGTCGTAGACGTCCTCCTCGTCGTAGGCGCGGGCGGTCCACACCTCGCCGTCGATCTTGACGATCCCAACACCCTCGTGGTTGACGATCCGCTCGAGCACGATGGCCCGCTTGCCGACCAGCGCGCGGGTTCCGGTTCGAAGCTGAGGGGGAAGGCGCTTGTGCGACTTGGCGACGGGCCGGATCACCAGCAGGGCGAGGATCGAAGCGACGAGGAAGACCGCCCACTGGATGACGCCGTTCACACCGACGAGCGCCGCGGCGGCGGCCAGCAGGGCCCCCGCGGCGAAGGGAGCGAGGAAGAAGCTGAGCGTGAGCATCTCCCCCACCCCGAGCAGGCACGCCGCGATCAGCCACAGGACCCAGCTATCCATGTGGCAGCGAGAGTACTCCAGCGCCGAGCCGGCGCCCTCCCGGGCAGCGATCGGGACCAGTCAGGTCAGCAGCGCTCGGGCGAAGTCGTCGGCGTCGAAGGGCCGCAGGTCCTCGAGCGACTCGCCCACCCCGATGAGCTTGACGGGGATGCCGAGCTCGCCCGCGATGGCCAGGGCGATGCCGCCCTTCGCCGTGCCGTCGAGCTTGGTGAGCACGATGCCCGAGACCTCGACCGCCTCGGAGAAGAGCTTGGCCTGGCGCAGGCCGTTCTGGCCGGTCGTCGCGTCGATGGTCAGGAGGGTCTCGTGGGGCGCGCCGGGAAGCTGCTTGGCGATCACCCGACGCACTTTGGAGAGCTCCTCCATGAGGTCGTTCTGGGTATGGAGGCGGCCGGCGGTGTCGACGATGACGATGTCGGCCTCGCGCCGGCGGGCGGTCGCAACCGCGTCGAAGGCGACCGAGCCGGGGTCTGACCCCTCCGGACCGGTCACGAAGTGCGCGCCCGCCCGCTGCGCCCAGGTCTCCAGCTGCTCGACTGCCGCCGCCCGGAACGTGTCAGCCGCTCCGATGACGACCTCGCGACCGAGCTCGTTTCCCAGGTGCCAGGCGACCTTTCCGATCGTGGTCGTCTTCCCGGTGCCGTTGACGCCGACGACGAGGAGGACCGTCGGCTCGGCACGCAGGTCGATGCGATCGTCCCCGACCCGCGCGACGCCCGCCAGGAGCTCGACGAGCCGGCCGGTCAGCGCTTCGCCACCTTGGATCTCGCCCGACTGGGCCTCGAGCTCGAGCGTCTCGACGACCTTGGCGGTCGTCCGCGCACCGACGTCGGCGCCGATGAGCGCCTCCTCCAGGCGCTCCCACGTCTCGTCGTCGAGCTCCACGAACAGCGTGGCCTGGACCTCGGCGGCCAGGGCCTGGCGGGTCTTGGACAGGTTGCCGCGCAGGCGGCGCAGGAAACCGCTGCGCTGAGGGCTGTCGGAACCGGCCTCGCCGAGATCGTCCTCGGCCGCGGACCCGTCGCCGAGGATGAACACGTCGCGCCAGTCGCGGGCCATGGCGGCGGCACGCTAGCAGCGCGCCTTGGTACTCCTCCCGAGAGGACCTTCGGTCCAGCCGGCGGTCAGGCTCGGCGCGGAAGCAGGCGCAGGCCGAGCCCGCAGAGGAGCAGCCCCAGGCCGGCGGCCGCGACGAGCAGGGTGTCCGTCCCCGTGTCGGCGAGCCGCTCGTCGTCGCTCGACGAGTCGCCTGAGCCGCCACTGCCGCCGCTCGCGCCGCCGCCGCCGCCCGCGCCGCCGCCCCCACTCTCGGCGGCGCTGTTCGACGAGGGGTCGCCGGTGCTCGGGGATCCCCCGCTCACCGCGTCGTCGTCGGCGCTGCCCGACGCGCCGCCGGCGACCACCTTGACCGTCGCCTTCATGTACGGGTGCGGGGTGCAGATGTAGGCGTAGGTTCCCGCCTTCTTGAAGGTGAACGAGCCGGTCTCGCCCTTCTGGAGGAGCCCCGTGTCGAAGCTCTTGTCCTTCCCGGTCGCCGTGTGAGCCGTCGGCCCCTTGTTGGTCCACGTCACCGTGTCTCCGACGTTGACGGTGATGCTCGCGGGAGCGAACTTGAAATCGCTGATCGTCACCGAGTGGGAGGCTGCGGCGCGCGCGATGACGCGGTCAGGCCGGCCGCCGTCCGCCGGTTCGGGGGCGCCGACCGGGACGGCGTCCACGTCGGTCGAGGTCACGAGATCGTCCGCCGGGGTCCTCGCCCGCGGCGGCACAACCGCCGTGCCCGCGGTTGAAGCGTCGGGGGCCTGCGCCCCCTGCTCGGCCGCGGGCGTCGCCGGCGCGAGCATGGCTCCAGTCGCCCCGATCGCAAGCGCGAAGGCCGCGAGCCGCCTGAGCATTGGCATCAACTCGACCCTACACGCCCGGCGCCGGCTGGGTTCGATTCAAGCGGCCTGCTCGCTCGGTGGCAGCCGGCGGCTGACCACCTTGGACACGCCGTCGTCGCCCATGGAGACGCCGTAGAGGGTGTCGGCCGCCTCCATGGTCCGCTTCTGGTGGGTGACGACGATGAACTGCGCCCGGTCGGCGTAGCGGCGCAGGAGGGTGAGGAAGCGGTCGATGTTGAGGTCGTCGAGGGCCGCCTCGACCTCGTCGAGGATGTAGAACGGGCACGGGCGGGCGAGGAACACGGCGAAGAGGAACGCCAGCGCGGTCAGCGACTTCTCGCCGCCCGAGAGCAGCGTGAGCCGCTTGGTCGCCTTGCCCGCCGGAGTGAGCTCGATCTCGACCCCGAGCAGCTCGTCGTCCTCACGCTGCTCCTCATCTGTCTGCTCGCCGCCCTCGTCTGAGGCCGACTCCTCCTCTGACAGGGGCTGGCCGCCGAGCACTGGCCGGGGCTCGGCGTCCTCGCGAACGAGACGCAGGCGCCCGCGCCCGCCTGGGAAGAGGTGGCCGACGAGCTCCTCGAAGTTGCGCGCCGCGGCGGTGAAGGTCTGCTCGAAGGTCTCGCGGATCTGGCGGTCGGTGTCGGCGATCAGGCTCGCGAGCTCGCGCATGGCGGTCTCGAGGTCCTCCCGCTGGCGCTCGAGCTCCGAGAGGTGGGCGACGGCCTCGTTGTAGGACTCCTTGGCCAGCGGGTTGACCGGGCCGAGCTGCTCGCGACGGCGCTCGAGCCGCGCGATGCGGTCCACCAGCGAGGCACGCTGCTCCTCGGCCAACTCCTCCTCGGCCGGCTCGGCGTCCAGCCCCAACCGGCCGGCGAGGGCGGCGAGGGCCCCGTCGGCCTCGGCGGAGCGGTCGCGGGCCTGCTGGGCGCAGACCTCGGCGCCGGTGACGACCTCGGCGCGCGCGCGCAGCGTGGCCTGGAGCTCTGCCTCCTCCTGCGCGCAGGCACGAAGGTCGCCTGCGAGGCGCTCCCCGGCCTCGCGGTCGGTCCGGAGCTCTGACTCCAGGACGACCACTCGGCTCTCGATCGCCGCCGATACGGCCTCGAGCGCCGCGACGAGGCGGTCCGCGCCGGGGGCGAGCGCCTCGTCGCGGCGGCGCCCCTCCTCGAGCCGCGCCACGCGCTGGGCGCGCTCGGCGCGCTGGGCCGCGATGCGCTCGGCCAGGCGGCGCTCGGCCCCGAGCTCGGCGACGAGCTGGGCGCGACGCAGCGCTCCCGGCCCCTCGTCGGGAGCGGAGCGACGCTGCTCGATGAGCCAGCCGATGCGTCGCCGGCCCTCGGCGGCGGCCTCCTGCTCGCGCCGGGCGTCGCGCAGGCGGCGCTCGGCCGCGTCGCGCTGCGCGTCGGCCGTGGCCACGCCGACCGACGCGGCCTCGATCGCGGCGATCGCCGCACGCTCGGCGCCTGCCGCCTGCTCGCTCTGGGCGATGAGGCGCTCGCGACGGTTGCGCTCGGCGAGCACCCGGTCGCCGCCGCCGGCGCCGACCTGGCGAAGCTCGCGCCACGCCCCGAACCACACCCGGCCCGAGCGGGTGACCGCCGTGCCCGCGAAGCCGTCGCGGAGGGCGGCGAGGTCCTCGACCAGCCAGGCGTCGTGGAGGAGGGGCGCGGCGAGCGAAAGGGCGTCGGCGGGACCCCGCACGAGGTCGACGAGGGGGCGCGCGCCGCGGGCGGGCGGCGCGCCCGCGTGAAGCGGGCCGCGCCAGAGCGAAGCGCCCGGGCGAGGCGAGCCGGGCGCGCCGAGGGAGGCGGGCCCCTCCGCCGAGCCGCTCGCGCGGGAGGAGTCCGCTCCGGCCGGAGCATCCGCGGCCGGCGACGCGGTTGCGTCGGCGGAGGCGCTCGCGGGCGGCTCGCCCCTTCCTACGAGCGCGCTTCCCCCATCCTCGCCGGCGCGGTCGAGCAGCGTCGCGCCGGCCGGAAGGTCCTCGACGATCGCCGCCCGCAGGCGGCCGTCGAGTGCCGCGGCGAGCGCGAGCTCGCACCCCGGCTCCACCTCGAGGGCGTCGGCCAGGGCGCGCGCGCCCCCCGGGGCGCCGGCCTGCGAGCGCAAGAACTGGTTGACCGACGCGAGCTCTGCCCCCACCCGAGCGGCTTCCCGCCGAGCGCGCTCCCCGCCGCGCTCGGCCTCCCGAGCGCGGCCTCGTGCCGCATCGGCTTGCTGGTCGGCCCCGGCCACCTCCGCACGCCGCTGGGCGACGACCGCCTCGTGATGCTCGACCTCGACGGCCGCGTCGGCGCGCTGCGCCTCGAGCGAGGCGACCTCACGCTCGACCTCGTCGGCGCGGTGGTGCTCGAGGCGGGCGAGCTCGCCTTCGAGTCCCGCGACGCGCTTTGCAGCATCCGCCTCGTCGAGCGCAGCCTCCCCCTGCCCGCCCAGCGCCTCGAGCTCCTCGCCCGCCCTGGCGGCGCGACGCCGCACCGTCCCGGCCGTTGCGCGCGCGCGCTCGATGCGGAAGGCGAGCTGGTCGCGGGCGGAGCGGGCGGCGAACGCCCGGCGCGACAGGGCCTCGCGCTGCTCGCTGCCGTGGGCGAGCGCGTGCTCGGCCGCCTGACGCCGGCTCGCCACGGCGCCCAGCGCGCGGTCGGCCTCGTCGCGCTGCTCCCGCGCGGCGGCGGCGTCGCGCTCGGCGGCGGCCAGCGCCGTCCGACGCCCGAGAGCGTCGCCCCGCGCGAGCTCCCACTGCGCCTCCAGCGTCTGTCGCTCGAGACGTGCGTGGAGCTCGGCCGCCTCGGCCTGGCGCTTGAGCGGGCGAAGGCGCGAGCGGGCCTCGCGCTCTATGTCGAGCGCGCGATCCAGGTTGTCCTGGGTGCGCCCGAGCTTGAGCGCAGCCCGCCGTCGGCGCCTGCGGTGCTTTCCGAGCCCGGCCGCCTCCTCGATCAGCATGCGGCGGTCGCGCGGCCTGGACGTGACGATCGACTCGACCCGGCCCTGCGAGACGACGGAGTGCGACTCCTTGCCAAGTCCGGTGTCCGAGAGCACCTCGATGACGTCCACCAGGCGGCAGCGCGCGCCGTTGAGGCGGTACTCGCCCTCACCGGAGCGGTCGAGCCGGCGGACGATCGAGATCTCGGTGAAGTCGAGCCCGGGAGATCGCGCCCCGGCGCCACCGGCGGGCGCGGATCCATCGGCCTCGATGACGATCTCGACCTCGGCCGCGGCCCGCGCCTGCTGCCCACGGCCCCCGCCGAAGATGACGTCCTGCATGGACTGGCCGCGGACGGCGAGCGGCGACTGCTCCCCCATCGCCCACAGCACCGCGTCGGTGATGTTCGACTTGCCCGAGCCGTTCGGTCCCACGACCACGCTCACCCCCGGCCCGAACTCGAGCCGGGTGCGGTCGGGAAACGACTTGAAGCCCTTGAGCGACAGCGACTTCAGATGCATCTCACAGCGCCTCCAGCGCCACTCGGGCCGCCTGCTGCTCGGCGTCCTTCTTGCTGCGGCCCGAGCCCCGGGCGACCTCCGTGCCGGCCACGCTGGCGGTGACCTCGAACATCCGGGCGTGGGCGGGGCCGTCCTCCGCGACCACCGTGTAGACGACGACGTTGGCGTCGCGCGCCAGGCGCTCCTGAAGGGCCGACTTGAAGTCCACTGTGCCTTCGAGCGCCTGGCCGATCTCCAGCTCGAAGGCATCGACGACGGCCGGGGCGGTGTCCTCGAAGCCGAAGGTCAGATAGCAGGCGCCGATGACCGCCTCGATGACCGAGGCGAGCACCCGCTCCGTGCCGACAAGCGACTCGACGGGCGTCCCCACCCCGGCCGGCGCGGCCGCCCGCAGCCGATCGGGCACGCCGATCCGCACGGCGACCGTTCGGCACGACCGCCCCGAGACGGCCTGCGCGCGGATCTTCGTGAGGCGTCCGGCGCCGGTGCGCTCCGCCGCGAGGCGCGGGTAGAGGTGGCTGGTGACCGCCAGCGACAGCACGCTGTCGCCCAGGAAGGCAAGGCGCTCGTAGGCGTCGGAGCGCCGCTCGGTCCACGACGCGTGGGTGAACGCCTGCCTGGCCAGGTCGTCGGGCAGGCGGTCGAGAAGCTCGATCAGCGTTTTCAGGAGTCAGGGCCTTGACGCTTCGGGATAGGCGAGCACGTAGTCCACGGCCTGGCCGACGCTGAGGATCTGCGCCGCCTGCTCGTCGGACATCCGGACCCCGTAGGTGTCCTCGAGCTCCTGGACGAGCGTGTAGAGGACGAGCGAGTCGGCCTCCAGGTCCGCCTTGAAGCGGGTGGATTCGCTGATGCGAGAAGGATCGATCTCAAGCTCGTCGGCAAGGTGCTCGCGCACCAGGGTGAGAACCTCCTCCCTGGTCATGGACCCGGCACGCTAGCCGCGGGCTCGGACATGGCGGCCGGCGGCGGTCGACGCAGCGCGCCCGCGGCCTTGAGGCTCGTGTGGCTCTTCTCCACCACGCGCTCCCTGACCCCCCGCTGCGCGCTGAGGATCGCGTTGGCGAATCCCCTGCGGGTGAAGCGCCCGTGGCAGACGACGGCGTGCCGGCGCAGCCCGAGCAGGTAGGCGCCGCCCCCGAGCTCGGGGTCGATCTCGTCGCGGAAGCGCCGCAGGGAGGGCCGCAGCAGCGCCCCGCCGATCGCTCCCGTCTTCGAGGCGGTCGCGATCTGCCGTACGGCGCCCATGACGGTCGCCGAGGTCGCCTCCATCACCTTCAGGGCGACGTTGCCGGTGAAGCCGTCGGTCACCACGACGTCGGCCGCGCCCGCGAGCAGGCCGGTGCCCTCCACGTTGCCGACGAAGTCAATCCCTCCGAGCCCATCGCCTGCTTCGCGGGCGATCCGTGCGAGCTGCTCGTGGGCGGCCAGCACGTCCGGCGTGCCTCTCGTCGACTCCTCTCCGTTGGCCAGCAGCGCAACCCGCGGTTCGCCGACTCCCAGCACCGCTCGGGCGAAGGCGGCGCCCATGAAGGCGAACTGGACGAGGTGCTCCGGGCGCGCCTGCGCGTTGGCTCCCACGTCGAGGAAGAGCACGGGAGCGCCGGGAATCGGCAGCGGCACCGCGAGCGCGGGGCGGTGGACGCCCGAGGCCCGCTTCACGTTGAACAGACCGGCGGCGACGAGCGATCCCGTCGAGCCGCCCGAGACGACCGCGTCGGCCTCGCCGGCGGCGACCGCGCGGGCAGCGCGGACGATCGACGCGTCGGGGTTGGCCCGAACGGCCCGCGCCGGGTCTGGCGCCTTGGCGACCGAGACCGGGCTGTCAACCACCTCGACGTCCCCGGCGACGTCGCCCATCTCCCCGGCCGGTCCGAAGAGGAGCACCCTCATTTTGCCCTGCGCCGCCGCGAGCGCAGCGCCGGCGGCCACCTCGGCGGGCCCGAGGTCGGCGCCGTTGGCGTCGACCGCGATCGTAACCCGCTCAGCAGGCTTAGGCGGGATGGCCTACTCCTCGGCGGCGGGGGAGGGCGCGACGACCTCGCGGCCCGCGTAGAAGCCGCAGGTGGGGCAGACCCGGTGCGGGCGACGGGGCGAGTGGCACTGCGTGCACTCGTTGAACGCCGGCCTTGCGGCCTTGTGCTGGGCGCGGCGCTTGCGGGTGCGTGAGCGCGCCTGCTTCTGCTTGGGAACGGCCATCGCGGCGAGCAGGCTAGCAGCGCGACCGGGCACCATTGCGACGCCGGACGGCGCCCCACGGACGGCGAAGAGCTCAAAGTGCGATCGCCGGAGTCCGCCCGCGAGCGCCAGCCCTCCGCTTGTGCGCCTCCCGTGTGTGTCCGCTGAGGGGGCGAGACCCCGACACTTGCGTAAGCCGAGTGCTCCTGAACGGTAGGCGTTCACGGGGTGTCGTGGCGCCGGTGGAGATTCCTTTGGGTGAGTTGCGGGTGGCGTGACGGCCCGGGTGGGTCAGGGGCTTTGGGCGGCCGTGCTGGGCAGCAGTGTCGGGGGTCGCTGGCCGTGGTGGGCGG
>JBBPZA010000020.1:0-14398 GCA_038199375.1 Solirubrobacterales bacterium | reverse complement strand
GCGCGACGTGTGGCGCTACGTGCACGACCACGACCTTCCCTACAACGCGCTCCACGACCGCGGCTACGCGTCGATCGGCTGTGAGCCGTGCACGCAGCCGGGATCCGGCCGCGAGGGCCGCTGGGCAGAGTCGGCCAAGACCGAGTGCGGGCTGCACGTCTAGATGGACCCGCTGCTGATCCTCTTCGGCTTCGGCGTCGGCGTGCTCGTCGGGACCACCGGCATGGGCGGCGGCTCGCTCATGACGCCGCTGCTGATCCTGCTCTTCGGGGTCAAGCCCGTGGTGGCCATCGGGACCGACCTGGCCTACGCGGCGGTGACCAAGACGGTCGGCGGCTGGCGCCACCTGCGCAAGGGCACGGTCGACATGGGCATCGCCGTTTGGCTCGGCGTCGGATCGATCCCGGGCGCGCTCGGGGGCGTGATCGTGCTCGACCGGCTGCACGCCGCCTACGGCGACGCCATCGACACGTGGGTCCTCGTCGCGGTCGCCGTCGCGCTGATCGTCACCGGCGTCCTCGTCCTCGCGCGTGCCCTGTTCCTCCCGCGGGTCGTCGAGCGCGAGCGCGACACCGTCGAGCTGGTGCGACGCCACAAGGTCGCCGCGGCCGTGCTCGGCCTCACTGTCGGCTTCGTCCTGGGCGTGACCTCGGCGGGCAGCGGGACGCTCATCGCCGTCGGGCTCATCGTCGCCTTCCGTCTCTCCCCGCGCCGGGTCGTCGGCACCGACGTCTTCCACGCCGCGATCCTCCTGTGGGTCGCCGGAGCCGCCCACTTCCTGAGCGGCAACGTCGACCTGGTCCTTGCGGGCACCATCCTCATCGGATCGGTGCCGGGCGTGTGGGTCGGAACAAGCCTGGCAACCCGCCTCCCTGAGCGCGGGCTGCGGCCGACGCTGGGCATCGTCCTCATCGCCTCCTCGCTGGGCCTGCTCAACAAGGCTGGGGCCCCGCTGCCCGCCGCCGCCATCGTCGCGGTCCCGTTGGGGCTCGCCGCCCTCGCGCTGCTACTGCACTTCATGCGCCGCGACCCGGCTTCGATCACCACCGCGGGCCGCGGCCCAGGCCCGATCACCACCGCTCCCGAGCGAGCGTGACGATGACCCCTGTCGCAACGCCCTACGGCGCCTACGAGCTCACCCACCTGCGCACGCTCGAGGCCGAGGCGATCCACGTCATGCGCGAGGTCGCGGCCGAGCTCGAGCGCCCGGTGCTGCTGTTCAGCGGAGGCAAGGACTCGATCGTGCTGTTGCGCCTGGCCGAGAAGGCCTTCCGGCCGGGGAGCTTCCCGTTCCCGGTGATGCACGTCGACACTGGTCACAACTTCGGAGAGGTGCTCGAGTTCCGCGACCGGCGCGTCGCCGAGCTGGGCGAGCGGTTGATCGTGGCCAGCGTGCAGGAGTCCATCGACTCGGGAAGGGTGGTCGAGGAGACCGGGCCGCGCGCGTCACGAAACCGCCTTCAGACGGTCACCCTGCTCGACGCCGTCAGGCAGCACGGCTTCGACGCCGCCTTCGGCGGGGCGCGCCGCGACGAGGAGCGCGCGCGGGCCAAGGAGCGGGTGTTCTCCTTCCGCGACCAGCTCGGGCAGTGGGAGCCGCGGCGTCAGCGCCCGGAGGTGTGGAGCCTGTACAACGGGCGGGTGCGCCGCGGCGAGCACGTGCGGGTCTTCCCGATCTCCGACTGGACCGAGCTCGACGTCTGGCGCTACATCGACGCGGAGGGCCTCGAGGTCCCGTCGATCTACTTCGCGCACGAGCGCGAGGTCTTCCGCCGCGACGGGATGCTCTACGCGGCATCGGAGTTCGTCGAGCTGATGGAGGGCGAGCAGGCGTTCGCCGCGTCGGTGCGCTACCGGACAGTTGGCGACATGAGCTGCACCGGCGCGGTCCAGTCGCTCGCGGCGACGCTGCCCGAGGTCGTCGCCGAGATCGCCGCGACCAGGATCACCGAGCGCGGCGAGACGCGTGCGGACGACCGCACCTCAGAGGCCGCGATGGAGGACCGCAAGCGCGAGGGCTACTTCTGATGCGGCTCTCAGATGGCGAAGAGACGTTGGGCCGCCAGCTCGAAGCCGGGGAGCATCGGCGAGCGCAGGGCGCCGTCGGGACCGACCTCGAACGGGGCGTCGAACGCCGGCGCGGCGCGATCGGCGCGCCGGTGGACGAGCACAGTGCTCGAGCGGGTGTCCACCAGCCAGAGCTCCTGCACGCCCCACGCCTCGTAGCGCTCGCGCTTGACGCCGCGGTCGCGCGTCCACGTCGAGGGGGAGCGGACCTCGACGACGAGCTGGGGCGCAAGGAGCTGGGCCGACACGTCGAGCGCAATATGCGTAGGGTCGGCGTACCAGAGGGCGTCGGGCGCCAGGACGTTGCGGTCGTCGATGCGCAGCCCGAGGGTGATGGTCGCAACGCCGAAACCCCGCTCGTCCTCCTCGCTCCAGCGCAGGAGCGCTGCGACGATCTTGGTGCACGCCAACTGGTGTGGAAACTTCGGATCGGTCACGACGATCCGCCCGTCGATGAGCTCCTCCCACCGGTGCTCCTCCCAGTCCCGCGCGAGGAACTCGTCGGCCGTATAGAGGCGCTCGACGGTCTCCATGCCCTCACTGTAGCCCCGCGCCGGCCATCGGTCCAGCATGCCGCAAGCCGTGCGACGCGTCACGCACAGCCTGCGCCGAATCCGCGCAGGAGCGCCCCGTGACGACCGATCTCCTCACCGCACCGCCCCGCCCGGCGGA
This sequence comes from Solirubrobacterales bacterium, assembly GCA_038199375.1. Taxonomy (GTDB): domain Bacteria; phylum Actinomycetota; class Thermoleophilia; order Solirubrobacterales; family Solirubrobacteraceae; genus JBBPZA01. The sequence continues at coordinate 11,659 of JBBPZA010000020.1, read as the reverse complement.
GCTCCTTCGCTTCGCGACGGCGGGATCCGTGGACGACGGCAAGTCCACCCTGATCGGCCGGTTGCTCTACGACTCGAAGTCGATCCTCGAGGACCAGCTCGCCCACGTCCGTGAGGTCTCCGAGCGCCGCGGCAACGGTCACGTCGACCTGGCGCTGCTGACCGACGGGCTGCGGGCCGAGCGCGAGCAGGGGATCACGATCGACGTCGCCTACCGCTACTTCGCGACGACGCGGCGCTCGTTCGTGATCGCCGACACCCCCGGACACGAGGACTACACGCGCAACATGGTCACCGGCGCATCGCGGGCCGACCTCGCCCTGATCCTCGTCGACGCCCGCAACGGCGTCGTGCGCCAGTCGCGCCGCCACGCGGTGCTCTCGAGCCTGCTCGGCATCCCCCACCTGGTCGTATGCGTCAACAAGATGGACCTCGTCGACTTCTCCGAGGAAGCCTTCGAGGCGGTCGTCGAGGACTTCACGGCCTTCGCGGCCAAGCTCGAGGTCTCCGACATCACCTTCATACCGATCTCAGCGCTGCACGGCGACAACGTCGTCGAGCGATCTGAGCACATGGACTGGTTCCTCGGCCCTCCGCTGCTCTACCACTTAGAGCACGTCCACATCGCCTCCGACCGAAACCTCGCCGACGCCCGCTTCCCCGTCCAGTACGTCATCAACCCTGTCGGCGGCGACTACCGCGGGTACGCCGGGCAGGTCGCCTCGGGCGTGCTCGGGGTGGGCGACGAGGTGGTGGTCCTGCCCTCCGAGCGTCGCTCGCGCATCGCGCGCATCGACGGCGCGGACGGCTCGCAGGACGAGGCCTTTCCCCCGCAGTCGGTCGTGCTGGCGCTCGAGGACGATCTCGACGTCGCGCGCGGCGACGTCCTCTGCCGGCCCGACAACCGCCCGGAGGTCACCCGCGAAGTCGAGGCGACCGTCTGCTGGATGAGCGACGAACCGCTCAGGGCCGGGAGCCGCTACGCGCTCAAGCACACCACGCGAACGGTCAGGGCCGGGGTGGAGGGCATCCGCCACCGCATCGACGTCGAGTCCCTCGCCCGCGACGAGACCGCCGCCGAGCTCGCCCTCAACGACATCGGCCGCGTCCACCTGCGCACCACCGCGCCGCTCATGGTCGACCCCTACCGCGAGAACCGCGCCACCGGCGCCTTCATCCTGATCGACCAGGCCACCCAGGACACCGTCGGGGCGGGAATGGTCAGCGCCCTCACTCGGGTGCCGGATGGCGAGGGCTCCTCCGAGGAGAGCGCGCCGGAGGCCTGGACCGAGCTGCTCGCCCGCCTCGAAGCGGCTTCGGCGACCAGCGAGCCGGTCAGCGACGCGGTCGAGCGAGTCCTTGCCGACCTGCGTGCGCTAGGGCTGGTTGACGGTAGGTAGCTATCGGCCCGGGATTTCCCGGTAAGGGCTCCTGTCGGTTGACTTGGTCAACCCTACGCCCCACCCGCAGGAGATTTCCAGCGAGCCGCCCGGCGCCTCGCCCAGTCCGACGACGGGCGCGCGGTAGGGCCACGGATAGACCCCGAGCGCGACGGGGTATCGTGGCCCGAGATGGCTGACCGTCTTGCCGAGGTTCGCGAGGAGGCGCGGGGGCGTCCGCTCCCCGAGGACGACGTCGCCCGCGAGTGGCTGGAGGCGATGATGCTCATCCGCCGCTTCGAGGAGCGCGCGGGCGAGATGTACGCCAAGGCCAAGGTCGGCGGCTTCCTGCACCTCGCGATCGGCGAGGAGGCGACGATCATCGGCACCGCTCGCGCGATGCGCGACGCCGACTACCTGATCTCGGCCTACCGCTCTCACGGCCACGCGCTCGCGCGGGGAACGCCGGCCGCCGCGATCATGGCCGAGCTCTTCGGCCGCGAGGGCGGCGTCTGCCGCGGCCGCGGCGGATCGATGCACATCTTCGACATGGAGCGCCGCTTCCTGGGCGGCTACGGGATCGTCGGCGGCAACCTTCCCATCGGAGCCGGCGTCGCCCTGGCCGCCGACTACCTCGGAACCGAGGACGTCTGCGTCACGAACTTCGGCGACGGCGCCTCCAACCAGGGCACCTTCGGCGAGACGATGAACCTCGCCGCCCTGTGGAGCCTGCCCGTGGTCTTCCTCGTCTCCAACAACCAGTTCGGCATGGGCACCTCGCTCGAGCGCCACTCGGCGGTCACCGACCTCCAGCGCAAGGGCGAGGGCTTCGGCGTTCCCGGGATGGAGTGCGACGGGATGGACGTGGTCGACACCCACACCGTCGTCGGGGAGGCGCTGCGCATGGCGCGCGAGGATCGCCGCCCGGTGCTCGTCGAGGCGATCACCTACCGCTTCCGGGGCCATTCGATGGCCGACCCGGAGGAGTACCGCGACAAGGAGCAGGTCCAGGAGTGGCGCAAGCGCGACCCGATCGAGACCTTCGCCAAGCGCCTCGAGGACGAGGGCATCCTCGAGGAGGGCGAGCGCGAGACCCTCGACGAGGCGATCGTCGAGCGCGTCGACGAGGCGGTGGCCTTTGCCGACGATTCGCCCTTCCCCACCCCCGAGTCACTCTACGACGACGTCTACGTCCTCGGCGACCAGGTCCGGGGCTGGTATGCGATCGACGAGCGCGGCGCCGGCGTGCGCAAGGGCGAGGACGTCGCCGACCTGGCCAGCGAGGATGCGGGCGACAAGGAGCGCTACGACGCCGCGGTGGAGCAGGCCGGGCGCGAGGACGTCACCGGCAACCGGGACAGGCCGACCGACGAGGCGCAGACGGACGAGGACTCGCAGACGGACGAGGACTGATGGCGGTCGTCCGGCATCTCGAGGCTCGGGCGGGACTCGACCCATGGGGGTGATGCGCTACCGCGAAGCGCTCAACGAGGCGCTGCGCGAGGAGATGGAGCGCGACGAGCGCGTCGTGCTCATGGGCGAGGACATCGGCGTCTTCAACGGAGCCTTCAAGGTCACCGACGGGCTGCTCAAGGAGTTCGGCGAGAAGCGCGTGCGCGACACGCCCATCTCCGAGAACACGATCGTCGGCATGGGCGTGGGCGCGGCGATGACCGGCCTGCGGCCGGTGGTCGAGATGATGACCGTCAACTTCTCGCTGCTCGCCCTCGACCAGATCGTCAACTCGGCGGCCCACATCCACTACATGTTCGGGGGCCAGGCCAGGGTCCCGATGGTTGTGCGCATGCCCGGCGGCGCGGGCCATCAGCTCGGCCCGACCCACTCGCACTCCTTCGAGGCCCTCTATCTCCACGTCCCCGGCCTGCTGGTGGCCGTCCCGAGCACCGCGGCCGACGCGAAGGGGCTGCTCAAGGCCGCCATCCGCGACGACAACCCGGTGATCTTCATCGAGCACGAGTACCTCTACGGCCAGAGGGGAGACGTGCCCGAGGACTCTGACCACCTCGTCCGCTTCGGCGAGGCCCGCGTGGCACGAGAGGGTGAGGACGTCACGGTCGTCGGCATCTCGCGCATGGCCCTCACCGCCGAGCGCGCGGCAGAGAAGCTCTCCGAGGAGCACGAGATCGACGCGGAGGTCATCGACCCCCGCACGCTGCGTCCGCTCGACCTCGACTCGATCCTCGCCTCGGTGCGCAAGACCAACCGCTGCGTGATCGTCGAGGAGGGCTGGCCCCACGGCGGCGTGGGCGCCAACCTGGCGGCGCTCATCCAGGAGCAGGCCTTCGACTGGCTCGACGCGCCGGTGGGCCGCGTGACCGGAGCGGACCTCCCGATGCCCTACGCCAAGCCGCTCGAGCAGATCGCCTTTCCCCATGAGCAGGAGATCATCGACGCGGTCCTGGCAACCTTTCGCGATTTCTAGAGGTGCTCCGGAAAGAAGTGGCGGCCCGTCAGTTGTTGCCGTGCCGGACCACGGCTAGTCTCTTTCCATGGGGACGCCCGGCACTGAGGCCGCGCGGACATTTGCGCGAGGTAGCGGAGGGGACGATCGGTTCTTCGATCTGTCGCTCGACCTGCTGACCACGGTCGGCTTCGACGGTCACTTCAAGCGCGTGAACCCGTCGTGGGAGCGAATCCTCGGCTGGACCGAGGCGGAGCTGCTGGCCCGCCCCTACCTCGAGGTCATCCACCCCCACGATCGCGAGCGCACCGCCGCCGAGACGCAGCGGATCGCGCAGGAGCGGGCCGCCGTCACCGACCTCGAGATCCGGCTGACCCACCGCGACGGCTCGCACCGGTGGATCGCCTTCAGCGCGGCAGCCGACGCTCATGAGGAGCTCCTCTACGTCGTGGGCCGCGACATCACCGGCCACAAGCACGCCGATGCCGCCCTGCGCGACTCCGAGCTGCGTCTGCGGTCGGTCACCGACGCCGTCCACGACGCGCTGATCTCCGCCGACGAGGACGGCCGGATCGCCTACTGGAGCCCTGGCGCGCACCGGACCTTCGGCTACGAGGAGGACGAGGTCCTCGGCCAGCCGCTCACCATGCTGATGCCCGAGTCCTACCGGCCCAAGCACGAGACCGGGTTTCGTCGCTATCTGGAGGGCGGCGAGCCGCGCGTGATCGGCAGCACCGTCGAGCTGCACGGCCGCGACAAGGACGGCCGCGAGTTCCCCCTCGAGCTCTCGCTCGGGGAGGCTCCACTCGCCGGCGGGCGGCTCTTCACGGGGTTGATTCGCGAGGTGACGGTGCGCCGGAGGGCCGAGCGCTATCTGACCACCCAGCTCTCCGTCGCCAGCGTCATGGCGGAGGGGACCCAGCTCGAGCCCGCCAGGGGGCGCGTACTCGCTGCCATCGGCGAGTCGATGGGCTGGACGCTCGGCGAGCTGTGGCGGGTCGACGAGGAGCAGGGGATCCTGTCCTGCGTCGAGGTCTGGCACGCGCCGGGCTCGGAGCATCCGCGCTTTGACGCGCTCACCCGCGAGACCCGCTTCGGCCCGGGCGTCGGCCTTCCGGGCCGGGTGTGGCAGACGGCCTCTCCGACGTGGTTCGCCGACGTCAGGGCCCACCCCGGCTTCCCGCGCTCGGCCATGGCGGCGGAGGAGGGTCTGCGCGGCGCGATCGGCCTGCCGGTCCTCCAGGACGGGAGGGTCGTCGGGGTGATGGATTTCTACTCGGAGAGCGTCGAGCAGCCCGACGAGGAGCTCCTCTCGATGATGACCACCTTCGGGGCGCAGGTGGGCGAGTACTTCGCCCGCCTGGAGGCCGAGCGAGCGTTGGAGAAGACCGCGAACGAGCTCCGGCGCCACGCGGCCGAGCTCGAGCGCTCGAACGCGGATCTCGAGCAGTTCGCCTACGTCGCCTCCCACGATCTCTCCGAGCCGCTGCGGACGGTCTCGGGCTTCGTTGGCCTGCTCGGCAAGCGCTACGAGGGGCAGATCGACGCACAGGCCGACGAGTACATCCGCTTCGCGGTGGAGGGCGTTCACCGCATGCGAGAGCTCATCGACGACCTGCTCGCCTACTCGCGCGTCGGCCGCGCGGACCAGTCGCTCGAGGCCGTGGACACCGGTGCGCTGGTCGCACAGATCCTCCGCATGCTGAGACCGCAGATCGAGGAGCGCGGCGGCGAGGTGGCGGTCGAGCCGCTGCCGACCGTGCAGGGCGACGAGTGGCAGCTCCGTCAGCTCTTCCAGAACCTGATCGCCAACGCGGTCAAGTTCGACGGTGGGCGGCCACCGCGCGTGGCGGTCTCCGCCGTGCGCGAAGCGACCGGCTGGCGCTTCGGGGTTCGCGACCACGGGGTCGGCATCGACGAGCGCCACGCGGAGCGGATCTTCAAGGTCTTCCAGCGCCTGCACGCGCGCGACGAGTACGACGGGACCGGGATCGGCCTGGCTATCTGCCGGCGGGTCGTCGACCGCCGCGGCGGGCGCATCTGGGTCCAGGCCGCACCGGGCGGCGGCGCCGACTTCCGCTTCACGGTGCCCGACGCGATCGAGGAGCTCTCGTGACCAGCCCGGGCCTGTCGCGGCCGCTCGACGTCGTCCTCGTCGAAGACAACCCGGCCGACGTCCGCTTGACGACCGAGATCCTGCGCGACGCGGCCACCCCGACCCGCCTGCACGTCGCCTCCGACGGCGAGGAGGGCCTCGAGGTCATCCGCGAGCTGGGCGCCGACCGCCGACTCGACCTCGTGCTGCTGGACTACAACCTGCCGCGCAAGAGCGGGCTCGAGGTCCTGCGCGAGTGCAAGGCCGATCCGGCCCTGCGCCGGATCCCGGTCGTGATGCTCTCCGGCTCGGGCGACGAGCGCGACGTCGAGCGTTGCTACGAGCTCCACGCCAACGCCTACGTCAGCAAGCCGCTCGAGTTCGACCGCTTCAACGACGTGATGCGCGCCATCGAGCGCTTCTGGCTCGGCATCGCTACCTTGCCGCCGGAATGAGCGCCGCCGAGATAAGAACCGAGCCGGATGCGCTCTCGCTGCTGCTCGTGGAGGACAGCGCCGCCGACGCGCTGCTCGCTCGCGAGATGCTGGCCGACGCATGGGGCAAGGGGCTCGCGGTGACCCACCTCCAGCGCGCCGACGACGCGCGGCGCCATCTGCTCGAGCACGAGGTCGGCTGCGTCCTGCTCGACCTCTCGCTCCCCGACGCGGGCGGGCTGCAGGCGCTCGACCAGGTTCGCTCCTCCGCCCCCGGCGTGCCGATCGTCGTCCTTTCGGCGCTCGACAACGAGGAACTCGCCCTGCGCGCGGTGCAGGAGGGCGCCCAGGACTACCTGATCAAGGGCCAGGTCACCCCGGAGGCGATGAGCCGCTCGATCCGCTACGCGGTGGAGCGCACGCGCGCCGAGGCGACCATGGCCCACAGGGCGCTCCACGACCCCCTGACCGGGCTGCCCAACCGGCTGCTGTTCGTCGACCGCCTGGCGCTCGCACTGGCGCGCTCCGGCCGGTCGTCGGGATCGGTCGCCGTGCTCTTCCTCGACCTCGACCACTTCAAGTCGATCAACGACTCGCTCGGGCACGAGGCGGGCGACCGCCTGCTCGTGCACGTCGCCCGCCGGGTGGAGGGGGCGTTGCGGCCGGCCGACAGCGTGGCCAGATTCGGCGGCGACGAGTTCACGATCCTGTGTGATGCCGTCGAGGACGAGCGCGACGCTGCCGTGATCGCCGAACGCGTCCTCGCCGCGCTGGCACGGCCCTTCCCGCTGGGCGAGGGAGAGGTGACCCTGGGCGGGAGCCTCGGCCTCGCGCTCGGAGGCCACGGATCGACCCCCGAGAGCCTGGTCCGCAACGCGGACATCGCGATGTATCGCGCCAAGGAGCGCGGCGGCTCGTGCTACGAGCTCTTCGACGAGCTCATGCGTACCCGCGCGGCCGCGCGCCTCGACGCGGAGCGCTCGTTGCGACGAGCGCTCGAGCGCAGGGAGCTGCGGCTGCACTGGCAGCCGTCGATCAACCTCCGGACAGGCGCGGTCGCCGGCGTGGAGTGCCTGCTTCGCTGGCAGCACCCCGAGCGCGGGCTCCTGGCTCCCGACGAGTTCCTCGCTCTGGCCGAGGAGACTTGGGAGATCGTGCCGATCGGCCATTGGGTACTGCAAGATGCCTGCCGGCAGGCGCGGCGCTGGATCGACCTCACCGGCGAGCCCGGCTTTACCGTCGCGGTCAACCTGTCTGCCCGTCAACTGGCGCGCCCGGAGCTGCCGGCGCGGATCGCCGCGGCGCTGCGGACGAGCGGCCTTGACTCCTCGGCGCTGCGCCTCGACGTCAGCGAGCGGGCGCTCATGGAGGATCTCGACGCCGGCCTCGTCGCCTTGGATGGGCTCGCGCGCAGCGGGATTCGCGTGAGCGTCGACGATTTCGGAACCGGCCATGCGGCGCTGGGCGACCTCAAGCGCCTTCCCGTGGACGCGCTCAAGCTCGACCCCTCCTACGTCGCCGGCCTGGGCAGCGACCCGCAGGACGCGGCGATCGCGGGGGCGGTCATAGGGCTCGCGCACGCCCTCGGTCTCAAAGTCATCGCGGAAGGGGTCGAAACCAGCGAGCAGCGTGATGCGCTCGCGGCGCTGGACTGCGATCTCGTCCAAGGCTACCTCTTCTCGCGTCCGCTCAGCGCAAACGCGATGGGCGAGCGGCTCACGGTCGTCTCCAGGGACCTGCCCGCCTAGGCCCGGACGCCGGGGCGGCGTACACTCGCGGCGATGGCCGACATCACCATGCCGCGCCTGTCTGACTCCATGGAGGAGGGCACGATCCTCAAGTGGCTCAAAGCCGACGGCGACGAGGTCGCCCGCGGCGAGGAGCTCGTCGAGATCGAGACCGACAAGGCCACGATGACCTACGAGTCAGACTCCGACGGCACGCTCGAGATCGTGGCCGCCGAGGGTGCCACGCTGCCCATCGGCGAGGTGATCGCGTACGTCGGAGCAGGAGGCGGTGGGAGCAAGGCCAAGCGTGCCGGAGAGGGGGCCGGCGAAGAGGAGGAGGCCGGCGGGGCGGACGACTCCGAGGACGAAGGGGACGAGGAGGACCCGCTCGAAGAGCGCGACGCCGGGGAGGAGGCCGCCGATGAGGCCGAGCCCGAGGAGGCGCCCGCTCCGCCGGCCGGCGACGACGAGCCCGAGGTCGCTCCTGCGCCATCCGCCGAGACTGCCGGCGGCGGACGCATGAAGGCCTCACCAGTCGCGCGCAGGATGGCGCGCGAGCTCTCCGTCGACATCGCCTCCCTGCGCGGGAGCGGGCCGGGCGGCCGGGTGGTCAAAGCAGACGTCGAGGCCGCCTCCAGCGCCGACGGCGCACCCGACCGGGACGAGCCGTCGCAGGACGCGCGCGAGGAGCAGGCCGAGAGGCCGGCGCCCGCGGCCGCGGCCACCGAGGAGGACCGCGGGACCTCGAAGGGGGAGGTCACCACGCAGGAGCTCACGCGCACCCAGCAGCTCATCGCACGCCGCATGGCCGAGTCCAAGGCCACCGTCCCCCACTTCGTGCTCGACATGGAGATCGACATGGAAGAGGCGGTGATCCTGCGCGCGCGACTCAAGGAGCTCGCAGGCGACGATCCCGCACCTTCCCTCAACGACTTCGTCGTCAAGGCGTGCGCGCTGGCGCTGCGCGAGCTCCCGCGAGCGAACGGCTCCTACAAGGACGGCCGCTTCGAGCTGCACTCGCGGGTCAACGTCGGTGTCGCGGTCGCCGTCGACGACGGCCTGGTCGTCCCGACGGTCTTCGACCCCGACCGCAAGTCGCTCGGGGCGATCGCGCGCGAGACCCGCGCGCTGGCCGAGCGCGTGCGCGCGAAGGAGATCACCCCGCCCGAGCTCGCGGGCGGGACCTTCACCGTCTCGAACCTCGGCATGTTCGGCATCACCAGCTTCACCGCGGTGATCAACCCGCCGCAGGCCGCGATCCTCGCGGTGGGCGCGGTCGAGCCGCGGGTCGTGGTGCGCGACGAGCGCATCCTCTCGCGCCACCGCATGGGGGTCACCCTCGCCTGCGACCACCGCATCCTCTACGGAGCCGACGCGGCCAGGTTCCTCGGCCGCGTCCGCGACCTGCTCGAGCAACCGCTCCGACTCGCGCTCTGACGCGGCCGTGCGCCGCCACGTCGGAGGGCCGCCTGGTCGTGCGCGTCTCGAGCACCGACCGCCTACGCGCGGGAAGGGTCGCCCTGCTGCTGGCCCACCGGATCCCCCGGCGCCGAGGGGCGGGTCTACCGGCGCCGCGACGGCAGGTAGGTGCGGTTGGTCGCACGATTGGGATCCACGCTGATCCCGGGCGGCGACTGCGAGGTGTCGACGAAGAGGCAGTAGGCGCGGTCGAGGTCGCGGCGGGGGGCGCACGTGCGGTAGAGGTCCTCATCGAGCCGCAGCGAGTCCGCCAGGGCGATGTTGGGCCGGACCTCGGGCGGTGCCTGGTGGGCGAGGAAGCGTCTCGCGGCCAGCGACTGGGCCGAGAAGTCGCGCTCGCGCTCGAGGACCGCGGGGCGGTGAACGAGGCCCGCCGCCAGCAGGACGGCACAGACGAGGACGACGGCGACGGTGCCGGCGTAGTCGCGAGCGATCTCGCGCGGGAGGTCGGTGTACCGTCGGCGCAACAACACGCCCCCGGCGCCGCCGAGCAGGATGACCGCGATCAGGTTGAAGAACCCGGCGAGGAGAATCCCGGCGGCGAGGCCGGTGCCCGCCCCGGCGACCGGGAGCCGATCGAGAAGCAGCCCGCCGGCGACGCTCGCGGCGGCGAACGCGGGCCACAGCCAGGCACCCCGCATCCGCCAGCGAAGGCGCGACCACCGGATGGGCTCCATCGAGCCAGGGTAAGGCACGCCGGGAGTCGATCGGCGTCGAGCCACGCGGCGCGGGGAGTACCCTCGATACGTGGACGAGCTCTGGACGTGCCATCTCGGGACGGTCGAGTATCGGGAGGCGCTCGCGCTCCAGCACCGCCTCCGCGCCGCGCGCCAGGAAGAAGCGATTCCCGACGTCCTGCTCCTGCTCGAGCACCCGCGGGTCTACACCCGCGGACGGCGCAGCGACCCGCGCGAGCTTGCCATGGGCGAGGCGTGGTATCGCAGGCAGGGCATCGACGTCGTCGACGTCGATCGCGGCGGTCGGGTCACCTACCACGGCCCCGGCCAGCTCGTCGGCTATCCGATCATGCGCGTCTCCGACGTGGTCGCCCACCTGCGGACGCTCGAGGGCGCCATAGTCGCCGCGCTCGCCGAGGAGGGGATCGCCGGCCGGGGGCGCACGGACGACGGCGCTGACTACACCGGCGTGTGGGTGGGCCAGAGCAAGATCGCCTCGCTGGGCGTGCACGTCCAGAAGGGCGTCACCACCCACGGCTTCGCGGTCAACGTCGCCAACGACCTCGCACCCTTCGAGTGGGTTGTCCCGTGCGGCCTGGAGGGGGTGCGCATGACCTCGATGACCAGCGAGCGCGGCGAGCAGGCGGACCTGCGCTGCTTTCGACGCCGCATGGCCTATAGCGTCGCGCAGGCCCAACGCCGCCGACAGCGGCTCGTCTCTCTCGAGCGCCTGCTGTCCGGGAGCGAGGCCAGGCAGCTCCGCCCCGGCGCGGTAGCGTCCGTCTGAGTCGTCACCTCGGCAGGCGCTCGCCTGGGGGCCGAAGCACGCCGCGACGACGTGGCTGGGACGCCTGGATTCATAACCACCGGAGGCGCCAGTCCCCGCCGTTGCCTCGAGTCAGGAGAGCGGGCGCCTTCACCGATCTCGAGGTGTCCCGGTCCTGGCGCTCCCATCGGAGGGCGAGGCCACGTAGGGTCATTCCGTCCCGCGAGCTGCCCGCGACGGCCAGCACGAAGCAGTCGTCAACGACTGCGATGCCTCGCGCCCAGACCTCGGTGAACCAGGAGAGTGGAAGCGACAGGGCTGCGTGGGCGCCCCCGCTGTCGGCCCACGCGGCGCACCCCGGCTGTTCGCCGGGTGCGAGCAGCCACGCCTCGGACACGAAGCCGGCGTAGGGCTTCAGGTTTCGCCTCCACCTCCGCACGCTCTGCTCGAACAGGGGAGCCGCGATCGCGGTGAGCGCGTGCTCGATGCGCTTCGCATGCTCGCGTCGAAATTCGTCGTCGTCCCAGTGGCGCTCGATGTTGACGATCACCGACAGGGCGAGCGCCCTTCGCAGGGCCGGCGGCAGGGCATCGATGAGGGTGATCGCCCACACCCGCTCTTGCCGCTCGAGTCCCTCGGCGGCTTGGCGCTCGATTTGGCTCAGCATCTCCGCTGCTCGTG
>JBBPZA010000019.1:0-27308 GCA_038199375.1 Solirubrobacterales bacterium | reverse complement strand
GCGGGCTCGCGATCGCCGGGACGGTCGGGTTGCTGCTCGCGATCTTCGGCGTGATCGGGGCCTCGCTGCCGATCCTCCTGCTCGTGCTCGCCGCCGTGTGCTTCTTCGTGCTGCGCGGCGTCTTCAAGCCGAAGTAGCACGGCAGGCGACGGCCCCGGCGCCGTCCAGGACGGCCTCTCGCGGCGGAGAGGACGATCCCGGCGCTCACCTCACGACCGCGGCAATGCCTTGACTCTTGGTCGAGCGCTGCCTGCGCGCGGACGGTCCCCGCACCGTCGCCGCCAGCGCGAGGGCGTCTCGCACCGCGACCTCCTGCGCCTCTCCCATCCGGCTCAGGAGGTGAGCGCCGGCAACCCGACGCTGGCCGTATCCGAGGCGTACCGGCGGCTGTTCGACTGGATCGCCCACGGCGGCCCGACCGACGGCCTGCCGGAGATCGTGGAGGGCCACGTCCGCGCCCAGGCGGCACAGACCGCCGCCGAGAGCGCGGCGCTGGTTCGCCGGTGCGGCCACCGGCAAAGGCTCTCCTACACTCAGAGTGGACATGGCCTCTCGGCGACAGATCGACGTGGGCGGCGTGAAGATCGGTGGCGGAGCGCCGGTCGCCGTCCAGACGATGACCAAGACCGAGACGGCCAACCTCGGGCCCACGCTCGACCAGATCCGCAAGGCGGCCGAGGCGGGCGCGGACATTGTTCGGGTGGCGGTGCCGCGCGACCAGGACGTCGAGGCGCTCAAGACCATCGTGGTCTCCTCGCCCGTCCCGATCATCGCCGACATCCACTTCAACCACACGCTCGCGCTCAAGGCAATCGAGGCCGGCGCGCACTGCGTGCGTCTGAACCCCGGGAACATCGGCGGCCCCGACAAGGTCGCCGAGGTGGCGGCCAAGGCGAACGAGCACGGCACGCCCATGCGCATCGGCGTGAACTCAGGGTCGCTGCCCAAGCACCTCCACGCGCTCGAGCGCGAGAGCCCCGTCGAAGCGCTCGTGGCCGCCGCGGGGGAGTTCGTGGAGCTCATGGAGCGCCTCGACTTCACGAACTTCAAGGTCTCCATCAAGTCCACGAGCGTGCCCAACACCATCGCCTCCAACCGGCTGCTCTCGGAGAAGATCGCCTACCCCCTGCACCTCGGGATCACCGAGGCCGGGACCAAGTGGTCGGGCTCGCTGAAGTCGGCGGTCGGCCTGGGAGCCCTGCTCGCCGACGGGGTCGGAGACACCATCCGTATCTCGCTGTCGACCTTCCACGCCGAGGAGGAGGTCAAGGTCGCCTGGGAGATCCTCAAGGCCCTCAAGCTGCGCGAGCGCGGGCCGGTGCTCATCGCGTGCCCGACGTGCGGCCGCCTCCAGTTCGACATGGACACGGTGGTGGCCGAGATCGAGCGTCGCCTGGAGGCCTACCGCGACCCCATCGAGGTCGCCGTGCTGGGCTGCGCGGTCAACGGGATCGGCGAGGCGTCACACGCGGACTTCGGGATCGCCGGCGCCAAGGACCAAGGGGTGATCTACTCGCGCGGCAAGCCGCTGCGCAAGGTCCCCACCGACCGGCTCGTCGACGTGCTCTTCGAGGAGATCGACAAGTACGTCGCCTCCGGGCGGGTCGAGGTCGACGACGCCGCCGCCGCGCAGGGCGCCGAGCTTCTCGCGCGCATCGAGGCCGAGAACGTGGGGGAGATGACCCCGGAGCGCATGGCCGCGCTGGAGAAGGCCAACGAGGACGGCGACGAGGAGGACGCGCAGCTGCTCTCGGCGATCAAGCCGGTGGCCGAAGAGCGCCCGCCGCGGGAGGCGCCGCCCGAGGCGATATCCCTCGACGAGGGAGCTTCGCCGACCACAAGCCGCCGCTTCACCCGCCGCTGAGCGGCTCCTAAATGTCCTCGAGCCTGGCCCAGGCCCAGCGCGCCCAGGGAGAGCGCCTCGAGAACCGGGTGACGCTCATAACCTCCATGCTCCTGGTCCCGACGCTGGTGGCCGGCCTCTGCGGCGCGAACACCAAGCTGCCCGGCCGCGACTCCTGGTCGGGGTTCGCGATCATGGTCGGCCTCATGGTGGGAAGCGCCATCGCCAGCTACCTCCTCATCGCCGGGGTGCGAGCGGCACGCGAGGAAGACGAGCGCGACGCGGGTCGGGCGGATGAGGGCGGGCGGGGAGCGCGGGCGCCGCGCGCCGGCGACCGCCGATCGTGAACCTCTTCGTCGTCGGCTTCTCAGAAGCCGGGAAGGCGGACGCGGCGCGAGCGGCCCACGCGCTCGAGGATCTCCTCGGCCGAGCGGGGTTCTTCTCCCCCGCTCGCGTGGAGACCTGGACAGCGCCGTCGCGGACCGCCGCCGCGGCGTGGGCGCAGCACGACCCAGCCCAGACCGGCGGCGTCCGCTACGCCCACAGCGAGGAGCGTCGCCTGGCGCTCTTCAGCGGCCGCCCGTTCCGCTGGACCGGGGAAGAGGCCGCCGAAGGGCGCACCCCGCTTGACCCGGCTTTCTATCTCGCTCCCTCCGCCGGGTGGGTGGACGACCTCGACGGCCGCTGGGTCGCGGCGCGCTACGAGGACGAGGCGGGAGAGCTCGAGGTCGCCTGCGACACGATGGGCGCTTACCCGCTGTTTCGCGCCCGCGACCCCGACGGGACGCACTGGTTCGCGACCAACGCCGAGGCGCTGCGGCTGCTCTCCGAGGACGACGGCTGGGACGCCGAGGTGCTCGCGAGCCTGCTGGCCGGCGGCTTCTCGCTGACCGGCCACCCGTGGTGGCGTGCGGTGCGCAGGGTGCCGCGCGGGACGACCGTGCGCATGCGCCGCGGGGGCGGCGAGTCCGCGACGCAGCGCCTCACCGACCAGGAGGTCGTCCGCCTCCCCGGCGCCGGCTTCGACGCGCAGCGCGCCGGAAGGATCCTCGTCGCCTCGCTGAATGGCCTGGCGGACTGGCCCGGTCGCCCCAACCAGGTGCCGATCACCGCCGGCCGAGACTCGCGACTGGTCTTCGCCGCCGCGCTGCACACCGATTTCGAGTGGGAGGCGCTCACCGCCGGGGCGCCCGGGATGGAGGACGTCGACAGGGGAAGAGCGGTCTGCGAGGCGGCGGGCGTCGGGCACCGCATCGCCGACTTCGACCCGCACGGGATCATGTTCGAGCGCCCGCGCCGGGCCGCGCAGGTCGTGGCGTTGACCTCTTCGGGCACCGCGTGCGTCGCCGACGCGGCCGGATTCCCGCTCGGCCCTCGCGACGGAGTCCTTCCGCTGTGGCACAGCGGGCACGGCTCTGAGGTCGGGCGCGCGCTCAACGGGCTCGGCGACGGCCTGGACCGCGACGGCCTCGTCGACCACCTCTACGGCCGCTTCACCACCAAGCGCCCCGGTCGGCCGGAGCTCGTGGGTCCGGAGGGTAGGGCCGCCGTGCGGCGCTGGTTCGAGGGCTTCGTAGACGAGCAGCTCGGCCTCGGCGCGCAGCCCGTCGACGTCCCCGACCTCTACTACTTCCACCAGCGCCTGGTCGACTGGGCCGGCCCCAGCCACGGGTGCGTCGAGTGGGTCAAGGACACGACCTCGCCCACGTGGTCGCCGCGCCTGCTTCCCCAGGAGCTCGGCCTGCCGGCGCGCGAGCGCGCGCTCGAGCTCTTCCACATGCGCGTGCTCGGAGCGCTCGCCCCGGAGCTCGTCGACGTTCCCTTCGAGGGCGACCGACCCTGGCCGGCCCGTCAGAGCCCGGCCGCTCGCCGCGCGACGCGCGCCCGCCTGCTGGCCCGCAAGGGCCTCGCCGAGGCCCGCCGCCGCGCCCCGGCCCTTCCTCGGCGCCGGCGCCTGGGCCGCGCGGTTGAGCCGCCGCCTCCACCGCAGGCGCGCACCGCAGACCCCGACGCCGCGCCGCTTCCCGCCGACCCCTTCGACCAGACGATGGCCGCCGTCCGCGAGGCCGGCCTCGCCGAGCCCGCCCACCCGGCCTGGGAGGTTCTGGATCGCGGGCGTATCGAAACGCTCCTCACGCGCGAGCCCGCCGCGCTGGACCCGATGAGCCGCGCCTACGTGTGGCGGCTGGCGACGGTGTTCCTGCGGGAGGGCGGGGACTGACGGGCCGCTCTCGGTACCCAGTCGGCGCCGGAGCGCCGGGACGACGGCAGCTCTACCGCAGCGCTATGCGCGCCCTGCGAGACAGGTACGTCTCGCCGGCCGAGGCCCACCTCAACTGGTATTCGCCCGTTCGCCTGGGCAAGGTGACGTCCAGGATGCCCGTCGCCCTGGTCTTCACGGTCCTCAGCCGGACGTCGCGCTTGGCCGTTCCCGTGCCGGTGAAGAGGTGGATCTCCACGGTCTGGGCGCCCACGCCGGGGCGTACCCATCCGAAGACGCGCACGCGCTTGGGCCCGGTGCGCACGACGTAGAGCGGCAGGCGATAGGCGGCATAGCTCGCCTTCTTCTCTTCCGAGCAGGGGGCGCGACAGGTTCGCAGGCCGGTGTTGAAGCTTCTGACGGCGGGGTCGTCGTAGAGCTCGTACTGGGCGACGCCGCGCACTTCCTTGGTGGTATAGGAGAGGTACTCGGCGAGGTTGAGGTACTCCGCCTGCTTGGCCCAGGAGACGCCGAAGTTCGAGTCGGGCGGGTTGGTCTGGTAGCCGAACTCGGTGAAGAGGATCCGCTTGGCGGCAGGGCGGGGGATGCGCTTGGCCCGGGCGGCTTGGCGTAGCAGGCCGGTCAGCCGGGGAATGAAGCCGATCGTGATGTCGTTCTTGCCGCTGCGCGTAAAGGGCGGCGCGCCGGCTCCGAAGGTGTATGGGTGATGGGTGATCCCGGACACGCGGAACCGGCGGAAGCGCTTGCCGCAGCCGATGGCGGCGTCGCGCCGCGAGCGGCCTCGCGAGTCCAGGCAGAAGAGGCCCCGCAGAAACGATCTCGGCGGGTTCTTCCCTTCGGCCAGCGTGCTGCCCGTTCCGCCCACGGGCGCCGTCTCGGCGATATACAGGGCGTCTCCGGAGTGGCCCGGGGAGCCTCGCACCGCGTCGATACCCGCGTAGGCGAGCCGGCGGTAGATCCGGATGCCCGATGCGACGGTGCGGCCCTTGACCTTCTCGAACTGGGGAGTGAGCCACGCGCCGAGGTTTGGCTCGTTCATGAACGACCAGCGCCGGACTCGGGGCAGGGTCTTGGAGGAGTCGTCGGGATCGGGGAACGAGCCCGAGTAGCGCTTGGCCAGCGCGGCGATGAAGGAGCGGTACTCCTTGGGGCTGGGCCGGTTGACGCACAGGCGCCGCTGGTCGGCCGTCTTGCAGTCCCCGGCCCACGCCGGCGCGGGGTTGGTGGGAGTGACGATGAGGTCGATCCCGCGCCTGTCGGCCTCGCGCACGAGCGTGTCGTACTTGCGCCAGTTGTCGGCCGGGTAGGCTGCCGGGTCGCTCGGGTCAAAGCCCCCGGGCCGCTTGGTGTCCTGGCGCTGGGGCGCGATCTGGGCCCACACGAAGAGCGAGTGCACCGTGTCGGCGCCGAGGCCCTGCATCTCGTCGAGCCCCGCGCGCGTCGAGTCGGGGCCGCTGTTGAGCAGCACGGCGTCATCCTGGAAGATCGACTCCATGGAAGTTGCCGCATGCGCGGTCGGCGCCGCCGCCAGCAGGGCGAGCGCCGCCAGGAGGATGGCGAGGGTGGATCGAAGAGAGGGCATCGCCTTCACCTAACGATCATAGGGCCGCGGAGTTGCGCCGCGCGATGAGCATGAGCGTGTGGCCAAAGGGGTGGAGCCTCGGGCGCGAGCCCAGTCGATCGAGCCTCCACAGCGCGCGCTGGAGGGGCGGAGGCATGCGCCGCCAGGTGTAGGTCACGGCGTGCAGCTCGGGCTCGAGCCCCGCCGTGAGAGCATCGGCGCGCAGCCGGCGCGCCGACAACGGGACGTCGTCAGGGGTGCCGTGGACCCGCGGGCCGAGGCCCAGCCGGTTGGCCGCGGCCAGCGCCGCGCCCACCGGATGCCAGAGCCCTGGCTCGACCGCGACCATTGCACCGCCCGGCGCCAGCAGCCGCGCTGCCTCGTCGAAGCACGGCGACAGCGGCTGGTGGTGGACGACGTGGTGGAGGACCTGCCGGTAGAGGACGACGTCGAAGGTCCGCTCCGGGAAGTCGAGCGACCCGGCCCGGCCGACGTGGGCCTCGTCGACGGATCCTCGCGCACGGGCGGCCGCGACCTTGGCCGGGTCGAGGTCGACGCCCACCATGTGGAATGCGGGCGCCGGGAAGAGGTGGCGCCCCGGATGCCAGCCGCAGCCCACCGAGAGTACGCGCCCGCCCAACAGGCCGAGCCTCGCGGCGAGGATCTCGCGCTCGCGCCGCTCGATGTGGCGGTACTGGAGCTCGAGCGTCGCCGTGCACGAGATCCGGTCGAGGAGGTTGTCGGGGTCGTAGCCGTCCACCGGGGCGCCGCCCGGCGCCTCGGTGGGGGCATGGATCGCGGTCAGAACTGGACCTTGACCTCGCGGCTGGCGAAGACCGTCGGCGCCTGGCTCCCCGACCACACCGCTCGCCAGGTGCCCGAGGCGGGGGCCGACCGCTGGGCCGTGAAGTAGCCGAACGGGCTGGTCACCGGGATGGGGTCGCCGTTGGCGGTCCACTGCGTCGACCCCTCTGGGCGGAAGAACAGCTGCACGGTGTCGCCCTGCGCTCCGTTGGGCCGGAAGCGCAGCTGCCCCCACACGTTGACGGTGCCTCCACCGGCGCCGTCGCGTCCGGCGACGTTGAGGACGAGCGGAAGCCCGTAGGCCAAGGCGGCAGGCTTGGGTTGGTCGTTCTGGTAGAAGAGCCCCGACTGGTAGGTGAACCAGTACGCCTGGCTGCCCTTCTTGGCCGACCTGACGGGCGGCACGTCGCGCAGCAGGAACTGCGTGTTCCCGATGATCCGCGGGTTCTGGTAGAGGATGAAGTCGCCCTCGTTGATGTACTGGGCCTGGAGCTCGGGCGAGATCCCCGAGATGGGGTCGGGCGGATCGGTCTCATAGCCGTACTCGGTCAGCAGCAGAGGCAGCCCGGAGGGGATGTCGCCCCCCGACTTCTGCGCGTAGCTGTCCAGCGCGGTCCCCAGCTGCGAGATGTTGCCCAGCGTGTAGCCGCTGCGCGAGGGCGGTTGGGTCGGTGCGTCGCTCCGGGTATAGGGGTGGTGGGCGAAGGCGGTGGCCTCGATCGGACCCAGCTTGTCGAACATGTCGCACTTGCGAGCGGTGGCCTGCCTGCCCTTGTAGGGCCTGCCGTTGGGCGCGATGCACATCATCTCGCTGATGAACTCGACCGGGGACATCGCCTTGCGATCGGTCTTGCGACCCTTGGGGTCGCCCAGCGGCGCCGTCTCGCCGAGGAGGATGACGTCGTCGTCGTGGCCTGACTTGGCAAGCGCACGGCGACCGCGCAGGTAGAGCTCGCGGTAGAGGATCGGCGAGATGGCGATCTTCTGCTTGAGCGTGGGCTCGACGTCGAACTGGGGGGTGAGCCAGCCCCCCTGGTTGGGCTCGTTGTAGATCGACCAGAGGTTGACGCGGGGGATGGTCAGCTTGACGTTCTCGTCCCGGTAGGTCCCCGAGTAGCGCTTGCCCACGGCCTCGACGAACTTGGCGAACTCCCTGGCCTTGGGCTTCCAGGTCTTCTTGCTGGCGGCCCGGTTGCGCGGCGGCCTCTCGTGCCCGTAGGTCGGCCCCGGCCCGGTCACGTTGAAGAGCACCGCGACGCCCGCCTGCCGCGCGGTGTAGACGAGGGTGTCGTAGCGGTCCCAGTTGCGCGCGGGGTAGCCGCGCGGGTCGTTGGCGCGCTTGTTGTTCTTCTTTCCCTCGGCGACGACGCTCCACAGGACGGTGACGCGGACAGCGTCGACGCCGAGCGCCTTCATCCGGTTCAGCGTGCTGATCTTCTCGATGTTGCCCCGGTAGACCAGCAGGTCGTCGTCCTGCATGAGGGAGAGCATCGACTGGTTGGCCGGCGCCGGCGCCGCGCCCGGACCGAGTGACCAGGCGAACGTGGCGATGGCCGCCGCACACAGCGTGAGCGCGGCGATCCTGGGTGAGCGGGCGAGGGTCATGGCCTCCATGGGGACGTAGGGGACGGGATGCGGAGGCGGCCGGGCGCGGCTGCCTTGCCGGGCCGGCACAGGGGTCGCGAGAATGTAGCGCAGCGCACGCGCCGGCGACCCCGGTCGTCCAGCCGTGCGACCCGGATGCACGGCGCGCGCGAGCGGACGACTACGCTTGCGCGCAGTGACGCGCCTCTCGGGCTACTTCCTGCCAACCGAGCGCCAGCCGCCGGGCGACGCGGAGGCCGTATCCCACAAGCTCATGGTCCGCGCGGGGCTCATCCGCCAGGTGGGCGCCGGGCTCTGGACCTACCTTCCCGCGGGCTGGCGCGCGCACCAGAAAGCTGCGCAGATCGCGCGCGAGG
This sequence comes from Solirubrobacterales bacterium, assembly GCA_038199375.1. GTDB lineage: Bacteria > Actinomycetota > Thermoleophilia > Solirubrobacterales > Solirubrobacteraceae > JBBPZA01. The sequence continues at coordinate 18,918 of JBBPZA010000019.1, read as the reverse complement.
AGCTAGACGCCATCGGCGCGCACGAGATGTCGATGCCCGTCCTCCAGCCGGCCGAGGCGTGGAAGCGGACGGACCGCTACAAGATCGAGGAGCTCTTCAAGCTGCGCGACCGCAAGGGCGCCGAGCTCGTCCTCGCGATGACCCACGAGGAGGCCCTCACTGTCCACGTCGCGCAGGTCGTGCGCTCCTATCGCGACCTGCCGCTGATCCTCTACCAGATCCAGACCAAGGAGCGCGACGAGCCGCGGCCGAGGGCCGGGGTCCTGCGGACGAGGGAATTCGTCATGAAGGACTCCTACTCCTTCGACCGCGACCTTGAGGGGCTGGAGGCCTCCTACGACAAGCACGCGGCGGCCTATGACCGCATCTTCGACCGAGCGGGCCTGGAGACCTACCGGGTCGAGGCCGACGTCGGGATGATGGGCGGGCTGGGCGGCCACGAGTACATGGCCCCGTGCGCGGCGGGCGAGGACGAGGTCGCCATCGGCCGGGGGTACGCGGCGAACGTGGAGGTCGCCCGGGCGCGCGCCCGGCCGGTCGAGCTCGCGCCGGCGCTCGACGCGCCCGAGGAGGTCTCGACTCCCGGGCAGACGACGGTCGCTCAAGTGGCCGGCGCCCTCTCCGTAGCGGAGGGCGCGCTGCTCAAGGCGTTCCCGGTCGTCGTCGAGGAGCGCGGCACGGTGCTGGTCGTCGTACGCGGCGATCACCGGGTCAACGAGGTCAAGCTCGGCAAGGCGCTGGGTGCGCCCTTCCGGTCGGCCCATTCCGAGGAGATCGCGCGGAGCATCGGCCCACCCGGATTCATCGGCCCCGTCGGCGCGGACGTCGAGATCCTGCTCGACGAAGGAGTCGGGGAGGGCAGCTACGTGGCCGGGGCGAACCGGCCCGAGACCCACCTGCGCGGGGTCGTGCCCGGCCGCGACTTCGCCGCGCAGCGCGCCGACGTACGGCGCGTGGAGGCGGGCGACCTGGTCGACGGCGGTGAGATCCGCATCGAACCGGCGATCGAGCTCGCTCACATCTTCAAGCTGGGCACCCGCTACACCGAGCCCCTCGCGGCCACCTACCTCGACGAGCAGGGATCCGAGCAGCTCGTCTGGATGGGCTCCTACGGGATCGGACCGGCGCGCGTGTGCGCCGCCGCCATCGAGCAGTACGCCGACGAGCAGGGAATCTCGTGGCCGCGCTCGCTCGCGCCGTTCGACGTCGAGCTCGTCGGGCGCGGGCGGCCCGGCACCGACGAGCACGCGCTGGCCGAGCGGCTCTACGACGAGCTGCGCTCCGCCGGCCTCGACGTCCTCTACGACGACCGGGACGCCGGCCCGGGCGAGAAGTTCACCGACGCCGAGCTGCTCGGCTGCCCGCTGCGCCTGACCGTAGGCCGGCGAACGCTGGCCGCCGGCGAGGTCGAGGTCCAGGTTCGGCGCGGCCGGGAGGCACGTTCCGCGCCGCTTGACGGTACGGCCGAGGCGGTGGCGAAGCTGTGGCGGACGCTCCCCTGAGCGACCGCTCGTCGGGCGAGGGGGCGCGCGATTCGGCGCTGCGCCGTGAGCAGGCCGGCGAGAGCGCCGCCACACGCGGCGAGCGGGCCCGTGAGGCGGGCGGGCGAGCCCGCCTCACCGTCCGCCGCCTCTTCGGCTTCGACCGGTCCGGCCCGCCGCCGCCCGAGACCCTCGCCGGGCGCCCGCTCAACCCGTGGACGGTCCCCAACCTCATCGTCGCCCTGCGACTCGCCGGGATCCCCGTGTTCGTTGCCATCGCATTGGCCTCCGGCGACGGGACCACCGTCGCCGGAGCGCTCCTGTACTGGGTGCTGGCGATCACCGACTATCTCGACGGCATCGTCGCCCGCGTCACCGGCCAGTACAGCCGGCTCGGCGCGATCATGGATCCGCTCGTGGATCGGCTGCTCGTCGTGACGGGCCTCGCCGTCTGCTGGCACTTTGAGCTGCTTCCGCGCTGGGCGCTGGCCGTGCTCGTGGCTCGGGAGCTGTTCATGCTGGCCCTCGCGCGCTACGGCATGCGTCATGACTTCGAGCTCGAGATCAACTGGTTCGGGCGCATCGGGATCTGGTGGACGCTCGGTGCACCCTTCTGGGCGATGATGGACGTCCGCTTCCTCGCGCTCCTGGGCCTCTACGTCGGGCTCGCGCTCACCCTCGTGTCGACCGCCCTCTACGTCCGCGACGGGGTCCTGCACCTTCGTGCTCGACCCTCAAGTTGAGCTTGACCCTGTGGGGGTGAACAGGGGTATACTCGCGCATTGCTCGCCCGCCGCATGCGCCAAGGAGACCGCGTGGACACCTTTCCGGATCTCGGAGCCCTCTCCGACCAGGAGCTGAAGGACCTCATAGACCAGCTCACCGAGGAAGAACTGGAGGTCTCCTACCGGCGTCGGATCCTGCACGGCAAGATCGACATCCTCCGCGCCGAGCTCACCAGCCGGCTGCGAAAGAAGCACGACAGCGGCGAGCAGCTCTTCAGCGGGGCGGACGTCGACCGCCTGACCGACATCCTTTCCGGGCGCATCCCGGCTGAGGGTGACGCTCCCGAGGAGGACCTTCCCGAGGAGGACCTTCCCGAGGGCGACCTTCCCGAGGGCGACGAACCCCGGAACCCCCGGTAGCGCGCCGCCCACCGCCGAGCCCTGGAGTCGCGACGATGGCCATCAACTGTCCGGAGTGCGCGTTCGTCAATGCGGAGGGCGCGAGCTACTGCTCGAACTGCGGGGCCTTCCTCAACCCCTCAGACCGGCCCGACGACGCCACGACGACCACCTACCGGATCGGCGAGACGGGGGAGATCGAGCCGATCGAGCTCGAGGACGTCGTCGCGGAAGGCGGTGCGGCGCTGATGATCCGCTCGGGCGGAGGACGGACGGGCGAGAGCTTCGGCCTGACCGACGACCGGGTGGCGGTCGGCCGCCGGCCGGAGTCGGGCATCTTCCTCGACGACGTGACGGTGTCGCGCGACCATGCCGTGCTCGTCCGGCGGGGCGCCGACTACTACCTCGACGACCTCGGCTCGCTCAACGGCACCTACGTGAACCGCCAGCGCGTCGAATCCCACCGGCTCGCCGACGGCGACGAGCTCCAGATCGGCAAGTACAAGCTCACCTACCGCCGCCAATGAGCACTCCGCGCACCAGCCCTCCGCCCGACGTCGAGATCCCCGACCCCGGTGAGAGCGCTCCCGCGCGTCGAGACCGCAAGTCGATGACCATCGGGGCGGTGTGCAAGACCCTCCAGCAGGAGTTCCCGGACATCACGATCTCCAAGCTGCGCTACCTCGAGGACCAGAAGCTCGTGGCGCCCCGGCGCACTCCGGGCGGCTACCGCCTCTACAGCGTGAGCGACCTGGCACGGCTGCGTACGATCCTGCGCCTGCAGCGCGACGAGTTCCTGCCGCTGCGGGTGATCCGCCAGGAGCTCGCCTCGGGCCGGACGGCCGAAGACGCGCCGCCGCGCATCACCCGCCCACCCCGCGACGGCGGTCGCGGCATCCGCCGACAGGGCGTGACCGTCAGCGATCGCGGGGCGCTGTTCACCCTCGAGGACGTCCTCGCGGAGACGGGCGGCGACCCCAAGCTCGTGCGCGAGCTCGAGGAGTACGGCGTCATCAAGGGCGAGGTCCGCGCGGGAATCACCTGCTACGACGAGACCGAGCGCGAGATCATCCGGGCGGTCTCAGAGCTCGCCCGGTTCGGGGTGGGGGGGCGCAACCTGAAGGTCTTCAGGACCTCCGCCGACCGGGAGGCGGCGCTCCTCCAGCAGATCCTCGCCCCGGCGCTTCGCTCGCACAACGCCGAGCGGCGCAAGGAGGCCATCGAGACGCTCGAGAACCTCGCGGCGGTCGCCAGCCACCTCAAGCACCTGCTGCTGATCCGGGACCTGCGCCGCATCGCGGGATGAGCACCGCTCCCCCGGTCGACCTGCGCACCCGCATCCGCGACGTACCGGACTTCCCCAAGCCCGGCATCGTCTTCAAGGACATCACGCCGCTGCTCCTCGACCCGGAGGCGATGACCCAGGCGGTCGAGGGGCTCGCCGACCGCGCGCGGGCCCTGGACGTCGATCTCGTGCTCGCTCCCGAGGCGCGGGGCTTCATCCTCGGGGCCGCCCTGGCCCAGCGCATCGGGGCCGGGTTCGTGCCGGCGCGCAAGCCGGGCAAGCTGCCCTTCGACGAGAAGGTCTCGGCGGAGTACCTGCTCGAGTACGGCATCGACGCGCTCGAGATGCACGCCGACGCCTTCACGCACGGCGCCCGCGTGCTCCTGCACGACGACCTGCTCGCGACGGGCGGAACCGCGCGGGCGCTCTGCGAGCTCGTCGAGCAACTCGGAGGCGAGGTCGCGGGCTGCGGGTTCCTCGTCGAGCTCGCGTTCCTCGGCGGTCGCGAGCGCCTGGCGCCCTTCGACGTCCATTCGCTCGTCGTCTACGAGGAGTGATGCCCAAGACGTGCGCCAGCCGGACGCTGCCGGCACAGCGCGAGCGGGTCTGGGAGGTCGTCGCCGACCCGCACGGCCTTTCCCGCTGGTGGCCGCGCACCCAGCGCGTCGAGGACGTCGGGCGCCGGCGCCGGACCGAGGCCCTGCGGCGCCTGGCCGGCGAGGCCCTGGAAGGACTGGAGCGTGCTTGTGGGAGCTGAGGAGCGGTGGTCGGGATGGGGCCGCGACGAGGACGCGGTCGAGGTCCCGCCCCACGCGCTCGAGCTGCTGCGCGGGGAGCTCGGGGTGTCGGGGCAAGCGCGACGGGGACCGGTGGCACTCGACGCGGTGAAGCTGCCCGAGCCCGCTCTGCCCTCCGAGCAGCGCAGAGCACTGGAGGCGATCGTCGGGGCCGACAACGTAGGAGTGGATCGCGCCGCGCGCGTTCGCCGTGCCGCAGGGCGCGGCTACCCCGATCTCCTTCGACTGCGGTCTGGTCGGCCGGAGGGCGCACCGGATGCGGTCGTGTGGCCGGCCGACCACGACGAAGTCCGGCGAGTGCTCGAGCACTGTGCGGACGAGGGCATCGCGGTCGTGCCGTTCGGCGGCGGGACGAGCGTCGTGGGCGGCGTCGACCCGGTCCGTGGTCCGTTCGCGGCCGTGATCGCGCTCGACCTCGCGCGGATGGCTGCCGTGACCGCGCTCGACGAGCGGTCGCTCACCGCCCGCGTCGGTCCCGGCCTTCGCGCTCCGGAGGCCGATCGCATCCTCGCCGCCCGTGGCCTGACCCTCGGCCACCTCCCGCAGAGCTATGAGTACGTCTCGCTCGGCGGCGCCGTGGCGACGCGCTCGGCCGGGCAGGCCTCGACGGGCTTTGGGCGGATCGACGAGCTGGTCGTCGGGATGACGCTCGTCGCGCCCGCCGGAGAGGTGGTCCTCGCGCCGACGCCGGCCTCGGCGGCGGGGCCGCGGCTGCGCGACCTCCTGGTCGGCTCGGAGGGCGTGCTCGGGGTGATCACGGGGATCGACCTTCGCGTGCGACCGGTCGCGCCGTGGCGCTACGAGGGCTGGTTCGCCCCGACCTTCGCCGAGGGCATGGAGGCCCTGCGGGGGCTTGAACAGTCCGAGTGCGCACCGGCGATCGCCCGGCTCTCCGATGAGGAGGAGACGCGGGTGGGCCTGGCGATGGCCGGCGGCGGACCGAAGGCGCGGGCCTTCGCGTCCTACCTGCGGGCACGGCGCGTCTCGGGCGGGTGCCTCGTGGTCGCGGGGTGGGCGGGCGAGGACGTGCGGACCGCCCCGGACCGCGCGCAGGCGGCGAGAATCCTGCGCGCGCACAGCGCGGTCGCGGTGGGAGCCGCCCCGGCGCGCGCGTGGGCCTCGGGGCGCTTCCGAGCGCCCTATCTACGCGATGCACTTCTCGACCACGGGGTCCTGGTCGAGACCTTGGAGACCGCCGGGCAGTGGTCGAATCTCGCGCGGCTCTACACGGCGGTGCGCGAATCGCTGCACGACGCGCTGGCTCGGCGCGGCACGCCGGCCCTGGTCTGGTGCCACGTCTCCCACCTCTACGCCACCGGCGCGTCGCTCTACTTCACCTTCCTCGCCCGTCAGGAGGCCGGTCGGGAGATCGAGCAGTGGCGGGCGGCGAAGGAGGCGGCAAGCGAGGCCGTCGTCCGGACGGGCGGCACGATCACCCACCACCACGCGGTCGGCCGCGACCACGCGCGCTGGATGGCCGACGAGGTCGGCACGACGGGGCTCGACCTCCTCCGTGCCGCCAAGGCGCGCCTCGATCCCACGGGGATCATGAACCCCGGCAAGCTGCTGCCGGAGTCCGCCGGTCGGGAGACCCGCGACCCCGGGCCAGCACGCCAGTACTCAGAGCCGGGCCGCTAGGGAGAGCCGCCGCCTTCGGTCCCGCTGCTTCCGCCGGTCGTGCCGGGCCCGGCGCCGCCACCGCTCGGTGCCGCGCCTCCGGGTGTCGCGCCGGGCTGGGTGCCGGCCCCGGGCTGGGTGCTGGTCGGGGGTGTGCCGGCCCCGGGCTGGGTGCTGGTCGGGGGCGGGGTGCTCGCGCCGCCGGTCGAGATGGACGCGAGCTTGCCGCGCAGGACTATCGCACCAGGGCGCTTGGAGCTCTCGCTGGTCTCGCGGGTGAGGATGACCTCCCGGAAGCGCTGGAAGTCCCGTGGGAGGGGGGCGACGCCCTCGAGCCGGCCGTTCTTCCCGACGGGCGGTGCGAAGCCGAGCCTCCGGGCGTCGGTGGCGCTGTTGTAGAGCCACACCGCGTAGGCGGACTTGGTGGACGAGGGCTGGAGGTCCTTCCCGACGATCGCGATCGCTCTGGTGCCAGCCTGGACGAGCACCTGCGCGACCGCGTCCGCCTTGCCCTTACCGTTCATCCTCACCTGCGCGATGACCCGCGGCTGCTCGTTGGGGGCGGGCGCAGGCGCAGTGGCCGCGTTGGTCGCCGTGCTCGTCGTGGTCGGCTCGTCGGAATCCGAATTGCCCTTGAACAGCCAGATGAGCAGGACGACGGCGAGGATCGCGACGCCGCCGATGAGCAGCGCCCCACCGAGCTGTGAGCTCTGCCGGGCAGGGGGTGCGACCTCCACTGGCTCGCCGCCAAGCGCCTCCTCCGTCTCCGCTCGCTCCGCCGCCACGGGGTCGACGGCGCCCGGTGGGCGCACGGCGGTCCGCTTGGCGGGGCGCTTGGCGGGCCGGTCGAGCTTGGCCTCGCCGGCCACGGCCGTCCGTTTGGCGGTCTTCTTGGCCGGGCGCTTGGTCGGCCGGTCGACCTTGGCCTCGCCCACCTCGGCCCTCTGTCTTGCGGTCTTCTTGGCCGGGCGCTTGGCGGGCCGGTCGACCTTGGCCTCCTCGGTCCTCGCGGTCCGCTTGGCGGTGCGCTTGGCGGGCCTCTCGGACTCGTCGGCAGCAGCCGCCGGGGCCTCGGGGTCGACCGGGGTACGCGCGGAGGGCCGCTTGACGGGCCGCTTCGGCGGCGGCCGCTTCGCCGGAACCGGGGTCTCGGGGGCAGACCGCCCCGCGCCGTCCTCGGGAATCGCGGGAAGTCCGGCGTCGCCGGCGAGCGGCCGCAACTCACCAGCCGCCACACGAGCCCACGCCCGCCCGCGCGCGGAGGCGGCCAGATGGTCGTGCGTGGCCTTCGCGGCGTCCTCGTCGAGCTGGCCCAGCAGATAGTCGGCGAGCTCCGCGCGGCGCTCGCTCGACATCCGCCGGCCGCTCTCGGGGCCGAGTGACTCAAGCGCCGCGTGGGCTCGCGCCCGGACCGAGCCGGCATCCATGCCGAGCAGGGCGGCGATGCCGTCGTAGCTCTGCCCCTGCTTGAGCAGGAGCTGAAGGACCGCGCGCTGGTCGGGAGGCAGGTCGTCGATGGCCGCCATGTCGCGGTGAAGCGTATTCGAGGCGGCGGCAGCATGGTTCGTTCGCGCCACTATCGTCCGCGGAGATGGTCGCTCTGCCGCCCGACAGCCCCCCTTCCCGATTCGACCAGCTCTATGGCTTGGAGGTCGACGAGCTCGGCGACGGCGTCGCCCGCGGCCACGTCGTCGTTCGCGACGAGCTCAAGCAGCCCGCGGGCTTGGTCCACGGGGGCGTCTACGCGGCGATGGCCGAAGCGCTGGCCTCGGCCGGCACCTTCGTCGCGGTCCACGAGGACGGCGACGTCGCGATGGGCATGTCCAACCACACGACCTTCCTGAGGCCCGTCACCCAAGGCACCGTCCAAGCCGTCGCCCGGGCCAGGCATCGGGGGCGGACGACCTGGGTCTGGGACGTCGAGCTCACCGACGACCGCGGCCGCCCGATCGCCGTCTCCCGCGTCACCATCGCCGTCAGGCCGCAACGCTCGTAGCGGGGCGCCGGGCTCCGACCCCGGGCTCGTAAACGGGCGCCCCCGACCCCCGCTCGCAAACGGGCGCCCACCCCCGAGCGCCCCTACTCGGTCACCGGCCTCCGGCCGTAGCGGTTGGTGATGGGCATACGCCGGTCGCGGCCGAAGGCACGCGTCGAGATCCGGACCCCCGGGGGCGCCTGACGGCGCTTGTACTCCGCGAGATCGACGAGCGCGATGACGCTGTCGACGTCGTCGGCGTCGTGGCCGTGCGCGACGAGCGCGTCGCGATCGAGGTCCTCCTCGACGTAGCCTTCGAGGATCGGGTCGAGCCGCTCGTAGGGCGGCAGCGAGTCCTCGTCGCGCTGGTCGGCCCGCAGCTCGGCGCTGGGCGCGCGATCGAGGATGGAGGCGGGCACGAGGTCGTGCGCGGCTGTCGCATTGCGATGGCGCACGAGCTCGTAGACCAGCGTCTTGGGGCAGTCCTTGACGACCGCGAAACCGCCGGCCATGTCCCCGTAGAGGGTGGCATAGCCCACCGAGAGCTCTGACTTGTTGCCCGTGGTCAGCACCAGCCACCCGAACTTGTTGGAGAGCGCCATCAGCAGGTTGCCACGAGCGCGCGCCTGGAGGTTCTCCTCGGTGACGTCGGGCTCGCGGCCCTCGAAGGCGTCCGCCAGCGTCTCCTCGTAGGCGCGCATCGCGGGCCCGATGTCGAGCTCGATGACTTCGACCCCCAGGCCGGCGGCGAGGCTCCGGGCGTCGTCCTGGGTCTCGGAGGTGGAGTAGGGCGAAGGCATGATCGCCGCCGACACGCGCTCGGCACCCAGGGCGTCGACGGCGACGCACGCCGTCAGCGCCGAGTCGATGCCGCCGGAGAGGCCGAGCACGACGCGGTCGAAGCCGTTCTTGTCCACGTAGTCGCGGAGGCCGAGGACCAGCGCGGCGTAGACCTCCGCGTGGCGGTCGAGCAGCGGAGCCACGGTGCCCCCCGGACTGACCGTCTCCGCGGGAGGGTCGACTTCGAGCTCGGCCAGGACGGGAACGTGGACGGCGGCCCGCCGCACCGCCGGGCGCCGGCGGGCGTCGCGCAGGCGCAGGCTTCGCGGCCCACGCAGGTCGACGTCGGCGACGAGCAGGTCCTCCTCGAACTGCGGCGACCTGGCAACCACCGTTCCCTCGTGGTCGATGACCAGCGAGTGGCCGTCGAAGACCAGCTCGTCCTGGCCGCCGACCAGGTTGCAGAAGGCGACGGCGGCGATGTTGTCGCGCGCGCGCTGGACAAGCATCCGCTCGCGCTCGGCCCCCTTGCCGGCGTGGTAGGGGGAGGCCGAGATGTTGACCAGGAGCGTCGCTCCGGCGAGAGCCTCGTCGGAGGCCGGCGGCCCGGGCTCCCACATGTCCTCGCAGATCGTCAGGCCCACCTTGGTGTGAGAGAGCTCGATCATCGCGCCGCCCTCGCCGCTCTGGAAGTAGCGCTGCTCGTCGAAGACGCCGTAGTTGGGCAGGTAGACCTTGCGGTAGATCGCGCGAACCCGGCCGTCGGCGAGCACGGCAAGCGCGTTGTAGGCATCCTCGGTGCGCTCGGGAAAGCCCACGAGCACGACGATGCCCCTCGTATCGGAGGCCAGACGCTCGACCGCGGCCCGCGCGTCGCGCAGGAGGTGCTCCTTGAGTAGAAGGTCCTCGGGCGGATAGCCCGTCAGCGCGAGCTCGGGGAACAGGACGAGCCGCGCCCCCGCTTCGCGAGCGCGCGCCGCGGCCTCGCGGATGCGCGCCTCGTTTCCCTCGAGATCGCCGACGGTGACGTCGAGCTGGGCGAGGGCGAGCCGGAGATGGAGCGGCGACGGCGTCACGTACCGCATTATCGCGGTCTCGAAAGGCCCTCCGTCAACACGCCGAGACGGGTAGCATGCTCGGTGGGAGACGCTGCTGGAGGGCACGTGGCGCGCGACGACGATGAGCTCCGGTCGGTAGGGCCGACCCGGCGCGTCGGCGTCCTCTCCCCGCGCGAGCGCTAGGTGCTGACGCTGCTCGCCGACGGCCTGACGGGCGAGGGGATCGCCCAGCGGCTGGTGCTCTCCCCCGACACCGTGCGAACCCACGTCCGAAACGCCATGGAGAAGCTCGGAGCCCGCACCCGGACCCACGCGATCGTCCTCGCCCTCAGGGCGAGCGAGATCACGATGCACTCGGACGGCGCATGAGGGGTGGATGGGGGAGCTCAAGGGGGGGGGGAGCTCCGGACCCCTCAGCGCCGCGGGGCTCCGCGCCCCAGCCACGCCTCCGCAAAGCCCCCCAGGCGAGGGTCGGCGGGAGAGCGGACGCGTAGGTCGCGCGACCACGCGAGGGCGACGACGCCGCGCAGACCGGGGCGCCGGGCCAGGATCACCGCTTGTCCGGCCGCGGCGAGGGCCCGCGAGAAGGGGCCCGCGACCTGGTCGGCAAGCGCCCGCAGGCTCGACGGGGGCCGACCGCCGCCGTAGGCGATGACCACGTTTCCGAGCTCGAGCGCGTGGACGATCTGGTCGTCGCTCAGGAGCGCCCCGTCGATGAGCGCCGCGTCGGGCACGTGGGGACCGCTCGCGGGCGGGTCGGTGTCGTAGCGGATCGTTCCCCGCCCGGCGCGAGGTAGGTGCCGGGCCCCCCGGTCGGGCAGGGCTCGTCCGGGCCCAGAGGGGGCGGCGAGCCCGGCGTCGTCGCGGGCCGCGAAGAAGACGACGCCGGCAAGCACCGCGCCGGCGGCGAGCGCCAGAGCGACGAGTCCAGTGACGACCCGGCCTACCGGCCGCGGCACGCGCCGGGGCCCAGCAGGCGATCGGAATCGGCCATGTCGCGATTGTTCATCGCCGGCCGGGTCGGCGCAAGCGGGAATCACGCTCCTTGATAACCTTGAACAGCTTGTGTAAGCTTCTCTTCACACCAGCGATCAGGAGCTTCGACGATGACTGCCACCACGCCACCCGACTTGACCCGGCCCGACGGCTTCGCGCGGGCCTACGACGCCCATCACCGGGGCGTCTTCACCGCCGCCCACCGGATTCTCGAGAATGCCGTCCAGGCCGAGGACGTCGTCCAGGACGTGTTCCTGCGCGTCTGGCGCAGCCCCGGCCGCTTCGACCAACGGCGTGGAGAGCTCGGGAGCTACCTCCGGATGATGGCTCGAAGCCGGGCGCTGGACCTATGGCGCGAGGGGCAGGCCCTCGGCCGCGCGAGCGACCGTCTCAAGGTCGTCGTCGACCGCGACGCCGGCCGCGTTGACGAGCGCCCCGCCGCGGCCGTGGAGCGCGATGACGACCGGGCCGCCGTCCGCGACGCGCTCCGCCACCTCCCGATGGCCCAGCGCGAGGCGATCGTGCTCGCCTACTGGGGCGGCCTGACCGCCGACCAGGTAGCGCGGCGGGCCGACATACCGGTCGGGACGGCCAAGAGCCGCATCCGCCTGGGCCTCGCAAAGCTGCGAGAGGAGTGCGGCGAAGCGCTCGCCTGCGCTGCATGAGGGACCTCTGCCTCTCCGCGGGCGAGCGCTTGCAGGTGTGATCAACGTCACACGGGCGTCGTCTGCGACCCCTAGCCTGCACGAACTGTTGTTCGATCAGCCGAGTCGCCGCGCACGGTGTGCGGCGAGCGGGGGACCATGACTAGGCGCCGACACGGTGCCGCGTCACTCGCAGGCACCCGGTCGGACCTAGTCGTGGAGGTGTCTCCGCGTGAGACCGCAGCTCACCCTGCGCGTCGCCGGCCTGACCGCCGCAGGCGCGCTCTGTGCAGGATCCGACGTGGCCGGCGCTCAGGCGCCCGCATCGTCCCGTAGCGAACCGTCGATCCCGATCTCAATCGCCGATCGCCAGCTTGCCTTTGGCCAGCCGTTGACCGTCAGCGGCCGCGCCTGGCAGGCCGCCGGCAGGGCCGTGAGCCTCCAGTTCCGCGAGCGGGGCACGAGCGCCTGGAGGGGCGTGGCCCGGTCGACGGTGGCCATCGACGGCCGCTTCCGCTTCCGCAAGCTGCTGTCCTGGTCGGGCGCCGTGCGCGTCGTGGTGGCGCCCGGCGCCTCGCCGCGCGCAGGTGCGGCGCCGCAGGCTTCGATGCCGGCCGAGACGACTCGGGAGCTCGGCGTCGTGGTCGCGGCCCGCGTCGCGACCCTCACAAGGCGCCTCGACGTGCTGCGCGGGCGCCGGGCGATGGTCGCCGGAACCGTCCGGCCGGCCGTCGCCGGCCGGACCGTGGCGCTCGAGCGCGTGGATGGCGGGCGCTGGGTTGGCCTGACGACCGCCCGCACCGACACGCGGGGGCGCTACCGGCTCACCTTCGTCGGCGACGAGACCGGCACGGCGCCCGTCCGCGTCCGCTTCGCGGGCGACCGGGCGAACAGCCCCGCCCAGCGCACGCCTGGCCGCCTCAGCGTCTACCGGCCCGCGATGGCCTCGCGCTATGACCTCTACGGCGGCCCTCTGGCCTGTGGGGGAACCCTGGGCTATGACTCCATGGTCGTCGCCCACAAGTCACTGCCCTGCGGCACGAAGGTGATGATCCGTTACGGAGAGCGCACCGTGCAGGCGACCGTGCGCGACCGCGGTCCCTTCGTCGGTGGTCGAGAGTTCGACCTGGCGGGCGCCGTGGCCCGCAGGCTGGGCTTCGAGGGCGTGGGGACGATAGGGGTGAGCCCTTAACGCCGAAGTCCCCCGGGGGAACTTCGGCTTAGGAGGCCCTGGCGGGTTCGGCTGCTTGCGAATAGAGCAGCGAGCCGGGCGTCGTGAGCGACTCCCCGGTCTCGAGCAGCGTCTTGAGGCCGGAGAGGATCTGCGGCCAGCCGCCGTAGAGCTCGGCGTTGGCGCCCTCGCGCAGCTGGTCGTGGGTGACGGTCAGCCGGCACGAATCGCCGACTGGCTCGATCTCCCAGGTGACCCTCGAGGTCCCCTCTTGCTCGACGTCCTCGCTCCACAGGGCCGTGAAGCTCTGGATGAGCCGGCGGGGCGGCTCGACCTCGAGGTTCTCGCCCGACGAGATCGTCATGTTCGCCCGTGGGTGGACGGCCTCGTAGCGTGAGCCGGGCGTCCAGTCCGAGCTGACGCCCACCCCGAAGGTGTAGCGCGCCCTCATCTCGCTGTCGGTGATCGCCTCCCACAGGCGCTCCGGGGTCGTCTTGATGGGGAGGACCCGCCGCCTACGCTCCGACGACCGCCGGACCGGTGTCTAGGCTCGGAGTGGCGTGCGCCGCGTCATCGCCCACCTCGACCTCGATGCCTTCTACGCGAGCGTCGAGCTGCACCGGAATCCCGCCCTCGCCGGCAAGCCGGTGATCGTCTCGGGCTCCGGGCCCCGGGCCGTCGTCACGACGGCGACCTACGAGGCCCGCGCCTTCGGGATCGGCTCGGCGATGCCGACCTCGCAGGCCCGCCGGCTGTGCCCGCAGGCGATCGTCATCGCACCTGACTACGCCGCCTACCGGGCCGCCTCCCAGGAGGTATGGGCAATCGTGCGCGGCGAGATCGAGATGGTCGAGCAGGTGGGACTGGACGAGGGCTACCTCGACCTCACAGAGCTCGTGGCGCCCAAGGCCGCCATGCGCCGGCTCGTGGCCGACCTCAAGGGCGCCACGGGGCTGAGCGCATCGGTCGGGATCGGCCCGAACAAGCTCGTCGCCAAGATCGCCTCGGACTGCGAGAAGCCCGCCGGACTGGTCGCGCTCAGCCGCGAAGGGGCGTGCGAGCGCTTCGCCGCCGCCCCGCCGTGCCTGCTTCCCGGCATCGGCCCCAAGACCGGCGAGCGGCTGGCGGCGACGGGCGTCCGAACGATCGCCGAGCTTCGCGCCCAGCCCGAAGACCGGCTCCGGGAGGCGTTCGGAGAACGTCAGGGCGCCTACCTCCAGCGCCGCGCACGGTTCGAGGACGAGGGCCCGGTGGCCGCGATCCGCGAGACCAAGTCCCAGTCGAGCGAGACGACCTTCGATCAGGACGTCGCCGACCGCTCCGAGCAGGAGCGGGCGATCGAGCGGCTCAGCGCCGACCTTTGCGCCCGGCTCGACCGGCGCGGATTGCGCGGGCGGACCGTGGCCATCAAGGTCCGCCTCTCAGACTGGACCACCGTCACGCGCGCTCGCACGCACGAGCAGCCGACCAACGAGACCTCGACGGTCGCCGCCCTCGCCCTGGCCCTGCTGCGCGCCTACGATCCGCCCAGGCCCGTCAGGCTGCTCGGCGTGCGCGTCGCCGGCTTCGAGCGCGAACCCGAGCCCGCCGGCGAGGATCAGCTCGCGCTGCCGCTCTGATGGAGTGCGCGTATTCCCGCTCGGGGCGCCGACGTCAGTACAGCGCGGCGGCGAGGCGGCGGCGGGCGGCCCGGGCAAGGGGGTGCTCTACCCCCAGCTCGTCGAGGACGGCGACGACGACGCGGCGCAGGTCGTCCTTGGCGCCGTCGGCCGACGGGATCGCGGCGATGAGCGCGTCGACGGCGCGCTGGTGGTCGCCCGCGTCCAGGGCGGCGAAGGCCTCGGTCAAGTCGAGATCGTCGGCGCGCTCGAGGCGGATGCGGGCCGCCAGCCCCTCGGCCGCGAAGTTTCCCACGGCGTTGTCGAGCAGCGCGAGGGCGTCGTCGTCCTCCCCGCGGCCGCGCAGCAGACGCGCGAGCGCGACCCGAGCGTCGGCGCGGGCCGGCTCGAGCTCGATCGCCCGGCGCAGCGAGGCCTCGTCGCCCGCGGCGACGAGCCGTTGCGCCTCGGAAGGGACCAGCGCGTCGAAGAAGCGCTTGACCTCGGCGGGCGGCTTGGCGCCGACGAACTCGTCGGCCACGCGCCCGTCGCGAAACGCCTTGACGGCCGGAATGCCCTGGATGCCGAAGGTCTGGGAAAGGCCCGGGTTGGCGTCGGTGTCGACCTTGGCGAGGACGACCTGGCCCTCGCGGGCGCGGGCTGCGTCCTCGAGGACCGGGGTCAACTGCCGGCAGGGCCCGCACCACGCGGCCCAGAAGTCGACGACGACGGGCAGCTCGCGCGACTTGAGCAGAACCTCGGTTTCGAAGGTGGCTTCGGTGACGTCGAGGATCATCGACGCTCAGGGTAGAAGGTAGAACTCGGAGCGTGAGCGAGCGGATCGTCGAGTCGGGCGAGGTGCGCCTGGCGGTCGAGGAGGTGGGGGAGGGGACGCCCGTGCTGCTCATGCACGGGCTCACGGCGACCCGCCGCTACGTGGTGATGGGCTCGCGAGCGCTCGAGCGCTCGGACCACCGCGTGCTGTCCTACGACGCCCGGGGCCACGGCGCCTCCTCGCCCGGGCCGGCGGCCGAGGACTACCGCTACGACGACCTCACCGCCGACGCCCTCGCCGTGCTCGACGACGCGGGCGTGGCGCGTGCGGTGCTCGCCGGCGCCTCGATGGGGGCCCACACGGCCGTGCGCATCGCCCTCGAGCACCCCGAGCGCGCAGCGGGCCTCGTGCTCGCCACCCCGGCCTACGACCCCGAGAGCCACGGCGACTCCGTCAGCCTCGACCGCTGGGACGCGCTCGCCGCGGGCTTACGGGAGGACGGCGTGGAGGGCTTCCTGAACGCCTACGGCGAGCCCGAGGTCCCCGAGCGCTGGCGCGACACCGTGCTCAAGGTCATCCGCCAGCGCCTCGGCGCCCACGAGCACCCGAGCGCCGTCGCCGATGCGCTCGAGGCCGTCCCCCGCTCACGCCCCTTCGAGGAGATCGACGATTTGGGTCGCATCGGGGTGCCGGCGGTCGTTGTCGCGAGCCGCGACGAGGCCGACCCGGGGCACCCCTACGCGGTCGGCGAGGCCTACGCGGCGGCGCTCCCGGACGCGCGCCTCGTCTCCGAGGACCCCGGCCAGTCGCCGCTCGCCTGGCAGGGCGCCCAGCTCTCGAGGATCATCGCCGAGGTCGCCGAGAGGGCCTGACCGACCGGCCGACGCGGCGTCCGCGGGCCGCTACCGTGGAAAGTCATGCCATCGGACACCCGTACGGCCTCCTGGCGCGCCGTGCACGCTCGGCGACGGGCGGCGCTCGCCGCGCTGATCGCGCTCACCGTCGGCGGCTTCGCCGCGGGCGTGCTGGTGGGCGCTTCGGGAGGAAGCTCCAGTGGGCCCAACCGGCTCGGGGCGAAGCCGACCGGTCCGGGCGGGCCTGCCGGATCGCAGCAAAGGGTCGTCGACGCGACCGCCTACGCCACCGGGCGTCGAGGGGTGGTCGCCTTCGCGGTCATCGATGCTCGCGGACGGCTTCGGGGCATGAACGCGCGCGCACCGTTCATCGCCGCGAGCGTCGTCAAGGCCATGCTCCTGGTGGCCGAGCTCGAGCGCCTCGCCGAGCAGCGGCTAGCGCTCGACGACGACGGGCGCGACACCCTCGAGCGGATGATCCGCGAGTCGAGCAACGAGGCCGCCACGGCCGTCTACCAGCGGGTCGGCGACGCGCGCCTGCGCGCCCTGGCCGCGCGGGCCGGCATGGGGGACGGGTTCACGCTCGGTCCGCTGTCGGTGCCGGCGTGCAAGTGCACCGCCACGGGGTGGGCTCGCGCCCAGATCACCGCCGATGGGCAGTCCCGCTTCTTCCGGGCGCTGCCCCGCCTCGTGCCGGCCCGCGATCGCGCGTTCGCCCGCTCGACCCTCGCGCGGATCGTCCCCGAGCAGCGCTGGGGCATTCCGCAGGAGATCCCGGCGGGCTGGCAGCCGTTCTTCAAGATCGGCCTGCGCGAGACCGGCCTGGGCTTCGCCGTCCACCAGGCCGCCCGCCTGGAGACGAACGGCAAGGTCGTCACCCTCGCGGTGCTCACCGACGGAAACCCGTCGGAGGGCTACGGCAAGGCGACGGTGCGCGGAGTCGCCCGGGCGATAGTCGGCGACGCGACGCCTTGAAGGCGGAATACGGGAGCGTCGACCGGATACTCACCGTCGAGCCCCACCTTGCGGCGGAGCTCGGCGAGGACCTCATGCTCCCGCTGGTTGATTACATGAGCTGCAGCGTTTCGGGGTCGGGCGGCGGGAGCGCTTCGAGGACGGGCTGAAGTGCGGAGGCATGGGAGAGCCTGAGGATCGTCTGGCCTACCGCAGGAACGTCGGCGGCGACCGCCGGCTTCAGGTTGTCTGAGAAGTGCCGCACCAGAGACGGGTCTCGGCCATAGACCGTCACGGTCGTGACGCCCGTGTAGATCTCCAGGATGCAACCGTCCTCGAACGACGCCGCCGGAGCGCCCTTCACCTCGAGAAGCCCATACCTCCACGGAGCCAAGTCGTTCTGGTAGAGGTTGTAGTGCTTCTGACAGAGCGGGCTGCATTGGACCTCGATCGGCGGCACGCAACCGCCCTCACCGGGGAGCCATGTTCTTCGCCGATCGGGCCGGCACTCGCCGTAGAGGTAGGTCACATCGTCCGAGCGGCCAAGCTCGGGCGCGTCGGGGTGGGCCGGGGCGCAGAGCCTCGTCGCTTCGGTCATGGCCAGCCCGGCCAAGCTCTGGCCGACGTTGTAGACGCTGAACAGCCGGCTCACGCAGGCATCGTCCCATCTCCTCAGCCGAGCGGGATTCCCTTGAGGAGCTTGTAGCAGTCCCAGTTCTCGGCGCCTGCTCCGCCGTTCCAGATGCGCGCGGCCACGCGGTCCTGCTCGGCCTTGGGGGCGAGGTAGGCGGCGGGGCCGCTGCCGCCGAAGAGCGCCCAGGTGGTCGGGATGATCTGGTAGTAGCCCGAGGCGCCCGCCGAGTTGGGCGGGAAGTTCTGGCCGCCGGACTCACACTGGACGATCGCCCACGGGATCGCCCAGGGGCCTCCGGGGCCGACCATGGAGACCGCCTGCTGCGCCTGCTCGTCGAGGAGCCGGTCGAGCTCTCGCTCCAGGCGCCGGCGGCCCGAACGGACCGAGCGCAGGGCCGCCAGGCGTGCGGCCTTGGCGCGCGCGAAGCTCGCACGCTTGGCGGCGAGCCCGCCGCGCATGCTGGCGAGCCCGTCGCGCTGGCGCTGGACGGCGTCGGCCGCCTCGCGCCGGCGCCCGACCAGGATCTTCAGGCGGCCCGCCGATCGGCGCGCCTCGTCGCGTGAGCTGCGCACGAGATCGATCACGCGCGTGTCCTGCCGGTTGACGCGCTTGAGGAAGTCCGACCGCTCCAGGAGATCGGCGAAGTTGGCGGATCCGAGGACGAAGGAGGCGAGGTCGGGCTCGCCGGACTGGTAGATCTCGACAAGCCTGCGCTCGAGGACCTTCTGGGAGCGCCGCAGCCGGATGATCAGGCCCGCATGGCGGCGACGCTGGCCCTGCAGTGAGCCCCGTGTGGTCGCCAGCAGCGCCAGGCGGGCGTCGAGCTCGGTCTGGACCTCAGCCAGACGGCCCTCGATCGTCGCGACGTCGCGCGCGAGCTTTCGCTCGAGCTTGCCGAAGGTCGCGGCATCGGCCGCGAGCGAGCCCTCGCGGTCGCGCCGCTCCTCGATGCGCGAGCGCAGGTCGTCCCCGCCGGGTGCGGCGCCCGCCCGCAGGGGTACGAGCACCCAGGCCGCCAGCACCGCGGTGAGCGGCACGAAGGCGGCCATGAGCAGGGAGATTCGAGCATGGCGAAGCGTCTGCCGGGCCATCGGCCCCACGGCTTCTAGCAGGGCCGGGCGCCCGGCTCCAGCCCGCGGCGCGCTTATGTCGCCCCGCGACGAGGCGCCCGGTCG
>JBBPZA010000018.1:0-7068 GCA_038199375.1 Solirubrobacterales bacterium | reverse complement strand
TCATCCGTCCCGACCTGTGGGAGCACGTCGTCCATCCGGTGCTCCCCGCCGAGCTCTACGACGAGCGAAAGCTCAACACGCGCAAGAACTTCCTGGTCAACCCGACCGGGCGCTTCGTGATCGGCGGCCCCGTGGGCGACTGCGGCCTGACCGGGCGCAAGATCATCGTGGACACCTACGGGGGCATGGCGCGCCACGGCGGCGGCGCCTTCAGCGGGAAGGACCCGTCGAAGGTGGACCGCTCCGCCGCCTACGCCGCACGCTACGTGGCCAAGAACATGGTGGCGGCCGGGCTGGCCGACCGCTGCGAGGTCCAGGTCGCCTACGCGATCGGCGTCGCCCATCCGGTCTCGGTGATGGTCGAGAC
Source organism: Solirubrobacterales bacterium (assembly GCA_038199375.1). Lineage (GTDB taxonomy): Bacteria > Actinomycetota > Thermoleophilia > Solirubrobacterales > Solirubrobacteraceae > JBBPZA01. The sequence goes on along the minus strand of JBBPZA010000018.1, from coordinate 6,701 downwards.
CTTCGGGACCGAGAAGATCGCGCGGTCACGGATCGCGGAGCTGGTCGACAAGCACTTCGACCTGCGGCCTGGCGCGTTTCGCGAGGAGCTCAAGCTCCACCGGCCGATCTTCCAGAAGACCGCGGCCTACGGCCACTTCGGCCGCGAGGACCACGACTTCACCTGGGAGAAGACCGACAAGGCCGACGCCCTGCGGGCGGACGCGACCGCGGAGCGCGCCTCGGTCTAGTACTGGCGGCCATCCTCCGGCCCGTCGCCGCGCCCGGCTGCGAGGTCCGACTGGGACTCGCTCTGGGCGCGGTCCACGGCCCGCACCACGTCCTCGGGCTGCGCGACCCCCGCGAAGGTGAAGTCGAAGTCGCCGCTGCCGGCGGTGTCGAAGTCCACGGTCCCCACCTGGAGGACGCGCTGGAGCACCGACTGGTTGGTGTTGACGTTCTGCACGCGGTGCAGCGAGGCCTCCTGCGTGCGCCGGGCGACGATCCCGCGCTTGATGTGCAGGCGCCGGTTGGTGATGGTGTACGTGGTCCCGATCCGCCTGAGCAGGCCGACGAGGATCACCACCGCGAGGACGGCGACGAAGCCTATTGCCGCGCCGCCGGCGCCCGCCACGAGAAAGGCGACGGCACCGGCGATGGCCGCGACCACGAGCCCGACCATGTAGAAGCCGAGAATCGAGCGCCAGGAAGGGTGGCCCTCGAAGAGGACGTGCTCGTTGTCGGCGAGGTCCATCGGTGTTCGGAGCTTAGGAGCAACGCGAGCGGCCGCGGGAATTTCGTACCCGTTCCTGCTGCGGACCCGCGTTCCACCACTGGCCTGCTAGAGGCAGCGTTGCGTCGCGGTGCTGTACCCGTTTGTCGGCGATCCAGCGCGCGAGGTCTTCCACAGTCTCATCGATGGACGCGAGAGTGTGTCCACGGTCAGGATGTCCCACCGGGAATCTCCGCGCGCCCATCGCCGCCAGCGTTCCCAGCACATCTCATCCCAGGCGTTCTGCTGGATGACTTCTTGCCGGCACTGGGGGTCTCGCGCGTGGGCGCGGTGCCACTCGGCCCACCCTAGGAGTCTGGGAAGTGCGACGCGATCAGAGCCGAGCCAGCGTGGGCGACGGGCGAGACGCTCGGCGCGAATGGCGTCGCTGACGTCGAGCAGGCAGGCCGCGATGCCATCGATCTGGGTCGCCGAAGGAACGGCTAGCCATTCCCCGAGCGGCGACTGCCCGGTGACCAGGCTGTCTCGGCCCTCCGCTTGGTAGGCGAGCACGCCCTTTGCCCACTCTTCAGTCGCTCGGTGGCGCCACCGAGTGTCGGCTCCCGGCGGGACGCCGATCGCGTCGAAGTCGTGAAGCGCAAGGTTCTCGACGCGAGCTGCCAGGTCGGCAAGCACCGCCGTCTTTCCGGCCGCATTCGACCCGGTGAGAACGAAGAGCATCACGCCGACGCTACCGGCGCTCACTGCGACGGCGCAGTCCGAGGCGTGCTGCGATCTGGACGGGTCGGGCCTTGCTTCAAGCGAGGGCGGACCAGCCTCCGTCGGAGGCGATGACCTGGCCGGTGATCCAGTCCGCCTCGTCGCTGACCAGCCAGGCAACGAGACGGGCGGTGTCGAGGGGACTGCTCCAGCGTCCACCCGGGTTGCGGGCAACGACGGCGGCGAGGGTCTCATCGTCCGCCCACCCGGTGTGGTTGGGACCAGGGTCGATGCAGTTGACGGTGATGCCGCGCGGCATGAGGTGGGCGGCGAGGCTCGGGGTGAGTTGGTGGAGCGCTCCCTTGGAGGCGATGTAGGGCAGCTCGGTGGGCATGGCCCCGTGGTACTGGCCGGAGGTGAAGAGCACGACTCGGCCGCCGGGCCGCCCGTCGTGCTGGGCGGCAAAGGCCTTCACCAGCAGCAGGGTGGCCCGGGTGTTGACCGCGTAGCTGAGGTCGAGCTCCTCGGCGGTCAGCTCCTCAAGCGCCTGCCCGCTGCTCCGTGCGTGGTTGGAGACCACCACGTCCAGGTGCCCGTAGGCACGACGGGCCGTGTCGACCACGCGCACGGGGGCGTCAGGGTCGGCGAAGTCCGCGGGGACGTGCTCCACCTCCCCGCCCTGGCTGCGAAGCTCGTCGACGAGGGCCTCCGCCCCGCCAGCGTCCGCTCCCCACGACTGCTCGCTGTCATGAGCAGACCACGAGTGCACCACAACGGACGCGCCGTCAGCCACCAGGCGCCGGGCGACGGCGGCGCCGATGGCGATGCGGCGACTGGCGCCCGTCACCAGAACGACTCGTCCCTGTAGCGGTCCCGCGCTCGGCACGACGGCATCTTCTCGCAAGCGCACTTCAATGGCCCCGAGTCTTGACGAGTCGGGCGACGGGGCGGCGACAGAGAGGCTCCGGCTCGCCCGAGAGGTCCGGATCGAGCAGCGCTACCTCGTCGGCCTCGGCGCATGGGCCGCCGCCGTCGGGCTGGTGTCGTGGTGGCTGGTGCCCTGGCTCGGGTACACGCTCATGGTCGCGACCGTGTTTGGGGTGATCCTTCTTGCGATCGCCTACGGCGTCGACGGCTTCCTCCCGCTCGGATGTGCGGTGTTCGTCTCGGTGGCCCTCTTCGGCGCCGCCCAGAAGTCGCTGCAGAGCGTCTACGGCACGCCCAGAGTCCAACCGTCCGCGGCGCTCGTCACCGGGTACCCGCAGGGTGTCAGCGGCCTGTACATCGGCGAGACGCCCAAGCGCCTGTACCTGGCGCGCGTGACGCCTTGCCAGGAACGAGAGCGCAAAGGCGTGAAGGGCCAGCTGACGGGCTGGCTCCAGCGCGAGCGGCAGTGGCGCGCGACCCCCGGCAGCGGCATCATGTTCTGGGTCCCGGCATCCAGCGTCACTGCGCTCGACATCGGCCCGGTTCAGGATCTCCACCAGGCGATGCGAAACCGCAAGCGGATGCGATTCCTCCTGCTCGAGAACGTCACCGGACGACCGATGCCGCTGCCGCCGCCAACCACCGAAGGCCGGCCCTGTCCTTGACGTGCATCGCCGGATGATCGTTCGCCGACCTGTGTCTTCGTCAACCGTCAGCCAGGATCGGCGTCGCCTTCCGGCGTGAGGGACCGGAGCATGGCTTCGACCTGCCGGTGGCCGGGGCTGTCTCGATCGCGTTCGAGGTTGTGTCGGCACCACTGCAGAGCGGTGCGGTTGTAGGTGGTGTCACGCAGCTCGGGATCTGCCCCGTGGGCGAGAAGATGTGGAACGCTGGCGACCCTGCCGTTCATGGCCGCCACGCGCAGCGCCTGACGCCCCCACTTCAGGTCGACGGCGTCGACCGGTGTTCCCTCCTCTATGAGCCGATCGATGACGGCGAGCCGCTCGTGATCGGCCGCCATCACCAGCGCGCGGATGCGGTCCTGCAGCGGTGTGTCCGCGCTCAGCCATCCGGTCACCTCTCCGGCCGCCGCGGCCTCCGCAATGCTGCCGACGCGGGCCCCGGCCCAGACGAGGAGGTCGACGACGTCGGTCATGCCGAACACCGCCGCATGTAGCAGCGCGGTACCGCCGGGAACGCCGCCGGCGGTGGCCGAAGCGGTGGCGTCGAGCTCGGCGCCTGCTTCGATGAGCACCCGGGCAACCTCGACATCGCCGTAGCTCGCAGCGGTGATCAGCGGCGTCTCGGAGTCCGCGGGATCCCCGTCTACGGGGGCGCCGGCATCCAACAGCGCCCGGGCGATCGTGCCGGTGCCGGGAAGGTCCCGCCACCTGTCTCGCGCCGTGTCATAGCGGAGCATGGCCACGTAGCCGAGTGGGGTCGCCCCAAGGGGGTGGTCGCACCAGTGCTGCATCTTCTCGATCGCCAGCTCTGGCTGCTCGCCGAGCAGCGCGCCGAGCCGGTTGACGTCCCGGCTGTCCAAGATCGCTCGCCGGTCGACCTCGGTCTTGAGCCTCGCCCAGCTGCTGAATCCGTACTCACGTGCGACGGCCAGCTGAGCGCCGGCGAGGATCAGCTCGCCGGAGGCGGATCGGATTCGCGACGAGGCCCGAGCGTCGCCCTGCGTGGCCGCTCGAAGGAGATCCTTGGCTTGGTGGCGCAGCTGATCGAGGTCAGGGCGCGGTGGGAGCTCTGGCACGACGTCTCTCCTCCTCTCGCGCCGGCCGCCAAATGCTACCTCTCAGTCTGGGAGCAGCGGCACCGTGAGGCCCTGGTCGCGGCCGAGGAGCACGGCCCGCGTGATGGCGCTCGATCCGAACCGGTCGCGAACCTCGTCCAGAGCGGCGTCGAGGGCGCTTCCGCGAGCGCCGTGGAGCGGCAGCGCGAGTTGGATCGCCCCTTCGTCGTCGAGGTTGGTGAGCGCGACCCCGACGAGCGTGATTCCCCGGCGCTCGATCATTGGCATTGCGCTCGCCAGCAGACCCCTCCCCGTGTTCAGGAGCGTCTGCGTGTGCGCGGTCGCCTCGTGGAGGGTGTGCGAGCGGGTCGCCCTCGAGAAGTCCGTGAAGCGCAGCCGGAGCACGACGGTGCGGCAGACTCGCCGGGCTGCCCGCAGCCTGCGGGCGAGGCGGTCGACGAGCCCGATGACGATGACGTCGAGGGCTTCCGGCGATCTCGGTTTGCGACCGAGCGCGCGCTGCGCCCCGATCGAGCGTCGACGCCGGCCCACCCGCACCGGCCGGGGGTCTCGGTTGTGCGCGAGGGCGTGGAGGTGTCGCCCTGACGCTCGCCCGAGCATCGAGACGAGCGTCGCCTCACCGAGCTGGGCAACCTCGCCGACGGTGGAGATCCCGCGGTTGCGAAGCTTGGCTGCGGTGATCGGTCCCACCCCCCAGAGCCGTTCGACCGCAAGCGGGTGGAGGAAGGCGAGCTCGCCGTGGTAGGGCACGACGAGCAGGCCGTCCGGCTTGGCCACGCCGCTCGCCACCTTGGCGAGGAACTTGGTCCTGGCCACGCCGACCGTGATCGGCAGGCCGACCCGCTCACGGACCTGACGGCGTAGCCCCGCGGCGATATCGCGCGGCGTACCCGCAATCTGGCTCATCCCGCGAACGTCGATGAACGCCTCGTCGACCGACAGCCCCTCGACGAACGGCGCGGTCTGCCTGAACACCTCGAACACTGCCTTGCTCGCCTCGGAGTATGCGGACATGCGCGGGTAGACCACGACCGCCTGGGGGCACAGCCGGCGGGCCCGCGCGCCACCCATCGCCGTGCGGACGCCGAAGGCCTTTGCTTCGTAGCTGGCGGCGAGCACGACCCCGGACCCCACGATGACGGGGCGGCCGCGCAGGCGAGGGTCGTCTCGCTGCTCGACAGACGCATAGAACGCGTCGAGGTCGGCGTGGAGGATCGAGGCCTCGGTAGACACGAACATACGTTCTCATTTGATTCGGACGGAAAGGAGGAAGCGGGCCGGTTCGCGCCGGGGGCTCCGGGGGTCGTCCGCATGCGCGCCTAGCCTCAGGCGATGGTCGCCATCGCCCGCGTCGAGCCGCTGACCACCGCGCGCGCGGTGCGCGGGCCATTCGACTACCTCCTACCCGAGGAGCTGCAGGGGATTACGGAGGGATCGCTGCTCGTCGTGCCCTTCGGGCGCCGTCGCGTGCTCGGGGTCGTGCTCGAGCTCGCCGAGCACACCGATGTTCCGCCCGAGAAGCTCGCGGCGCCGCTCCGGGCGCTCGAGCTCGGCGTTCCCTCAGAGCTCGTGCGCCTCGCGCTGTGGATGGCGGACGCCTACTGCTCCACACCCGCGCGGGCGCTGGCGCTTGTCCTGCCGCCGGGCGCCGGAAGCGGGACGGCCCCCCGCGTGCGCGAACGAACCGGGTTGGTCGCCGAGCTCACCGAGGAGGGCGCGGCGGTGACCGGGCACGGCAAGCGCGAAGTGAACGGTGCGCACGCGACGGGCGGTCCGTGGGCCGGCGGGGCGTCGCGGGCGGCCGGGCTGCCGCTCTCCGCCCGCCAGGTCGCGGTGCTCGAGAGCCTCGCTCAGGGCCCGCTTCGCGCGACGGCCACCGGGGCCGACCACGGGGCACTTCGCCGCCTCGAGCGGCGCGGGCTGATCGCGCTCGAGCGGCGGGTGCTGGGGCGACGGCCCGTCCACGTCGCGGTGGGCGCGCGGCGGGCCCGGCCCACGGTGCCCACGGCCGCGCAGAGCGCCGCGCTGCGCGAGCTCGAGGCAGCCCTCGCCCAGCCGCACGCCCCGGCGGCCCAGCGGCGCTTCCTGCTCCACGGCGTCACCGGATCGGGGAAGACCGAGGTCTACCTGCGGGCAGCAGCCGCGGCCCTCGCGACGGGACGGGGCGCGATCGTGCTCGTCCCTGAGATCGCATTGACTCCCCAGACCGTCGGGCGCTTCGTCGAGCGCTTCGGCGACACCGTGGCCGTGCTGCACTCCCGCCTGAAGGCCGGCGAGCGCCACGACGAGTGGCTCCGGCTGCGCCGCGGCGAGGCGCGCGTGTGCGTCGGCCCGCGCTCGGCGGTATTCGCCCCCGTAGCCGACCTCGGCCTGCTCGTCGTCGACGAGGAGCACGAGTCGGCCTACAAGCACGAGGGCGACCCCCGCTACGATGCCCGTGCGGTCGCCGAGCGTCGCGCCGACGCCGCCGGAGCGGTCCTGGTCGCCGGGAGCGCGACTCCGCGGCCCGAGTCCAGGCACCGCCTCGCGCGGCTTCGCCTGCCCGAGCGCGTCGACGGCCGAGCGCTGCCTCCCGTCGAGATCGTCGACATGCGCGAGGCGGCGC
>JBBPZA010000017.1:0-21873 GCA_038199375.1 Solirubrobacterales bacterium | reverse complement strand
GATCCTGCGTGAGGTGGTCAAGTGCGCAAACGTTGCCTGACGCGGCACTAGCCCGATGCGAAGGGCTGGAGGACGAGGATCACGCTCGCGTCCGGGCCCGGCTTGAGCTCGAACTCGAACAGGCGCTTGGCGGTGATGGCGCTCAGCGAGGAGATGTCGCCGGCGTCCAGCGCGCTGCTGCGGGGCGGCGGTGAGGACAGCGTCGCGTTGAGCGGCTGGTCGAGCTGCTTCCCGAGGTCGTCCTTGCGAAAGAACATCGCCTGGCTGGGTTCGGTTCCCTTGCGTGGAGGCAGCCTCACGACCACGTAGTCGGTCCCGCGGACGTAGCGGAAGGTGTAGAGCGCGAGCTCGAGCGCCTCGCGGCGAAGGAGCAGGTGCCGCTTGGCGGAGGGCAGACCGGAGTCGATCGCGCACTTCGGGCCCAGCCCGCACAGCGTGTAGAGGACGCCGTCGCCGTCGAGGACGGAGATCCTGCCCTGCTCGGCCAGCGCGAGGCGCGCGGGCAATTCGGCGACCTCGAGCTTGCCGCCGGTGTCCCCGATCAGCTGCTCGACCTCGAGCTTTCCGCCCTCGATCGCGACCAGCTGACCGCCGCTGTCGAGCCGGTAGGTCGGCGCGACGTAGTTGGCGATCTCCTGAGCGGCGGCGTCGGCCTCGTCGGAGCCCGGCGACCACGGAGACCAGTCGACCCGCGCCCCGGCCGAGGGCCCGGTCCCGATGAGCAGCGCCGCTACGACGGCGACGCCGGCGAGCCCCAGGAGCGCGCCGAGGATGAGCTGGAAGCGGGCGACGTAGGGCGAGGCGGCCGCGAGGACCTCGTCGTCGTCGCGCTCGCTCAGGGCCTCGGCGGGCTTCTCCTGCGCCGGCTGGGAGGGTGCCCGCTGCTCGGTCGGCTCGAGCTCCCAGGGCGGCTGCGGCGAGGGGCGCTCGGGCTCGGGGCGCTCCGGAGCGTCGTCCTCAGGCGGGCGGTGAAGGGGGTCGGGCAGCAGCCGCTCGCCACTCACACAGGCCTCTTCCCTCGCGTCGCCGTGTCCGGGTGCGAGCCTGCGGTGCGACCACCGGTCATAGCCGCGGCCAGCTCGCTTCTTCGAGCAGGTCGACGTCGGGCTTCTCGAAGACGAGCTGGTCGAGGAGGTCGACGATCTCGTCGCCGTGCATCTCGCGCCGCTCGATCAGGACGTCGGCCACATGCTCGACCTTGTCCTTGTTGAGTCGGATCAGGTTCCAGGCGTGGACGTAGGCCTGGCCGAGCCACTGCGCGGCCGCGGTGCGCTTGTCCTTGTCGCCCAGCACGGTGGCGATCGGATCGGCCTGCATCGCGGAGGTCGTCTGGGCGCGCCGCATCATCTTCAGGCCGATGCGCTCGAAGCGCCCGAGCAGCTCCTCGCGGCGCTCCTCCTCCTCGGGGGTGTCGACGTCGAGCGCAAGGTACTCCGGGGACATGCCCCACACGCCGACCATCAGCGCGGCAGTCGCCGTCGCCGAGGCCATGTCGCCCGACACGCCGGTTGAGTTCTCCTTGTAGAAGACCTGCTCAGCCGCCATGGCGCCGACGGTCCAGATCAGCTCGCCGAGCTTCTCGTGGCGCCATTTGGCGAAGCGCTCCTCCTTCTCGATCGCCTGGTGGTGGCCGAGCGAGGCTCCGCGCATGCGGATCGAGAGGCGGGTCGAGAGCGTGTCCTCCATGTAGACGTGGGAGGCGACGGCGTGGCCGGCCTCGTGGATCGCCGTGGCCCGCGTCTGGTCGGCCGGATACTCGACGCCCACCGCCGTTCCCGCCTCGATCGTGGTCATCGCCTCGACGAGGTCTGCGCGGCTGAAGCGCTGGTGGCCCTCGGAGTGCGCGTAGGTGAGCGCCATCGAGCAGACCTGCTCGATCATCGCGGGCGAGTATCCGTTGGTCATGCGGGCCAGCTCGTCGCGGCGGTGCTCGGTGTCAAGGTCGGCCTCGTGGTCGACCTTGCGCAGGTAGAGCTCGAAGATATCCTTGCGGTCTTCCTTGATCGGCGTGCGGAAGTAGACGTGGCGCCCCATGCGGCCCGGTCGCACGAGCGCCGGGTCCAGGCTGTCGAGCGGCACGTTGCAGGCGCCGATGAAGTAGATGTCCTCCTTGCGCGGCTTTGGCGGGCGCATGCGCAGCGACAGATCCTTGATCCGCCGCGGGATCAGGTACGTCGCGTCGAGGAAGGTGTTCAGGCGATTGGTCAGGAACCGCTTGGACCACGGTGGATCGTCGATCCCGTCCATGACCACGAGCAGCTGGTTGAGCGCCAGGCCGCCTCCACCGCCGCTCATGCCGCCCGGCATGATGAAGTTCTGGATCGCTCCGTGGACTCGCTGGACGACCGGGGGGTAGGGCGAGACGCGCGGCTCCTGCCGCGTCTGAAAGACACGCTCGCGCCACTCGCGCGACTTGAGCGTCAGCTCGCCGTCCGGCGTGATCGAGCCCGAGGGGCCGAAGAACAGGTAGTCGTGGATCGAGGTCGGCATGCTGGCCTCGCCACCGGCGCCCGCCATGCCGATCCCCGGCCCCAGCGAGTTGCGCCGCATGCCGACCGCGTCGATCTCATCGATGAACACGATGCACTGGCCGCCCCATTTGGCCGCGAGCTTCTTGGCCTTGCGCGCGAGGAAGCGGACGATCACCGCGTCCATGCCGATGAACGTCTGCGCGAAGCCCGAACCCGGGATCGAGACGAACGGGCAGTTGAAGCTCGTGGCGATCGCCTTGGAGAGCATCGTCTTGCCGGTGCCGGGCGGGCCGAGGAAGAGCACTCCGCGCTCGCGCTTGCCTCCGGCCTTCTCGAACTCCTCGCCCGACTGCCAGAGGGCGACCACGCGGGTGATCTCCTCCTTGGCCTCGACCTGACCGCGGACGTCTTCGAGCTTGACCCCCCAGTCGGCGTCGCCGGGCTCGTAGCCCTTGATCTGCTGGATGCCCAGGAAGAGGAGCGGGCCGAAGAGGATCAGGAAGTTCATGAGGAAGAGCAGGACCAGGATCGGCGCGTAGCCGACCAGCAACGGCAGGAAGGAGATGAGCGCCTTGCCGATGATCCCGAGCGCTCCGCCGGAGGTCTCGCCGGTGATGAGCATGGCCGCGACCGTGACGATGAAGCCGATCGCGGCGAGCCACACCAGCATCCGGTAGCGCTTGCGCCAGTACCACAGGCGGCGCCGGTGGACGATGTCCTCTTCCTGAAGCTCCTTCTCGGCACCGTAGATGCTGGGAGAGGGGATGACCTTGTGGCTGAGGACGTCGATCAGGCCGCGGAAGGCGATCACGCCTACGAAGGTGCCCAAGAGCGAGGCTAGGACCCCCCAGCCGCTCGAGTGGTAGAGGGCGAGGAAGAGCGCCGGGCTGGTCAGGATCGCGACGAGGGTCGCCGCCCGCCCGAGCTTGCGCCACTCCCGGGCCAGGGCAACCGAATTCTGCTTGCGCCGCGCGCGCAGGCTCGTGGTCTCGTCGACGTAGGCCATCCGTCCTCCGGGAGGGTACTGCGGGTCGGGCGATTGTCGAGATGATCGTGAGCACCAGGAAAGCCTCCGCGCTCGCCGCCGCGGAGATCCGGCGCCGCGGGCGCCCCCGCGGTTATGCTCGCCCGACAGTGTCCGGCGACTTCGGCCTGCCCCCGACATTCGAGGTCTCAGAGCGGTCGGTGAGCGCCGACACGCACGTGATCGCCGTCCGGGGCGAATTCGACCTCGGGACCGCATCGGCCTTCAGCGAGCCGCTCGTCGCGGCCATCGAAGCCGGGAAGACTAAGGTCGTCGCCGATCTGACCGAGGTGGTCTTCATCGGCTCGAACGGCCTCGCGACGCTCCTCGACGCCCTTCGGCGGCTGGTCCGCCGAGGCGGCCGGATGGCGGTCGTGGCGGCGAACCCGACGGTGCTCCGGATGTTCGAGGTCACCCACACGGACTCGAGCTTTGCCATCTTCCCCGACCGCGAGGCCGCGCTGGCGAGCCTCGAGGAAGGCGCAGGCTAGGCGCGGCAGTCGCCGCAGGCGCCGTGGAGCACGACTTCGTGCTCGTCGACCGCGAAGCTCACCCGGCGCGAGAGCTGCTCCATGGTCCGCTCGAGCTCTGGGTCCTCGAACGGGACCACGGTGCCGCAGCTGTCGCACACCATGTGGTGATGATGGTCGCCGCTGGGCTCCAGGCGCTCGTAGCGCGCCATGCCGTGGCCCACGTCGAGCCGGCCGACCAGGCGCAGGTCGGCGAGCTGCTCGAGCGCGCGGTAGACGCTCGCCCGCGCCACGGCGCGGCCGTCGGCGCGCAGCCGCTCCTCGATCTCGTGGGCGGTCAGGGCGCAGTGCTCGCGGTCGAGCAGCTCGACCACCGCGCTGCGCGCGCCGCCCCGCCGGAAGCCGGCGGAGTGCAGGCGCTCCAGTGCGTGCTCAGCCCAGCGGTGCCCGGCGTGCGAGGCCATCGGATCGAAGGGTAGTCGCGGCGGCGACGCCGGCGTAGGCGAGGACCATGGCCGCGGCGATCGAGGCGCCCGCCGCGGTGTCGAGGTGATAGCTCGCGTAGAGCCCGGCGATCCCGCCGGCCATGCCGATGGCGGCGCCGAGCACCATCATCGCCGCCATCCGGCGCGCGAGCAGACGCGCCGTCGCGGCCGGCCCGACCAGCAGGGCGACGACGAGGAGGTTTCCGAGCCCCTGCACGGCGACGAGCAGCGCGACCGCGAGGGCGACGAGCACCGCCGCATCGGCGGCGAAGGGCGCGATCCCCAGATTTCGCGCGCTCTCACGGTCGAAGGCGACGGCCAGCAGCCGGGGATGGAGCACCGCGAGGGCGGCGAGCAGGGCGACGACGAGCACGGCGGCGATCAGGACGTCTGCGTCTGTGAGGCCGAGCACGTCGCCGAAGAGCAGCCCCTGGAGGCCGGGCGGCGTCTTCGCGCTGAGCGCGAGCAGCACGCCGAGCCCGAAGAGCGAGGTGACCACGATGGCGACCGGGGTGTCGCGATCGAGGACCGGGACGCGGGCGGCGAGCGCGACCGCCAGCGCGGCCACGAGCAGGCCGGCCGCCGCTCCGAGCAGCAGCGGGAGACCGAGCAGCGCCGCGAGCACGAGGCCGGGGAATAGCCCGTGCGAGAGCGACTCGGCCCCGTAGGCCAGACCGTAGAAGACGATCCAGCATCCCAGAACCCCGCCGGCCACGCCGATGAGCGAGACCTCGACGATGGCCCGCAGGGTCACCGGATCGCGCCAGGGATCGAGGATCGCGTCGATCATGGGTGGTCGTGGTGGTGGGGGGGCAGGATGGCCCGCGCATGGAGGCCCTCGCTCTCGGCGGGGAGGTCGACGAGCGCCGCGCCGTAGGTCGCCTCGATCGTCGCGCGGGTGAGCGCGACCGCGGGCGGGCCGAAGGCGATCTGGCGGCGGTTGAGGCAGAGGACGAGGTCCCAGTCGCGGGCCTGGTCGAGGTCGTGGGTGGCGATCATGAGGCCGTGGCCCCGCTCGGAGAGGCGATCGAGGAGCATTGTGAGCCTCTCCGCGCTCGTCGCGTCGAGCCCGCTGTAGGGCTCGTCGAGGAGCAGCAGCCCAGAGTCCTGCACGAGCGCCCGGGCGATGAGCACGCGCTGGCGCTGGCCGCCGGAGAGCTCGCCGAACGGCGCGCCCGCCTGCTCGCCCAGTCCGACCGTGTCGAGCGCCTCGAGCGCGCGGCGGCGATCGTCGCGCCCCGGCCACCGCCACCAGGGCAGCCGGGACAGTGCGCCCATCAGGGCCACGTCGAGCGCCGTGACGGGGAAGTCCAGCCGCGAGCGGTCGGTCTGCGCGACGGTGGCCACCGATCCTTCGACGCGCAGGTCGCCCGCCGAAGGGGAGAGCTCGCCGAGGATCGCGCGAAAGAGCGTTGTCTTGCCGCCGCCGTTGGGACCCAGGAGCGCGACGCGGTCTCCCGGGGCCACCGCGAAGGTCGTCCCGCTGATGACCGGCGCCCCGCCATCGCCCGCGGCCAGGCCCTGCGCGGCGACCAGCGGCGAGCCGGGGTCGCCGGGACCCCTCACAGGCTCGCGATCTCGCAGCCCCGCGCCCCGCCGGTGAACCCCCGTACCATCGCGTCGGCGTTGGCCGCCTCCATCTCGAGGTAGGTGTCGCCGCGGGAGCCCTTGGGCCCGAGGCTGTCGCCGTAGAGGGTGTATCGCGAGGTCGCACCCGTCTCGCGTGCGATGGCCCGGGCGGTGCGGGCGTTGACCGACTCCTCGGGGAAGACGGCCTTGACGCCCTCGCGCTCGATCACCTTCCGCAGGCCGGCGCGCTCGCCGGCCGAGGGCTGGGCCTGCGTGGTCTGCGAGGGGATAACCGCGCCGACGACCTCGATTCCATAGCGCTTGGCGAAGTAGCCGAAGGCGTCGTGGTCGGTGACGAGCTTGCGCTCGCCGCGCGCGACTGCGTTCATGCAGCGCGCGATCCCCAGGTCAAGGGTCCTGACCTTCGCGAGGTAGGCGGCCGCCCGGCGCTCGTAGCCCGTACTGCCGTCCGGGTCGGCCTTGACGAGGGCGTCGCGGATGACGCGGACCGCGGCCTGCACGTTGGCGGGATCGTGCCACCAGTGCGGGTCATACCGGGATGCCTCCTCGCCCTCGGCCTCGCCGGGCACCCGGTCGACGAGTCGCTCGCCGAGGTCCACCACGGCCGGGTCGCCCCCGGACTGCTCGACGACGTCGCCCATCCAGCGGTCGAGGTTCTGCCCGTTCGTGAAGACGAGCTGCGCGCCGGCGGTGTCGCGTACGTCGGCCGGGCGCGGCTCGAAGTCGTGGGCGTCGGCGTTGGGCGGGAGGATCCCGACCACGTCGGCGTCGGGCCCGGCGACCGCGCGGACGATGTCGGCGACCTGGGTGGTCGTGGCGACGACGCTGGTCTCGCCGCCGCCTGGTCCGTTTGCGCCTCCACACGCCGCGAGGCCAAGCGACGCGAGCACCGCGGCGCTCGCCACGGCACGTCGCGCGGTCTGGCGCTGAGCGAGGCCACGGAGGAGCAGAGCGAGCGCGAACACGGCCCCGGAGAGCACCGCCATCGTCGCGCCGGGGGGTGCGTTGGTCTGGGCCGAGAGCCACATCCCGCCCACGCCCTCGGCGGCCACCAGCGCCACGGTGGCCGTCTGCCAGCGTGCCAGGGGCAGCGACCACAGGCGCGTCGTGGCGGCCGGCACGACCAGCAGGGCGGTGGCCAGCAGCGCTCCGACGGCCGACAGCGAGGCCACCGCGGCCAGCGCCACGAGGAGCAGCAGCGCGAGATCGAGCCGGGCGGTCGCGAGGCCCGACTGCCGCGCCGCATCCTCGTCGAACCCGGTCGCCACCCACCGCCGGCCCAGCGCCACGTTCGCGCCGAGGGCGAGCGCGCTCACCGCGGCCGCGATCGCGACGTCGGTGCCGTCGACCAGCAGGAGGCTCCCGAACAGCAGCGTCTCGACGCTGCCTCCCGAGCGAAAGACGTCGCTGGCGAGCAGGATCCCACCGGACAGCGCCCCGACGAGCACCAGCGCGGTCAGCGTGTCATAGCCCGGGCGCCGCCGGGCGGAAAGGGCTCCCATGGCCAGCGCGAAGAGCACGGCGGCCCCCAGCGCGCCGAGGGCGGGCGCGAAGCTCAGTCCGTCGGCCAGGACGAGCCCGGGGAAGGCGGCGGTGCCGACGGCGTGAGCGTAGAAGGCGAGCCCGCGCAGGACGATCCACGTCCCGACCAGGCCGGCGGCCACGGCGAGGACGACGATCTCGAGCATCCCGCGCTGGACGAAGGGGAGCGTGAAGGGCTCGAGCACGATTCGGGACGCTATCAAGAATGAGACCGAGTCTCATTGTGCCCGAGACGATGGTGCGTTCCCGGTTCCCATGGCGCACGCACTTGTTTGCGCGCGTAGGTTTTCCGGTAGGCAAAGCACATCAGCGGCTCGAACAGGAGGACGGCAATGGCGGAGCAACGCACGGAGACTGGATCAGACGCGGCGGTCGAGCGCCGCGGCGGTGCCGCCAAGGACACCGCGGTGGCGCGCCGCGGCGGCGCGACGACGCCGCTCGACACCGAACGCGGGAAGACGACGATCGCCGAGGGGGTCGTCACCAAGGTGGCCGGCATCGCCGCGCGCGAGGTGCCGGGGATCTATGCCCTCGGTGGCGGCGCCACCCGCGCGTTCGGGGCGATGACCCAGCGGGTCGGGCTCGGCGACGAGCGCACGCAGGGCGTGAGCGTCGAGGCCGGCGAGCGCGAGGCGGCGGTCGACCTGACCGTGGTGGTCGAATACGGCGAATCGATCCCGCAGGTCTCAGAGCTCCTGCGCGACAACATCACCAAGCGCATCGAGGGAATCACCGGGCTGCAGGTCACCGAGGTCAACATCACCGTCAACGACCTGCACTTCCCCGGCGACGACGAGCAGCCCCAGCAGGAGGAGCCTCGCCGGGTCGAGTAGGCGCGATGCCCGTTTCGACCCCCGGTCCCACGCCGACGGCGACGCGCGCCGAACTGGCCAAGCTCGCCGCGCGGGCCGCGGCTGCGACGACCGGGGTGGTCCGCCTGAGCGCCGGGACGCCGCCCGTCCACGTCACCGACGTCGGCGGCCGGCGCTTGGAGGGCGTCAGCGCCGTGGCGGCCGAACCGGGGCGCTACGAGGTCACCGTCTGCCTGGTGGCGCTGCCCGTCGCCCTTCCCGCGCTCGCCGAGGAGATCCGCGAACGCGTGCGCGAGAGCGCTCGCATCGCCGGCCTCGGCGACGCCCTCGGCGCGATCGGCGTGCGCGTAGAGGACATCGTCACGGCGCCACCGGTCGGGCCGGCCCCGTGATTCTGCTGCGCGCGCTCGTGCGCGTGGTGACCTTCCTGCTGCTCGTCGGCCTGTCGCTCGCCGGTCTCGCCGCGGCGGTCTCGTGCATCCGGCCCGGCACCGGGCCGCTCACCATCCCGTGGGCCGCCGACATCGCCCAACTGCCCGACCTGCGCGACGAGGTGGGCGGCTGGTTCGACGACCTCGCGGCCGACGGCCCCGTGGCCTGGAAGTCGGCGCTGAGCGGCGCGGCGGCGATGGCGCTCGGCCTTCTCCTTCTCGCCGGGCTGGTGATTCCCCGGCGGGAGCGCCTGGTCACGCTCTCGCGCGGGGACCATGGCCACCTGGTCGCCCGCCGGCGGCCCCTCGGCCAGATCGCCTGCGCGCTCGTGGAGCAGGTACGCGGGGTCACCCAGACCAAGGCGAAGGTCCGCCCGCGGCGCCGGGGCGGGGGCACCATCAAGGTGCGCGCGGAGAGGTCGTCGTCGTCGGACGAGGGCGAGGTCTGCGGCCGGGCAAAGGACGCCCTCGAAGAGCTGACCAGCGCCTTCAAGCTCCGGGCGAAGGTGCGCGCCCGTCTGGGCGAGAAGGGCTCACGGGTGGAGTGATGCTGCGCCAGCGCTTGCGCATCCGTACGGCGAGGCTCGTGATCGTCAGCCGCGTGCTCCTGTTCCTGGTGGCCGTTGCGCTGGTCTGGTACGGGCTGATGCTCATCCTGCTCGCCGTCAAGATCGCACCCGACACCGTCGATGAGATCAGCGGGTATCGCACGGCCTTCCGAGAGCTCTCTTACCTGACGCCGAACGACGTCGATGGTTCCGTGCGCGGGATCGTCGCGGTCGCGGGGGTGCTCGCCTTCCTGCTCTTCGGGTGGCTAGCGTTCAAGGAGCTTCCGCGCCCCTACCTGGCCCGCGGCGACGTAGAGCTCGACACCGGCGAGCGCGGCGCGCTGTCCGTCGAGCCACGAGCGATCGAGCGCGCGGCCGAGATCGCGGCGTGCGAGCACCCCTGCGTCAGCTCGGCCAGCGGGCGCTACGGAACCGTCGACCTCGAGATCGCGGTCTCCGTCCGGCGCGCGCGCGGCCTGCCGGAGACCCTCGACGACGTACAGGAGCTTGTGCGCGCGAGCCTCGAGCGCCACGGTCTTCCCGCCGTCCCCGTCAACGTGAACCTCACCGGCTATGACCGCCGGCAGAGAAGGGAGCTCAACTAGATGAACCCCAAGCACCTCGCCGCACTGCTCGGCTTCGCCTTCGTCGCGGCGTGGGTCGCCTTCGGCTTCGGCAACGCCCTCCTGTGCCTCCTCGGCGCGGCCGTCTTCTACGCCGCGACCGCGCTAGCTCAGGGCGAGATCGACCTGGTCCGGCTGCAGGACCGCATCCAGGGGGGCGCCCGGGCCGGCTCACCGCCGCCGCCCCGGTCCAGCGCGCCGCGCGTGCGCTGAGCCCGGGCCGCCGGGCCCGCCCGACCGGCGGCATCCGGCGCTAGGCTCGCCGGTGACCGACTCGTGCCTACGCTCGACGAGATCATTCGCGACCTCCTCTGCGTCCCCCGGACGTGGGCGGTCGTCGGGTGCTCACCCGACCCGGCGCGCGACAGCCACCGGATCGCGGGTGTCCTCAAGGAGCGGGGGAACACCGTCGTCCCCGTCAACCCGAGGGCGACGGAGATCCTGGGCGAGCGCTGCTACCCGAGCCTGCGCGACGTACCGGACCCTGATGCCATCGACGTGGTCGACATCTTCCGTCGCACCGCCGTGGCCGGCGTCCACGTCGACGAGGCCATCGAGCTCGGGGTGGGGGTGGTGTGGATGCAGCTCGGCGTCATCGACCGCCATGCGGCCAAGCGCGCCGAGTCGGCCGGCCTGCGGGTGATCATGGACCGCTGCCCGGCGATCGAGGCCCGGCGGCTCGGGCTCTGAGAGCGGGACGCGCCGAGGCGCCCTCCGGGCGGACTCAGCCGGCGGGCGCCGGCGCCGGGTCCTCGCTGAGCGCGGGGTCGGGGTCTTCGTCGTCCTTGGACGGGCGCAGCCGGCCGCTGTAGAGGAGGTACTCGCGCAGGGCGATCTGGATCGAGGCTGCGGCGGGGATCGCGAACAGCGCGCCGATCACGCCGAACAACGAGCTTCCACACAGGACGGAGGCCAGCACGATGAACGGCTCGACCTGGACCTGGCGCGCCTGGATGCGCGGTTGGATCACGTTGTTCTCGAGCTGCTGGTAGACGACCGACCACGCGACCCAGACGATCGTGGCCGTCGGGAAGTCCTGGAAGAGGGTGACGATTCCGACCAGGACGGCCCCGATGGTGGCCCCGACGAGGGGAATGAGGTCGAGCACGAAGATCACGAGCGCGAGCGCGAGCGGATAGGGCACGCCGAGAATGACCAGGACGATCCAGCTCGCTACCCCCGCGATGAGCGCCTGGAGCAGCGCGCCGAGCACGTAGTTGCCCACCGCCGCGCCGATCCGGTCAAACAGGCGGTCGAGCAGGTCGGCGCGCTTATGCGGATGGAGGCGTAGGAACGCGGCGCGCCAACGAGGCGCGGCGCCGACCATGAACACGCTGAGGATGAGGATGGTGACCAGCGCGAACGCGCTCGAGATCAGGCTGGCGCCGACGTCGGCGAGCGTCCCCGCCGCGTCGCCGACCTTGCCGGGCAGGTCGGCCGCGGCTTCCTGGACCTTCGCGGTCAGGTCGTACTGGTCGTCGAGATTCTGAAGGCGCTCGTTGCGCTGGGCGAAGTCGTTGAGGTCGTTGGCGTATCGGGGCGCGTTGCGCGCGAGGTTGCCGCCCTGCTCGACGATCGGCGGGACGAGGACCGCGAGCATCGCGGCTGGCACGAGGATGACGCCGAGGTAGACCAGTGCGATCGCGAATCCTCTCTTCATGCGGCGCTGGAGGAAGTCGACCGGGCCCGAGACCGCTATCGCGATGAACCCGGCGATGGTCATCCAGCCGATCGGCGTGCGCAGCAGGTAGATGATCACCAGGGCGAGCGCCGCGCCGATGACGACGAGGACCACGCGCAGGATCGCCGTCGAAGCGAGCATCGACGCGCCGGCGGGCTCCGCGCGTTCGGGGTCTGTGGGCGGTGGGTCCTTCTCGGGCACCGTCGTGCAGGCTACGGCGGCGGTCGGATGCGCAAACGGGGCCTCCGGGGGCACGGTTCATGCGAGCTAAAGACGCGCGGCCTACCGTGTGGGCGGTGCCGGTCGTCGTCGCCGCTCGTGGGCTCGTCAAGCGCTTCGGCGACGGGCGCTCCGCCAGACGGGTCCTCGACGGGGCCGACCTCGACGTCGCCGCGGGCGAGCTCGTCGCCGTCGTCGGCCCCTCGGGATCGGGGAAGTCGACGCTTCTGCACCTCCTCGGCGCTCTCGACCGGGCGGACGGAGGCTCGATCGAGGTGGCCGGCCGGCGGGTCGACGGTCGCCCAGAGCGCGAGCTGACCCGTCTGCGTCGCGAGCACATCGGCTTCGTCTTCCAGTTCTTCCACCTCGTGCCCGAGCTCACCGGGGAGGAGAACGTGCTGCTGCCCGCGCGCGCCAACGGGGGCGGCGCGGCGGCCTCGCGGCGGGCGCGGCGGCTCATCGCAGAGCTCGGGCTCGGCGAGGCGGCAAAGCGGCGGCCGCCCGAGCTCTCGGGCGGCGAGCAGCAGCGCCTCGCGGTCGCCCGCGCGCTGGTCAACGAACCGGCGGTCGTGCTGGCCGACGAGCCGACCGGCAATCTGGACGAGCGCGCTGGCCGGACCGTGCTCGAGCTCCTCCGCGCGGTGCCCGACGAGCGGCGCGGCGCACTGCTGGTCACCCACGACCCGGCTGCGACGGCGATAGCCGACCGCGTCGTGCGGATGGTCGACGGGCGCCTGGAGTGAGGGCCGCGCTCACGCTCGCCAAGCGTCGGCGGCCACCGGTCGGGCGGCTCGCGCGGTGAGGGCCGCGCTGATCCTCGCCTTCGCGCGGCTGCGGGCGGGGCCCGGGCGTGCGGCGCTGGCGGGGCTGGGCATCCTCGCGGCCGGTGCGATGACCGGGACCGCGATCACCATCGCCGTCTCGCTCTCGGGGGGCTTTGACCGCGCGGCCGATCGGGCGGACCTTCCCGACGTCACCACCCGCTTCCGTGAGCGCAGCCCCGCCGAGCTCGATCAGCGGATTCGGTCGCTTCCCAACCTGGCCGCACGCTCCTACCGCCTCGAGGTCACCGACGTGCCCCTCGCGGGCGGGGGGCGCTCGACGCGGTCCGGGGCGGTCGAGGTGCTGCTCGGCGGCCGCCGCGGCTACGCGGTCGTCGCCGGACGGGACGTGAGCGGCCGCGAGGGCGAGGTGGTCGTCGAGCGGGGGCTGGCCGACACCTGGGGGCTTGCGGTCGGCGATCTCCTGCGGGTCGGCCGCCTGGGCGATCAGCGCATCGTGGGGATCGCCGTCGAACCGAGCAACGTCGCCTTCCCCCTCGCGCGCGCCGCCCACGTCTACCTCCCCCGCGAGCCGGTCCGGCGGCGCTTTGGGAACCTACCGGCCAACGTCGCGCTGCTCTGGGTCAACGACCGCCGGCGCCTCGACGAGACGCTCGTCCAGGCGCGCGCCGTCTCCTACGGCGTGCGCGATCTGCGCCTGATCACCCGGGAGGGCGTGCAGGTGCTCGTGGGCCAGGCCGCCGGCATCGTCATCGCGCTGCTGAGCGCGTTCGCGCTGGTCACGCTGGCCGCCGCCGGGCTGATGCTCGGGTCGGCCGCCTCGGCCGAGGTGCAGCGCCGGCTGCCGGCCATCGGCGTGCAGCGGGCGGTGGGGCTCTCGCGCCGGCGAGTGGCCGCGGTCCACGCGCTGGAGGCCGCCCTGCTCGCGGTGCCGGCCGCGGCGATCGGGATCGTCGCGGGGACGGCGCTCACCGCGCCGCGCGCCGAGCAGCTCCTGCGCACGCTCAACCAGCTTCCTCCCGGCGCCTCCCTCACCGCGTGGCTCGTCGCCGGGGGAGCGGGTCTGGTGGCCATCGCGGCGCTCGCGTCGGCGTGGCCGGCGTGGAGAGCCGCCGGCCGGGCGCCCGCCAGGGTGCTGCGCGGGGGAGACCTCGCGCCCGCCCGGGCGCGCGCGGTGCCTCCGGGCAGACGCCCGTCCCGCGGCGGGCTGCTCGCCCTCGGCGCGCGGCTGGCCGCGGCCCACCGGGCGCGCCTGGCGGCGACGGTCGCGGTGCTCGCCGCCTCGGCGGCGACCGCCCTGCTGATGCTCTCCCTCGCCTCGCTGCTGGAGCGCCTCGCGCAGGACCCGGCGCTGCTGGGCCGCCGCTACCAGCTCACCGTCGCCCTTCCGCCGGAGGCGGCGCCCGCCGTACGGGCGATCCCCGGCGTCGCCGCGGCCGCGCCGCGGCGGGTCGCGCAGGGGAGCGACGCCTTCGCGCTCGGCCAGCCGCTTCGCCTGATCGCCTATCCCGGCGACCACACCGTCTTCGAGGCCGCGCCGCTCGCCTCGGGGCGCCGCGCCAGCGGCCCCCGGGAGGCCGAGGTGGGGCAGGGCCTCGCCCAGGTGCTCGGGCTGCGGGTGGGCGGGACGCTCGCGGTCGCGCTTGAGTCGGGCGACGAGCTTCGCTACCGCGTCGTGGGCGTCGTGCGCGCGCTCGACAACGACGGGCGGGTGGCCTACGTCGACGAGCGAAGCCTGCTCGCGGCCGGCCTCGCGGGATCTCCGAACCTCGCCGTCCGCCTCGACCCGGGCGCCGACCGCGCGGCGGTGGGGCGCGCGCTGCGGCGACTCGGCGCGCGCCCGCGGCCCGCCGGCGGCGCGAGCACGAGCGACGCGCGCTTCCTCGGCGTGCTCGCCGACGTGCTGCGCGCGGTCGCTGCCGTGACCGCGATCTTGTGCCTGTACGCGCTCGCGCAGGCGCTCGCCCTCGTAGCGCGGGAGCGACGGTCGACGGTCGCGGTGCTTCGCTCCTTCGGGTCGGGTGGCGGCGCAGTCCTGCGTGTCTACGCGGGAGCGGCGCTGATCGCGCTCCTCCCCGCCGCACTGGCGGGCTACGCGGTCGAGCGGATCCTCCTCGCGCCGGCTGTGGCGCGCCTGGCCGCGAGCTATGCGGACCTTCCCTTGGCCGCGGGAGCGCGCGAAGCGGCGATCGTCGGCGCCGCGCTCTTGCTCGTCGGCGCGCTCGCCGCGGGCTGGATGGCCGCCCGGACGATCCGCGAGCCCATCGTGGCCGGGCTGCGGGAGGAGTGATGGCTCGAGGCGCCCCTCACCGAGCGGCCGCCGCGCTCCTCGCCGCCGCCGCGCTCCTCCTCGCCGCCACGCTCCTCTCCACCGGCTGCATGGACGACGGCACCGATTCCCCTTCTTCCTCCACGCTCGAGGCGACCTACCTCGACGCCGACGGGGACGGCGTGCTCGAGCGCGGGCCCGGCGAGCCGCTGATCGACCGCACCGATCTGGCTCCCCGGGCGCGGCCCGGCCGGGCGCTGGCGACGCTCGTGCAGATCTCCGACGCCCACGTTCGCGACGAGGAGTCCCCCGCGCGCGTGCCGGCGGTCGACCGGCTCGGCTCGCCCTTCGAGTCGACCTTCCGCCCGCAGGAGGCACTGACCGCCCAGGTGCTCGCGGCGACGGTGCGCTCGGCGAACGCGCTGGCGCCGAGCGGGGTCCTTGTCAGCGGCGACCTGGCCGACAACGCCCAGGCCAACGAGCTCGACGCCTCGCTGGCCGCGCTGCGCGGCGGCCGCGTCGCGCCCGACTCCGGCTCGCGCGGCTACGACGGCGTCCAGGCGGCCTCGGATCCCGATCCGTTCTTCTACCGCCCCGACGTCGACGCCCCCCGGTTCCCGGGCCTGCTCGACCGCGCGCAGCGGCCGTTTCGCTCCCCAGGGCTCCGGGTGCCGTGGTTTCCGGTCGCGGGCAACCACGACCTCCTGCTCGCGGGCGAGGCCCCGCTCACCCAGGCGACGGCGGCGGTCGCGGTCGGCGACCGAGCCACCTCGGCGCGCGACCCGGCAAGCCTCCTTCCCCCCGGGGCGACCGAAGCGGGCGCCACGCCGGCGCTCGTCGACCGCGCGGTGGCCGACGCGCTCAGCGGACCCACCCGGCGGGTTCCGCCCGACCCGGCCCGGCGCCTCCTCGAGCCGTCGCGGGCCGTCGACCGCCTCCGCCGCGCCTCCGGGGTGCCGGGCGCCGGCCCGCGCCTCGACTACACCGTCGACCTCGGCTCCCGCGTCCGCCTCGTCGTCCTCGACACCGTCGATCGCGCGGGCGGGTCGGGTGGCGCCGTCGCGGCCGAGCAGCTCGCCTGGCTCGACCGCCAGCTCGCGGTGGCCGGTTCGCGCTGGGTGCTGCTCGCCTCCCACCAGCCGCTCAGCTCGTCGGAGGGCGGCCGCGCCGTGCTCGCGCGGGCGGACCGAGACCGGCGGGTGATCGCCGCGATCGCGGGACACACCCACCGCAACCGCATCCGCCCACGCTCCACCCCGGCCGGCGGCTACTGGCTGATCGAGACCGGCTCCCTGGTCGACTTCCCCCAGCAGGCCCGCGCCCTGCGCTTCCGCGCCACGACCGGCGGCGGCGTGGCGATCGAGACGTGGATGCTCGACCACGACGACCGCGGGGCCGCGGGCGCGCTTGCGGCGACCTCCCGGCGACTCGCCTACCTCGACGCCCAGGGCGGCCGGCCCCAGCGCTTCGCGGGGAGCCGCCCCGACCGCAACGCACGCCTCTACCTCGACAGGCCCGACGGCCCGGCGAACGGCGGCACGGAGCCCCCTTGAGAAGGAGACGCGGAGCACTGTCCTGTCCCGAGGTCCCGTAGCGAACGCCACGCTGAGGGCGTTCGCGGGCGGCTGCAGGGGCGCCTCACGTCATCTGCTGAGCAGCCGGGTGGCGGTGGCCTTCCACGTGGCGATGGCGCGGGCGCCGGGCTCGAGGGCGAGCTGGTGGATTGACGCGTCGGTGATCTCGGCGCTGAGCGGTTGGGGGGCGGCAAGCCCCACGCGAATGCGGTTTCCCACCGCGGTGACCGAGATCACCTCGACGGGCAGGTGGTTCTGGGCCGAGCCGCTGGGGAGCGCGTCGCCGGGGGCCAGGGAGATCTCCCACGGATAGATGCTGACCGCGACCGGTCCGTCTTCCGAGTCGGTGCTCGACACGGTGCCGCCGCCGTCGAGGACGACGTGGGTGAGCCCGTCCGTACCCGGTCGCGCGGTGCCGGTGAGCACGACGGCGCCGGTGAAGTCGGCCACGAACGACGAGGCGGGGGAGGCGGCGAGCTCGGCGGCGCTGCCCTCCTGCACGACGCGCCCGCCGTCGATCACCCCGACGCGGTCGCCCAGCAGCGCGGCCTCGGTGAAGTCGTGGGTGACCAGCAGCGCCGGCACGCCGGTCTCTCGCAGGACGGCGGCGAGCGCGCGACCGGCGGACGCGCGGGTCCGGGCGTCGAGCGCCGAGAGCGGCTCGTCCAAGAGCAGGGCGGCCGGCCGCCGGGCCAGGGCGCGGGCGACAGAGACCCGCTGGCGCTCGCCGCCCGAGAGCGTGCGCGGGCGGGCGTCGGCGAGATGGGCCACGCCGAAGCGCTCGAGCAGCTCGAGCGCGCGTCTGCGACGCTCGGTGCGCGTGAGGCCGCGCAGCGGGTAGGCGACGTTCTGCCACGCACGCAGGTGCGGGAAGAGCGCATACTCCTGGAAGACGTAGCCGCAGCGGCGGCGTTCGGGCGGCAGGTCGACCCCGGCGGCGGTGTCGAGCCAGAGCTCCTCGCCGCAGCTGACGCGACCCTGCTCGGGTGCCACCAGGCCCGCCACGACGCGCAGCACGGAGGTCTTGCCCGCCCCGGAGGGTCCGGCGAGCGCCAGGCAGCGGCCGGGGGCGGTCTCGAGCGCGACCTCGAGGCTGAAGGACCCGAGGCGCGCTCGGGCTTCAACGCGCAGCACCGCCGAGCCAGGCCGAGCCGCTGAGCAGCTTGACCGACAGGAGCAGCGCGGCGGAGACGGCGACGAGGACGGCCGAGAGCGCCAGCGCCCCGGTGAAGTCGGTGGAGAAGCGCTCGTAGATGGCCAGCGGCACCGTCTGGGTGATGCCGCGAAACGAGCCGGCGAACATGAGCGTCGCGCCGAACTCGCCCAGCGCCCGGCCCCAGGCGAGCGCCAGTCCGGAGATCAGCCCGGGCCCTGCGGTGGGGATCGCCACGCGCAGGAACGTGCGCGCCTCGGTGGCGCCGAGCGTGCGCGAGGCCTCGAGCCATGTGCGGTCGAGCGCCTCGAACGCCGACTGGGCCTGGCGCAGGTAGAACGGGGCGGCGACGAAGGTCAGCGCCAGGATCACGCCGGCGGTCGTGAGCACGAGATTGATGCCGGCATCTTCGACGAGCCCGCCGAGCACCCCTTTGGGCCCCAGCGCGGCGAGCAGTCCGATGCCCGCGACCGCCGGCGGCAGGACCAGCGGCAGCTCTATCAGCGTCACGAGCGCCGCGCGGCCGCGAAATCGGCGCGTGGCGAGCAGATAGGCGGCGGGGGTGCCGACCACCACGATCAGGCCGACCGCGATCGCGCTGCAGGTCAGGCTGAGCCGCAGCGCCTCCAACGCGCCGTCCTCACCGAGGCTCGAGAGCAGGTCGAGCGGCCCTGTATCGACGAAGATCGCGACGATGGGCAGCGTCAAGAAGCACAGGACGATCGTGAGCGCCGCTACCAGCCCGACGGGAAACCAGCCGCGTTCTCTCACCCCGACGGCGGCGGCTCGAACCCGGCGTCATCGAGCGCCTGGCGCCCGGCCCCCGAGAGCAGGCCGTCGATGAATGCCCGCGCCTGGCGCGGCTGCTTGGCGCCCTTGACCACCGCGATGCCGTAGGCGACCGAGGGCTGAAGCTCCTCGGGCAACTCGACCGCCTCGAGCTTTCCGTCGCTGCCGCGCACGTCGCTGCCGTAGACCAAGCCCGCGTCGACGGCGCCCTGGGTGAGCTTGCCGACGATGCCCGCGACGTCGGGCTCCTCGGAGCGCACGTTCGCGAGAATCGCCTTGCCCTGGGCCGCCGGCAGCTTGTCGAGCACCGTGCGGGTGTAGGAGCCGACGGGCACCGACTTCGAACCGACCGCCAGCGTGACGCCCGGCCGCTCGACGTCGGCCAGCGAGCCGACCTTCGCGTCATCGGCCGGGACCGCGAGCACCAGTCGGTTGCCGGCGAACACCGTCGGCTTCTCTACCAGGCCCTTCTTGAACAGCTCCTCGGGCAGCCTGGGGTTCGCCGCCGCGAAGAGGTCGGGCTTGACGCCCTGGGAGATCTGCGCCGCCAACTCGTCAGAGCCGGCGAACGAGAACCGAGCCGACGCGTCCTGGAGCTCCTTGCCGTAGGCGGTGAACGCCTGCTTGAGCGACGCCGCGGCCGACACGGTCAGCTTCGGCTTCGAGGCACCCGGGTCGCCCGGGGATGCACCGTCGCCCCCGTCGCGGCCGCATCCGGCGCCCATGAGCAGCGCCGCGCTCAGCAGCAGCCCGAGCATCCCTCGAAGCCTCATCCGTCGTCCCTTTCGATCATCACCGATGTCGCCTTGACGGCGGCCGTCGCCCGCACGCCCTCGGTCAAGCCCAGCTCGTCGACGGCGTCGCGGGTGATCGCCGCCGTGATCCGATGGGGACCGGCCTCGAGCTCCACGAGCGCCATCACCCCGTCTACCTCGACCGAGCGAACGACCCCTGAGAAGCGGTTGCGCGCCGAGAGCCCGTCGCCGGCGGGGTGGCGCGGTTGCCGCGCGGTCAGCCGCTCCACCTCGCTGCGTGGAACGCGCCGCTGATTGCGCTCGTCGCGCGTGGTCTGGAGCTTTCCGGCACGGTCCCATCGCCGCAGCGTGTCGACGCTCACCCCGATTGCGCGCGCCGCATCGCCCAACGTCAAGTCGGCTGGCATATGCCGGAGCATTGCATAGGCAGGACGTACCAGGCAACCATGTTGCCGTGGCACCCGCGGTACTTGGCGGCCGCGCCATCGAGCCCCGGGCGCCTTCGCGTACGATATCGACACCCTCATTCGGGCGGTCCGAGCCGCACGCGCACGCCGTCGGGCTAAATCGCCGGAGGTCCAGCAGGTGCGGTGAGTCCCGCCGCTAAAGCTCCAGCAGCTTCAGAAGCCGCCGCGCCAGAACGGCGCTGCCTTCGATCTTCACCTTTCCGCCCGCCAGGTTGGCGAGCGCAGCGCGACCTCGGGCATTGGTGAGCTTGGGTACTCCGGCAAAGAGCGGCGCGGCGGTGAGCTGGACGATCTCGGGCAGGGACCCCGTGATCAGGAGCTCCGGCTTCCAGCCGTTCTGCTCGTCGGCGTCCTCGATGAGTACGCCCTCGTCAGCGAAGCTCAAGCGCACGGGGGCGAGATCCTCTCGGAAGCGCAGCTCTACCCGTCCGCGCAGCTGGCGGGCGAGCTCGGGCCGTCTGAGCTTGCCCAGCTCGACGAGCCCGTAGATGCTGGGAGAGATGCCGTTTGGCTCCATATGGCCCAACTGCACCTGGGGGCCCTCGGATTGGTTCGGCGGCGAGTGCCACTGCGTGTCATTCGTCTCGTGTTCGTCGGTTGTCATCCAGATCACGGTAGGACGAAGGCGGCATTGTTGTGTGACGAGATCGTGTTTCTAGAAACGGACTCGACGTTGGGCCGGCAGCGCCCGAGTCCCCGGCGCGAGGCAGAACGGATGGCCTTTCTGCACGAATCAGACGTTGACTGACCTCATCCCCGCCTCGTCGTAGCGCTGGCCGGCAGCGGCCGGCAGCTCGGCAAGCCGCGACAGCTCGTCCTCGGAGAGCTCCACGTCGACGGCCCCCGCGTTCTGCTCGAGATAGCTGCGGCGCTTGGTGCCCGGGATCGGGACGATGTCGGTGCCCTGGGCGAGGACCCACGCGAGCGCAAGCTGCGCGGCCGTGACGCCCTTCTCTGCGGCCAGCTCCTCGACCAGCGCGGCGAGCCGGCGGTTGGGCTCGAGGTTCTCGGCGCTAAAGCGCGGCCCGTGGCGCCGGAAGTCGTCCTCGGCCAGCTCCTCCGGTGACCCGAAGCGTCCGGCGAGGAAGCCGCGGCCCAGCGGCGAGTAGGCGACCAGGCCGATCCCGAGCTCGCGCAGCGTCGGCAAGATCTCGGCCTCGAGGTCGCGCGTCCACAGCGAGTACTCGGTTTGCACAGCGCTGATCGGGTGAGTCGCGTGCGCGCGCCGGATCGTCTCCGGCGCCGCCTCGCTCAGTCCCAGGTAGCGAACCTTGCCCTCGTCAACCAGCTCGCCCAAGGCCCCGACGGTCTCTTCGATCGGGGTCTCGGGATCGATGCGGTGCTGGTAGTAGAGGTCGACGTGATCGATGGCGAGCCGCTCGAGCGACCCCTCGATGGAGCGGCGCACGTTCTCGGGCGAGCCGTCGCGCACGTGCTCGCCGTCAACGCGGCGCACGCCGAACTTGGTCGCGATCACGTAGTCACCGCGCCTCCCCGCGATCGCCCTGCCGACCAACTCCTCGTTGGCGTGGGGCCCGTACATCTCGGCGGTGTCGAGAAAGACCACTCCGAGCTCGCGGGCGCGATGGACCGTGGCGACAGACTCCTCCTCGTCGGTCTCGCCGTAGAAAGCCGACATGCCCATACAGCCAAGGCCGACGGCCGAGACCTCGAGACCTTGCGTTCCCAGTTGGCGCTGCTCCATTTCCGTTCCTTTCACCGGTTCCGTCCTGGACGGTAGGGGTTTACCAGCGCGCTCTTACTACGAGCGCGCCGGTTGCTCGCGCCGATCGAGCGCGACGCCGCCGGTCATCGGCGCTTCACTGCCGAGGAGGTGGAGTGGATCGTCGTCTGCACACGACTGCGGGCCACCGGGATGCCGATTCGACGGATCCGCGCCTACGCACCATTGTTTATTCGGCCCGGCTTTCGCCAGCGGGCCAGCCACATCTGAAGCTCCAGGACCCGCGCTTCGGCGCGACCAACGACCCGGAAGCAATCCGTGCCCGTGGGGCGCTCGGTTAGCGCGCGTTCGACCAGCGAGCGGACCCTCGAGCCTCCCGAACCGCGCTCCAGCCAGTCCTCGAAATCGAGTTCGAACGGCAACACCTCTTCGTGCTCGAGCTCAAGCGCAGCACACCCGATCACCGCGACTCCGCCAGCACCGAGCGCGACCCCTACCCGGCCG
>JBBPZA010000016.1:0-12520 GCA_038199375.1 Solirubrobacterales bacterium | reverse complement strand
GCGCGCCACGCCCAGCGGCGGCCCCGCGTACACGACCCGCTGACCCTCGCCCAGCGCGGCGAGTGCGTTGGCGAGCGGTGCGCCGTCGGGCGTGCGCAGCTCGGGGTCGAGCTCGAGCAGCGGGACGAGCACGAAGCGCCTACTCGCCACCTCGGGGTGCGGGAGCGAGAGGCGCTGCGAGCCGTGGACGAGATCGCCGAGCAGCAGGACGTCGACGTCGATGACCCGCGGCCCGTGGCGGAGTCCGGCCTGCGACCGCCCCACGTCGCCCTCGACCGCCTTGCAGGCGTCGAGCAGCGCCTCGGGGGGGAGGTCGGTGCGCACGCGCAGGCAGGCGTTGAGGAACTCGGGCTGGTCGAGCACCTCGCCCACTGGCTCGGTCTCGTAGACCGAGGAGGCCGCCAGCACCTCGACGCCCCAGGCCGGGAGCGCGGCCGCCGCCTCCCGGAGGTGGGCCAGTCGATCGCCGACGTTCGAGCCCAGGCCGAGGTAGCCGATCACTCCAGCTCGCGCCGCGCCTCGCCCGAGACGTCCTCGATCACTCCAGCTCGCGCCACACCTCGACCGAGATGTCCTCGACTCCGAACGGCAGGGGCGGCTCGGGCTTGGTGGCCTTCACCGAGACGCTCTCCACCGAGAAGGCCTCGATCAGGCGATCGGCGATCGCGGTGCACAGGCGCTCGAGCGTGCGGTAGGAGCGCTGCTGGGCGACCAGCGCAACCGCCTGACAGACCTCTCCGTAGTCGACGGTGTCCTCGATCCGGTCGGTCAGGGTGGCGTCTGACTCGCCGACTTCGAGGCGGAGGTCGAGCACCAGCCGCTGACCGATCTCGCGCTCGGCCTCGGTGACGCCGTGGTGGGTGAACAGCGAGAGGCCGTTGATCTCGACGGTGACGACGGGCTCCGCAGTCCCTTCGTCCTCGTCGAACCCGGGACCGGTCAGGTCGTCGTCGTCTCGCTCCATCGCGGGCGGACCGTAGCAAGTGCCACCTGCAGGGCATCGCGCAGCGGAGCGACCTCGTGAACGCGGAACACCGTCGCGCCGCGCTCGAGCGCGAGGACGTTGGCGGCAATCGTGCCGGGCAGCCGCTCGCCGACCTCGCGGCCCGTGATCGCACCCAGGAACGACTTGCGCGACGTGCCGACGACGACCGGCCGGCCGATCGCGACGAGCTCTGAGAGGCGGCGCAGCAGCTCGAGGTTGTGCTCGAGTGTCTTGCCGAAGCCGATCCCCGGGTCGAGCAGGATGCGCCCCTCGGCGACGCCCTCTCCGACGGCGAACGCCATCCGCTCCTCCAGGAACGCCTTGACCTCGGAGACGACGTCGCCGTAGCGCGGGCTCTTCTGCATCGTGCGCGGCTCGCCGAGCATGTGCATGAGGCAGCAGCGGACTTTGTGCTCGGCCACCAGCGCCGCGAGCCCGGGCTCGCGGCGGAAGGCGGTCACGTCGTTGACGAGCGTCGCACCGGCCTCGATCGCCGCGCGGGCGACGCCGACCTTCGAGGTGTCGATCGACAGCGCGGCGCCCGACGAGGCCGCAAGCCCGTCGAGGACCGGCACGACGCGCGCCAGCTCCTCACGCTCGCCGACGGGCTCGGCGCCCGGCCGGGTCGACTCGCCGCCGACGTCGAGGACGTCGGCGCCCTCCTCCGCGAGCCGACGGCCATGCGCGATCGCGGCGTCGGCGTCGAGGAAGCGGCCGCCGTCGGAGAAGGAGTCGGGGGTGACGTTCACCACCCCCATGATCGAGAACCCGCCTTCCATCATTCGGCCGTGCCAACCGGGGTGTGCCGGCTTTTCCGCGTATATGGCGGGTTTCTCGGCACACCCCGACGCGGCCGTCAGAGCGTGGGCTTGCGCGGCTCGTCGGCGCGCATATCCGCCGTGCCTCCCGCAAGGCCGGGGCGCGGCAGCGGGCGCGGGTGGTCGCGGCCGGGCGCGCGGTCGGCCGGCGCCGGCGGGACGGGCAGCTCGGGCCGGACGGGCTCCTCGGGCGGGAAGACGTCCTCCTCGGGCTGACCGGCGAGGAGCGACTCGAACTCGCCCTTCTCGATCGTCTCGCGCTTGACGAGGATCTCGGAGATCGTGCCGAGCGAGTCGCGGTGCTCGGCGAGGATGTCGCGTGCCTGCTGATGGGCCGACTCGACGATGCGGCGGATCTCGTCGTCGATCTCCCGCGCGATCTCGTCCGAGTAGTCGGGCTCCGAAGAGAACTCGCGGCCGAGGAAGGGCTGGCCGTGGTCGTGGCCGAACACACGCGGGCCGAGCTTCTCGCTCATCCCGAAGCGCATGACCATCTGCTTGGCGGTCTTGGTGACCTTCTCGAGGTCGTTCGAAGCCCCGGTGGTGATCTCGCCGAAGACGATCTCCTCCGCCGCGCGGCCGCCGAGGGTCATGGCCAAGGTGTCGGTCAGCTCCGCGCGCGTGGTGAGGAACCTGTCCTCCTGGGGCAGCGAGATCGTGTAGCCGAGCGCCTGGCCGCGGGAGATGATCGAGATCTTGTGGACGGGATCGGCGTTGGGCAGGTAGTTCCCGACGATGGCGTGGCCCATCTCGTGGTAGGCGGTGATCAGCCGCTCCTTCTCCGACATGACGCGGGTCTTCTTCTCGGGCCCGGCGATGACCCGCATGATCCCTTCCTCGAGCTCGTTCTGGCCGATCTCGCGGCGGGCGTTGCGAGCGGCCAGGAGGGCGGCCTCGTTGACCAGGTTGGACAGGTCGGCGCCTGTGAAGCCCGGCGTTTGGCCGGCGAGCACATCGACGTCGATCTCCTTGGCCAGCGGCTTTCCGCGCGTGTGGACCTCGAGGATCTTCGCGCGACCCTTGCGGTCGGGGCGGTCGACGACGATCTGGCGATCGAAGCGCCCGGGACGAAGGAGCGCGGGATCGAGGATGTCGGGCCGGTTGGTGGCGGCGATGAGGATGATGTTGTCCTTCATCTCGAAGCCGTCCATCTCGACGAGGAGCTGGTTGAGGGTCTGCTCGCGCTCGTCGTGGCCCCCGCCCATGCCGGCGCCGCGGTGGCGGCCGACCGCGTCGATCTCGTCCATGAAGATGATGCACGGGCTGTTCTGCTTGGCCTGCTCGAAGAGGTCGCGCACGCGACTGGCGCCTACGCCGACGAACATCTCGACGAAGTCAGAGCCCGAGATCGAGAAGAACGGCACCCCGGCCTCGCCGGCCACCGCGCGGGCGAGCAGCGTCTTGCCGGTGCCGGGCGGGCCGAAGAGCAGCACGCCCTTGGGGATGCGCGCCCCCAGCGCCTGGAACTTCTTGGGGTTCTCGAGGAACTCCTTGATCTCGTGGAGCTCCTCGACCGCCTCGTCGACGCCGGCGACGTCGCGGAAGGTGATCTTGGGCGAGTCGACCGACATTCGCTTGGCACGCGACTTGCCGAAGCTCATGACCTTCGAGCCCCCGCCCTGCATCTGGTTCATGAGGAAGATCCAGAACCCTATGAAGATCAGGACCGGCAGGACCCAGGTCAGCACCTGGAGCCAGCCGTTGGTCTTGCGGCCTTCGACGTTGAAGCGGACGTCCTTGGCGGCGAGGTTGTTGACCAGCTCGTTGCCGTAGTCCTGCGGGTAGCCGATCTCGTACTTCTGGTTGTTCTTCAGCGTGACGTGAAGGGTCTGATCCTTCGTCTTGAGGAGCGCGCTCTTGATCTCGCCCCGGTTGAGCTGGGCCTGGAAGTCCGAGAACTCGGGCTTGGGCCGCTCATCGCTCGGGCTGATGAGCTTCTGCACGAAGAACGCGAGCACCACCACGATGAGGATGGGGAAGGCTGCGCTCTTGAAGAAACGGCTCATGGGCTGTACGGCGGGGTCGGCTGGGCTCGTGCGCCCGACGTAGTCGAGCCGTCAAGCCTAGCAGGGGGTTTAGGGCCTATCGGCAGTCTCTACGGGCCGCTGGAGCCCCCGGATGACTCTCCTAACGCGGCCACGTAGGGAAGGTTGCGGAACCGCTCGCCGTGGTCGAGGCCGTAGCCGATGGCAAAGCGGTTGGGAATCTCGAAGCCCACGTACCGGGTCGGAAGGTCGACCTTGCGGCGCTCGGGCTTGGTGAGGAGCGCGCACACCTCGAGCGTGGCGGGCTGGCGCGCGCCGAGCGCGCGCAGCAGGTACTGGAGCGTCAGCCCAGAATCGACGATGTCCTCCACGATCAGGACGTCGCGCCCCTCGATCGCCGCGTCGAGGTCCTTGAGGATGCGCACCACCCCCGAGGAATCCGTCGCCGAACCGTATGAGGCGACCGCCATGAAGTCGACCTCGCACGGAACGTCGATCGCCCGCATCAGGTCTGACAGGAAGAACACCGCGCCCTTGAGCACCCCCACCAGGACGAGATCTCGGCCGGCATAGTCCTCGGTGATCTGCACTCCGAGCTCGCGGACCCGGTTGCGGAGCTCGTCCGCCTGCACGAGGATCTCGCCGATGGCCGGGTCGCGCACGGGCGTGGAGTCTAGGTCGCGAGGGCGGAGAGGTGAGCGCGACGGACTGAGAGCGAGAGCGATGACCTCGCCCAGAGCAAGTCTCCTCTCGTGGAATGTCCCCTAGACGTCGCGGAGGTCCCATCCAGCCCAGGGGTTGGGGATAGTCAGAAGCGATAGGGCTCCAACGCGTGTACCGAGGGCGCACCCCCGGACGCTGACGTTGGCGCGGGCTCTGGGCGACGACGGAAGGGGAATTGGGCGGTCCCGACGAGGGCGCCCGTCTACCCAGGCGTCCGTGGGCTCCGTGCTCTGCCGTGGCGGCGCTCCGACTCGGCGATCAGAGAGCGTAGGCCGGGACGCGACCGGAGCCGCCGGATGGCCGGCTCTGCCACCGCCGGGTCGATCATGGCCAGCGCCTCCAGGCCGAGGCGCCAGACGTCGGGGTCGTGGTCGTCGTCGTCGTCGTCCAGCATCGCCTCGCACAGCTCGTCGGCGGCCTCCTCGGCGGAGCGCGCCTGGCACCACGCCAGCAGATGATCGCTGGCCTCAGCGGACTCCATCTCGTCGGCGCACACCAGCAGCATGGACTGCGCATCGGTGTCCACCAGGTCGAGCTCGTCCAGGTCGTCGCTCGACATGACGGCAGCAGCGGTGGCAAGGGTGCTTCCCAGGCCGGTGAGGACAACGTCGGGGTCGTGGCGGGCCACGATTCCGGTGTCGGCGAGCTGGGTCACCATCGCTGTGACGAGCTGGACCACGTGCCGGCGCTCGGCGTCGTCGTCGAGGTCGTAGCCGTAGCTGCGCGCCACCCGCCCCCAGGCGCGATCCTCGATCGCGGTCAACTGAATTGCGCCGCCCGCCTCGACGATCGCCGCGAGCAGATCGACCGCGTCGGCGTCGAGGAGCTCCACGTAGGTCTTGCGCCATCCTCGGCGGAAGCCGTCGAGCAGGCCGTGCTCGAGCAGGGTGATCGCGGCCTTGAACCAGGCGGCCAGGGGGTCGCGCTCCAAGTCACGCGCGCAAGGTCCGGCCACGATCTTGGTCCCGCGCCTGGCGAGGAGCTCAGCCGCCGTCGCCCAGCGAAAGACGTGGGCCACTTCGGGCAGGTCGTCCATGGAGCGGACTTCGCCGGATACGTCGTCGCGCGTGCCAAGCCCACTCGCCACGGCCACGGCGTCCCGAGCCTTCAAGTTGCCGGCCTGCGTCGCCGGACGTCCTCTACCCACGAAGTCCACCAGCTCCCGCAACCGGGCCATCGCCGGGACAACCAGCGCTTGGCGGGTGAGCTCCTGTGCCTCGGCCCGCTCCTCCTCGGTGTCCACGAGCTCGGCCAGCGGCGTGTCGAGCACGCGCTGAATCTCCTCGAGAGCCGCCGCGATCTCCGGGTCGTCGGCATGGGCCTGAATGGGGGCCCCGGACGGCCGGGGTGCTGCCGGCGGGGTCCCGTGGGCCTGACGCCGCTTGCCGCGTGAACGGCGAGGCCTGTTACCGGCCATAAAGGGACTCTACGCAATGCTCAACCCGAGCACCTACGTGGGCGGTGCGCTCGGGGCCATTGGCGCCCGGAGGACTCAAACCTCCCGGGGCGTCCTCACCCATGCCGAGGCGAGCGCTCGAAGCGCAGCACCCCCTGACGGGTCCGCGCCCGGGCTCCGTCGCCGAGGTCGAGGGCGGCGTCGGAGCCGAGCTCGAGCACGTCCTCGGCGCGCCCGGCGGCTCTGGGCACGCGGCTGCCGAGCGCCCGCTCGGCCAGCCGGCGGACGACGAGGCGCGCGAGCGCGCGGGGCAGCGAGCGCAGCCGGGCGAGCTCGATCTCATCCCTTCCGCCGAGTACCTCCTCGACGAGCGCGTCGAGCACCTCGGCCTCCTCGCGCAGGAGCCTCGACGTGGCCACGACGTTCGCCTCGGCCGCCGGGTGCAGACGGCGCAGCGCCGGGACGAGCTCGTTCCGCGCTCGCGCGCGTGCATAGATCGGATCGTCGTTGGCGGGATCCTCGCGCCACGGAAGGCCGCGCGCCTCGCAGTAGGCAGCGGTCTGCCCACGCGTCACCTCGAGCAGCGGACGCACGACGCGGCCCTCGCGCTCGGACATGCCCAGGAGCGCTCGGCGCCCCGGGGACGCGGCGAGCCGCTGGAGGATCGTCTCCGTTTGGTCGGTCGCGGTATGGCCGGTCGCGATGGCGCCCGGGAGGAGGCTCGCGGCGGCGTAGCGCGCCTCGCGCGCCCATGCGTGGAGGTTGCCCGTGGCCGGCGCGGGCCCGAGCCGCTCGACGACCAGCGCCACGCCGAGCCGCTCGCAGAGCTCGGCGCAATGCGCCTCCTCTTCGTGCGCCTCCGGCCGCAGCCCGTGGTTGACGTGGAGTGCGGTGAGCGCTCCATGGCCGGCGAGCGTCGCGGCGACGTCGAGCAGGCACGTCGAGTCGCGTCCTCCGGAGAGCATCACCACCGCGGGCATGCGCGCGGGGAGGAGCCCGCTCGCGCGCGCGGCCGCGATGACGGCGCCGACCTCCGGCTCGTCAGCTCGCACGCTGTGCGAGGGAGGCCGCGCGACGGCGGCGCGAACCTCCGGCTCGTCGGCTCGCACGCTGTGCGAGGGAGGCCGCGCACCGGCGGCGCTCACTCTGCCTTCATCCCCGTCGGCGAGGAAGAGGGCGAGGCCGTCGCCTCACGACTTCCTCGCCCCGCCCTTCCCACTGCCCTTGGCCTTTTCGAGACCGGCCACCCGCTTCTCGAGCGCGTCGAGACGGGCACCGAGGCTCTTGACGTCCTCGCCACTGGCCGGCTTGAGGTCGTCCAGGGCTCCGCGGACCTTGCCGGCGGTGCCCGCCAGCTCGTCGACGACCTCCTGTGCGCGGTCGCGCGTGAACTGGGCTTGGCCCAAGGTCGCCTGCACCGTCCGGTCGACCGCGCTCCTCAAGGTATCGGCGGTCTGGGCGCCGGGGGGCTTCCGAGCCATCGCATGAAAGGGTACCCGCGCGCGATGCCCCCCCACACGATCCACCTGCGCCCCACCGCGCCGCTGGCCGAGCGCGTCCTGCTGCCCGGCGATCCGGGCCGCGCCCTCGCGCTCGCGCAGGCGCTCTTGACCGAGCCGCGCATGTTCAACCACAACCGGGGGTTGTGGGGCTATACGGGCGCCGCGGCCGACGGCGAGCCGCTCACCGTGCAGAGCACGGGGATGGGCGGGCCCAGCGCGGCCATCGTCGTTGCGGAGCTGGCGGCGCTGGGCGCTCGGACGATCGTGCGGGTCGGGACCTGCGGCGCCCTGCGCGACGACCTCCGCCTCGGCGAGGTAGTCGTCGTGCGCGAGGCGCTTCCGGGCGACGGCGCGAGTCGGGCCCTGGGAGCAGCAGGCGCCGTCGAGGCGGATCCTGAGTTGCCCGCCGCGCTCGAGCGCGCGGCGGACGGCGGCGCGCGAGCCGGCACCGCACTGTCGACCGACCTCTTCTACGACCACGACGTCGGGGCGGACGAGGAGACGGAGGGGGACGCGGACCAGGACCGGTACCTCGCGCGCGCAAGGGCTCGCGAGGGAGAGGCGGACGCCCTGGTCGTCGAGATGGAAGCCGCCACGGTCCTGCGTCTCGCAGAGCTGCTCGGCCTGCGAGGCGGCTGCCTGCTCGGAGTCACCGACCTGCGAAGCGGTGGCCACGAGCGCCTGGACGAGGACACGCTCGTCGTGCTCGGCGTGCGGTTGGGAGAGATCGCCGCCCGCGCGCTCTAGCGCAGGCGAGAAGGGCGTGGGGCGAGGTCCCCGCTCAGCTCAGCTCTGGTCGCCGACCTTGAGGCTCTCCTGCTCGCGCGGCACCGGCGCCGTCTCCGTGGGCAGCGCGCCGCTGAGGGCCGAGACCTCGGTCGCGATGCCTCCGAGCCGCTCCTCGATCGCGCGAAGCCGTTCGTCGAGGCCGGCGCCGGAGCCGACCCCGGCGAAGCGGTCGTCCAGGCGGTCGACTCCGTCCTCGATGCCCTCGAGCCGCTGGGAGACGGATCGCAACCGGCGGGTCAGGCGCTCGATGTCCGCCGCGGAGGGCAGGTTGAGAGCGCCCATCGCGACTTCCTGGGCCTGCGTGGCCTTCTCGCGGGCGTCGAACGCGCGAGTGATCGCCGCGTTTACAAGGGGGTTCTCCAGCAGATCTTGCGCGAGCTTTCCGACGGCGTCCTCACCCTGACGGGCGAGCTTTGCGCGCAGTCCGGCGTCCTCGGTGTCATCCATCGATCCCGGGCTCCTTGGTGGCGGGCGGAGGCGTCACCTTAGCGGCGGCTTCGCCTCCTCCTCGAAATACCGCTTCACTAACCCTGTACTTGAACGTCAGCCTTGGCCAGGATGGCTCCCTTGGCCCCCGTTTCCGGCCCCGCGGAGTGCGTGCCACCCGCCGGCCGCACTCCGCGCCCGTTCTCGGCTGCCTGGCCCCAGGCCCTCGCGCTTTCGCGCAACCTCCACCCCCGCAGGCTCGTCTCGATCGAAATGCACGAAGGTTCCCCATTGCAAAGCCGCAATCGAGGCAGTAGGTTGCTGCGCTACGTGGCTCGTGCACTTACCGGCGGGTCGCGGCCCACCAGAGGGAGCGGGCGCGGGGGAGGAGATTTGGGGTGCCGATGAATCGATGGAAGCTGCTGATCGCGCTCGTGGTTGCGGGCGGGCTCACAGCCGGGCTGGGCTCTACGGTCGTTCCCGCATCCGCCCAGCAGTTCCAGATCACGGTCAAGCTGCCCACGGGCGGTACCACGACGCTCACCATCGAAGCCGGCGGCTGCCCGAGCTCGGTCGCCCTCGGCCCCGTCGTCGCGTGCGTGCCCATCGGCGTCGCCGTGACCCCGCCCCAGCAGGCCACGCCCCCGCCCGCGCCGACGCAGGCCTCGGCCCAGCCCGCCCCGCCGTCCAGCGCGGGCGGCGAGCCCGGCAAGGCGCCCAGCGCCCGCGACAAGCCCGGTCGCCAGCCCACGAGCGGCGGCGCCGCAAAGGGCGAAGACGCCAAGGGCGACGACGACGGGTCGACCGAAGGCTCGAGTGTAGATCCAGACTTGGTCCCCGGTGCCGGCAAGCCTGAGAAGGACGGCCGCGGCGAGCCGATCACCCAGGCCGACGGCCAGCCCGCGCTGAGCAACCCGACGGTGACGATCGCCGACATCGGGCCGGCGCCGATCGGCGTCCCGAACTTCCTCATCGACAGGTTCCGCATCCCGCCCTTCCTGCTGCCGATCTACCAGGCGGCCGAGGCCCAGTACAACATCCCGTGGCAGATCCTCGCCGCCATCAACGAGATCGAGACCGACTACGGGCGCAACCTCAACGTCTCGAGCGCCGGGGCGATGGGCTGGATGCAGTTCATCCCCTCGACCTGGAAGGCCTACGGCACCGACGCCAACAACGACGGCCGCCGCGACCCCTACAACCCGGTCGACGCGATCTTCGCCGCCGCGCGCTACGTCAAGGCGGCCGGCGGCGAGAAGGACATCCGCAAGGGCCTCTTCGCCTACAACAACGCCAACTGGTACGTGGACTCGGTTCTCCTGCGCGCGAAGGTCATCGGCGGCCTGTCCTCCGCTGTCGTCGGCTCGCTGACCCAGATGGTCGAGGGCCGCTTCCCCGTCGCGGCACGGGCGCGCTATGCCGATCAGCTTTCCGAGCGCGAGACCACCAGGCGCGTCGCGCGATCGAAGAACGCGTCGATTCCGGTTGCCTCCAAGGGCGACCGCGAGTCCATCGACATCTTCTCGCGCAAGGGAGCGCCGGTGATCGCCGTCAACGACGGTGAGATCGTCGAGACCGGCCAGAGCAAGAAGCTCGGGCGCTTCGTCGTGCTCAAGGACTACTCGGGCAACCGATACACCTACTCGCAGCTCGGCTCGGTCGTGGGCTCCTACCCGGCGCCCAAGGAGAAGAAGGTCTCCCAGGAGGAGATCCGCGACGAGCTCAACCTTCCCAAGGATCCCAAGCCCACCCTTCCGGCATCCGCCGGCGCCCAGCGCCCGAAGCCCGGCAGCAAGTCGCCCTCGCGCAAGCCGGCCGGCAAGCCGACCGGAAAGCCCGCGCGTCCGGCGCCCAAGAAGGCCGCCGGGCCGGTGGTCAACGTGACCAAGGAGCGCCTCTACGCGAACCCGACCCGCCCCACGGCCTACCGCAACGGAGGCCAGGAGCAGGTCGCCGCCACCAGCGGCAAGAAGGACTTCGAGACCTACGGCGCCTACTTCGCCCGGGTTTTCGGCCTCGGCCGCGACGACGTCGAGTTCAAGCCCCTCAAGAAGGGCGCCCAGGTGAGGGCCGGCACGGTGCTCGGTCGCCTCGGGACTCCCGTGGAGGGCAAGGCCCCCTACGTGACCTTCGTCATCCAGCCTTCCGGAAAGGGCACGCCGCTCATCGATCCCAAGCCGATCCTCGACGGCTGGAAGCTGCTCGAGTCAACCGCGATCTACCGGGCGGCGGGCAAGAACCCGTTCGTCACCCAGAAGACGGTCTCGGTCGGCCAGATGCTGTTGATGACCAAGGAGCAGCTCGGCAAGTCCGTGCTCAGCGACCCGCGCGTCGACATCTACGAGTGCGGGCGCGACGACATCAAGGCCGGCCTCATCGACAAGCGGGTGCTGATCACCATGAAGTACCTGGCCGGCTCGGGCTTGCGCCCGACCGTCAGCTCGCTGAAGTGCGGGCACTCCAAGTACACCGCCGGCGGCGGGCGGATCTCCGATCACTGGTACGGCCGAGCGGTCGACATCGCCGCGGTCAACGGGATCTCGATTCTCGGCAACCAGCAGGACGGTGGAATCGCCGACATCACGATCCGCAAGCTGCTCGAGCTCAAGGGCTCGCTGAAGCCCAGCCAGATCATCAGCCTGCGGACCTATCAGGGCGCCGACAACACGCTCGCGCTGCCCGACCACGACGACCATATCCACATCGGCTTCGGGTCACAGCCGGGCCGCGGGAACCCCGGCGACGACGCGGTGCTCAAGCCCTCCCAGTGGCTCAAGCTGATCGACCGCCTGGGCGAGATCGACAACCCGACGGTGCCGATCAAGCCGTCCAAGTCCGCCATCCCCGAGGATCCCACCGGCCGCCGCAAGGACGACTGACGGCGACTGACCCGACGCGCCGCTTCGCCTTCGTCCAATTCGAGCTTCCCTGGGCCCTGGGGCCCGAAGACGGCCGGTAGATCTAGAGAACCCGGAGCAGCGCCTCGAGCTCTGCGACCACGTCGCCGCCGAGCTTGACCGCCGCGTCGGCGTCATAGGGCGTTGGCCCCTGGGTCACGATCGCGACGTCGCCGCCCGAGCGCATGGTGAGCTCGGGCAGGCCCGCAACGGGGTAGACCTCGAGCGAGGAGCCGACGCAGAGCATGAGGTCCGCCCGTGTCGCGAGCTCGAAGGCGCGATGCGTAGCCGCCTCGGGGAGGAGCTCTCCGAAGAGGACGACGTCGGGCTTGAGCGGCTCGCCGCAGTCGCAGCGGGGGATGCCGTCCGCCGCCGTCTCGACGCGCGCACGGGCGGCGTCCAGCGGGAAGGAGGAACGGCAGGTCATACACGACGACGTGGCGATCGACCCGTGCACCTCGACCAGCTCGCCGGTGCCGGCCTTGCGGTGCAGCATGTCGATGTTCTGGGTTATCACCGCGTCGAGGGCTCCGCGGCGCTCGAGCTCGACCAGCGCTGCGTGGGCGCCGTTGGGCTCCTTGGCCCCCAGCGTCGCGAAGCGCTGGCCGTAGAAATGCCAGAAGCGGCCCGGGTCGCTGCGAAACACCCCGATGTGGGCTACCTCCATCGGGTTGACGTTCTCCCACAGTCCAGTGCCCGGAGAGCGAAAGTCGGGGATGCCGGAGGGCACCGAGATCCCCGCACCGGTCAGCGCGACGACCGAGCGCGCCCCTCGGATCAGCCCGGCGAGGCGCTCGACGCCGGTCTCCTCCCGGGTGGTCAGCCTCCTCACTTCCCCTTGAACGCCGGAGCTCGCTTGCCCAGGAAGGCCGAGATGCCCTCCCGCGCGTCCTCGCTTGCGAAGACCATGGCGAAGGCCCGCTTCTCGGCCTCGATGCCCTGATCGAGGTCGCCCGCCCCGCTGACCCGCTTGACCTGCTCGACGGCGAGCGGCGCCTG
>JBBPZA010000015.1:0-12159 GCA_038199375.1 Solirubrobacterales bacterium | reverse complement strand
GTCGCCGACCTTGCACTCGATCTTCCACACGGTGCCGGTGATGTGCGCAGGGATGTCGGGCATGGGCGGGCACAATACCCCCCGCGGATGACGTCAGACGTGATCGTGATCGTGGCGGCCTACAACGAAGCCGACCGCCTGCCGGCGACCCTCGCGGCGCTGCGCGACGCGTTCCCGGCGGCGCGCGTGATCGTCGCCGACGACGGTTCGGGCGACGCCACGGCCCACGCCGCCCTCCAGGGCGGCGCCGAGCTCGTGCGCGCCCCCCGGACGATCGGGAAGGGCGGCGCGGTGACCCTCGCCGCCGAGCGCGTCCTTCATCGCGCCCACGAGCCCGACCCCCCGATCTTTGTCCTCTGCGACGGTGACCTCACGGACTCCGCGCGCCGGCTGCCAGAGCTGGTGGAGGCGGTGGCGCGCGGGGACGGCGACCTGGCGATCGCCGCCTTCGCGCGGCGGGTGGGCGGCGGCTTCGGCGCCGCGCTGGGCTTCGCGCGCTGGGTGGCCCGTCGCCGCGCCGGCATCGACCTCCAGGCGCCGATCAGCGGGCAGCGCGCGATGCGAGGGCCGGTGCTCGGAGTCGTGGTCCCCTTCGCGCGCGCCTTCGGGATGGAGACCGGCATGAACATCGATGCGGCGCGCGCCGGCTTCCGGATCGTCGAGGTCGAGCTCGAGCTCGGCCACCGCGCGACCGGAAATTCGCTGCGCGGGTTCGTGCACCGCTTCCGCCAGCTCGTCGACTTCGCGCGGGTCTACGTCGACCGGCGGTAGCGACGCGGAGCGGCGCGTGAGAGGCCGCGCCGCCGGTGAAGCGAAGCGTTCGAGATGCCCCGAGCCTGGAAGGGGCGGCTAAGACCTTCCGCGCCGGCGGCAAATCGCCACTCGGTCCGAAGATCGCGGGCGGCGGTTGTCCCGCCGGTAGGGTTTCGCCGCCGTGATCCTCGCGATCGACCAGGGCACGACGGGAACGACGTGCCTCGTCTTCGACCCGGAGGGCGAGCCGGTGGGCCGCGCCTACCGGGAGCTCACCCAGCACTTCCCGCGGCCGGGATGGGTCGAGCACGACGCGGCCGAGATCTGGGAGATCACCCGCGCCACAGCCGTCGAGGCGCTCGAGGACGCGGGCCTGGCCGCCGGCGAGCTCGAGGCGATCGGGATAACCAACCAGCGCGAGACGGTGTGCGCGTGGGATCCCGAGACCGGCGAGCCGCTTCACCGCGCGCTCGTCTGGCAGGACCGGCGCACGGCCGCGCGCTGTGCGGAGCTACGGTCGGCCGGGCACGAATCGCTCGTGCGGGAGCGCACCGGCCTGGTGCTCGACCCCTACTTCTCGGCGACGAAGATCGAGTGGCTCCTGGCAAACGTCGACGGCCTCGCCGATCGGGCACGCGAGGGGCGGGCGGTGTTCGGCACGGTCGACGCGTGGCTGATCTTCAAGCTGTCGGGCGAGCGGGCCACCGACGCCTCCAACGCGTCGCGGACGCTCCTCTACGACATCACGGCCGGCCGCTGGGACCCTGAGCTGCTCGAGCTCTTCGGCGTCCCGGAGCGCTCCCTGCCCGCCGTGCGCCCGAGCGCCGGCGTGCTCGGCGAGACGCGCGGCGGCGCCCTCCCGGGCCACGACGGCGTCCCGGTGGCCGGAGTGGCCGGCGACCAGCAGGCCGCGCTCTTCGGACAGGCCTGCCTCGATCAGGGCCTGGGCAAGAACACCTACGGGACGGGCTCCTTCGTCCTGCTCAACGCAGGCTCCCGGCCGCCCGAGCCGACTCCGGGCCTCCTGGCCACCGTGGCGTGGGGCATAGGCGAGCGGACCGTCTACGCCCTCGAGGCGGCGATCTTCGTCACCGGAGCGGGCGTCCAGTGGCTGCGTGACGGGCTGGGGATCATCGAGGCGGCCGCCGAGACGGAGGAGCTCGCGGCGCAGCTGAACGGAAACGACGGCGTCTACTTCGTTCCGGCGCTGACCGGCCTGGGCTCACCGCACTGGGATCCCTACGCGCGGGGCACGATCGTCGGCCTGACCCGCGGGAGCGGCCGCGCGCACCTCGCGCGCGCGGCGCTGGAGGCGATCGCCTACCAGACGGTCGACGCGGTCCGGGCGATGGAGGCCGCTGATCCAGGCGAGCCGCTGGAGGAGTTGCGGGCCGACGGCGGCGCGACGGTCAACCGCTGGCTCATGCAGTTTCAGGCCGACGTGCTCGGCGTCGAGGTCGTCGTCCCGGAGGTCGCAGAGACGACGGCGCTGGGCGCCGCGTACCTCGCGGGGGTGGGCGTCGGCGTCTGGACGCTCGACCACGTGCGCGGTTCGTGGCGCGCCCGCGCTCGCTACGAGCCGGGCATGTCCGCCGACGAGCGCGCGACGCTGATCGAGTGCTGGCACCGCGCCGTCGACCGCGCCCGCGGGTGGGCGGGCGACGAGCCGGCCCCCGGGCTGTAACTGGCCGACGCCCAGCGGGTAGTCCTCAAGCGATGAGCGAGGATCCCGCCAAGATCAAGAGCCAGGTCTACAAGGACCCTCGCCCGCCCGAGGCCTTCGCGAAGTACCACGCGCGCACGCGTGCGAAAGAGCCCAACGCGATGTACGAGCTGGTGCGAATGGTCCTCTGGCCGATCGTCCTGCTCTTCTTCCGCGGGCGCTGCATCTCCACCGACAAGGTCCCGGCCGGCGGACCGGTCATCTTCGCGCCCAACCACTTCTCCAACATGGATCACTTCCTCATGGCCACCTTCGTCCGGCGCCGCGTGAACTTCGTAGCCAAGTCCCAGCTCTTCACGGGCGGCCTGCTCGAGAAGGTCTTCCACAACGGCGGGGTCTTCCCCGTCCGGCGCGGGCACCGCGACGAGGAGGCCTTCGTCACCATGCACGAGGTGCTCAAGCGCGGCGGCGCCATCGTCATGTACGCGGAGGGCGGACGCTCGCGGACGAGCGAGCTCTCTGAGCGGGTCAAGCCCGGCATTGGCCGTCTCGCCCTGGAGTCGGGAGCGCCGGTGGTCCCGGTCGCGATCTACGGGTCGGCCAAGGCGCGCAACTGGAAGCGTGGCCAGCTGCCCAAGGTCACCGTCCAGTACGGCGACCCGTTCCGCTACGAGCAGGTCTCCGACCCCACCCGCGAGCAGCAGCAGGCGGTCGCCGAGGAGATCTTCGCCGACATCCGCGGCCTCTACTCAGAGCTCGAGCGCCACGGGCGCAAGGGGATGGTCGCGCGCGTACGACGAGAGCGCCGCGACGAGAGCGGCGAGCGGCGGACCGCGACAGCGTAGGCGCACGAGGCGCCAAGAGTGACAGGCGCGTCGAAGCGTGCCTCGGCGTGGTCTAGCCTAGGCTGACACTGGGATGCTGGACAACCACGTCGAATCGATGTTCCGGCGTTCGGCGGCACGCGAGAAGACTCGGTGGACCTCCCGTGATGTGTTGACTAAGCGCACCGCGAGCTCGCGGTCGGACTCGCTCGCCAAGATGGCGAGGAGCTCGTCGGCAAAGGAGTAGCTGACGCAGAGCACTGCGGCAAAGTCGAGCTCGATTTCCTCACCCGAGGCGCCCTGTACGACCCGATTTCCCAGCGAAGCCGCTCTGGGACGGGTGGAGAACGTCCGACCGTCATCAGCGACCCTGATATGGAATGTCATCTGCTATGCCTCCCCGGTTCGCGGAACGAACATCAAGCCACGATAGCTCTGCGGCCGGAGGGCATCACGCCGGCGCGACGATGGCGTAGCTGATCCACGTGCCCCGGCGAAAGGCGGGCGCCGGGAAAGGGTCGACCTTGCGGCGTTCACCTACCATCTCCCGGCGGATGGCGCCGCGTGCGGAGTAGATCTCGATTCGCGCAGCGTGCAAGTTAGAACTCAGCTCGGTCTCGAAGATCTCGGTGAAGCCGTTACCGCGGTGAGGATC
The DNA here is from genome assembly GCA_038199375.1 of Solirubrobacterales bacterium. Taxonomy (GTDB): domain Bacteria; phylum Actinomycetota; class Thermoleophilia; order Solirubrobacterales; family Solirubrobacteraceae; genus JBBPZA01. The sequence continues at coordinate 8,264 of JBBPZA010000015.1, read as the reverse complement.
TCCGGTTCCACTGACGCGCGGCTCTATCGCTTGGCCGATCACGAACGAGTCATCGGCCCACTCCGGGAACCGCTGGCGAAGGTGCTCTGGGATGCCGATGCCGAGGTCGGCGACCGCGACGGATATCTCCTTGCGCGGACCGTCCACGCGCTGCACAGCGACGAAGGCTCCGATTCCATTGCGGCCGTGCTCGATCGCATTGGCGCACAGCTCAGCGATCGCCATGAAGGACGCCTGGCCGAGTCGCGCTAGGTCGGTTTGCCCATACTCGACCAGCTCACGAACCGTCTCGGCCGCCCGCTCGACGGCATGGTGATCGCGGAGGCGAGCTACCGGTAGCAGGACACGAGCGCTCTTCCCGCTTGCCGGGAAGCTGTCGAGGCGTAAATCCGAGAGTGCTTCGTCTGAAGCCACCGTTCGAAGCACTGATGCTGCATTCAGGTCCGCGGGTGCGATAAGCACGAGCCTACGACCGGCGGCCATGTGCCACTCGAGGAACACACGCAAGCGAACCAGGAACATGGGGTAGATCGGCAGCTCGAGCGCACTGCAATCCACGGTCAGCTCGTCGAAGAAGAGCTTCTCGCTCAGGGGTAAGTCATCGCGCCACCCGCCACCATCGCCACCTCGTCGTCCGATTCGTTTGACCCACTCCACCGGGGTCAGCGTACGGCGCGACTCGGATCGGATGCCGTTTCTGACGCGGTCTCCGCGCGGCTGACAGGGTGCCGTGGTCTCCCTGGTCCGACCTTGACCACCTTAAGGAGGCCAAGCCCTACGCCGACCGGCGATCCTCGATGCCCGCGATGAGGTCGGGGGCGCGCTCGTGGTCGACCTGGAGCGTGGTGTGGTGCAGGCCGTGGCGCTCGTCGAGGAGGTCGCGCAACCGTCTGCGGATCTCGTGGCAGTCGCTTCCCGGCTGCACGGTCACGTGGGCTGAGAGGGCGGGAAAGCCCGAGGTCACCTCCCAGACGTGGAGGTCGTGGACCTCGGTCACCCCCGGCTCGGCGGCCAGCTCGCGACCGATCGCGTCGGGATCGATTCCCTCGGGAGCCGCCTCGAGGAAGACCCGCCCCGACGCCTTGAGCAGCCGGTAGGCGGAGTGCAGCATGAGCGCGGCGACGAGCAGGGAGGCGAGGGGATCGGCGCGGGCGAAGCCGGTGGCGAGGATCACCGCTCCGGCGATTGCGGTGGCGATGAAGGCGTAGAGGTCGGTCACGACGTGGCGGAGGCTGCCTTCGACGTTGAGGCTGCGCCGCTGCGCACCCGCGAGGATCGACGCAGCGGCGAGGTTCACCACGACGCCGAGCAGGGCCACTGCGACGACGAGGGCGCCCTCCACCTCCGGCGGGTCGACCAGCCGCCGCACCCCCTCGTAGACCACGAAGCAGGCGAGCACCAGCAGCGTGACGCCGTTGGCCTGGGCGCTGAGGATCTCCGCGCGCCGGAAGCCGTAGGTCATCGCGCCCGCGGCCGGCCGCGCGGCGAGCCGGGCCGCCACGAGGGACAGCGCGATGGCCGCCGCGTCGGTGAGCATGTGCGCGGCGTCTGAGAGCAGCGCCAGGGAGGAGGCGAGGATGCCGGCCGCGACCTCGGCCGCCATGAAGGAGAGGATGAGGACGAGCGCGACGGCGAGGCGGCGCCTGTCGGCGTCGGGGGAGATCCCGTGGTCGTGCCCGTGGCCGCCGGTCACGATCTCCATCGTAGGCCGATCGCGGTGCTGAGGGCCCGCGCATAAACACCGCGGGACGGCCGTCCTACTGGGTGACGTCGTCGATGCCGACCATGCCTACACCGGGCGCCACTCGCGCGGGGTCGTCGAGCTGTCGCTGGCGGTGGCCGACCGCTTGTCGCTCTCCTCGGCGCAGCGCAGGCGCGTCGAACTGGGCGCGCTGCTCCATGACATCGGCATCGCCGTGTCCAATCGGATCATCGACAAGCCCGGGCCGCTCGACGACGACCAGTGGGTGGTCATGAAGCGCCACACGATCGTCGGGCAGGAGATGCTCGAGAAGGTGGGCGGCGTCCTCGCCGAGGTCGGCGCCGTCGTGCGCTCTTCCCACGAGCACGTCGGCGGGGGCGGGTACCCCGACGGCCTGGTCGGGGATGCGATCCCGATCGAGTCGCGCATCGTCTCCTGCTGCGACGCCTACAGCGCGATGACCAGCCAGTCGCTCTTACCGCGCCGCCATGAGCCACGAGTCGGCGGCGCAGGAGCTGCGCCGGTGCTCCGGGACCCAGTTCGACCCGGCGGTGGTCGCCGAGCTGCTCGAGCTCCTGAAGATCAAGCTCCCCGCGCCCGAGGCGAGCCTCGATCAGGTGGTCATGCCGGTGAACTGGCCGCCCGTCACGTTGAGCACCTGGCCGTGGACGTAGTCGGCCCACGGCGAGCACAGGAAGAAGATCGGGCCGGCGGCCTCCTCGGTCGTCCCCGGCCGTCCGAGCGGGATGAGCATGGGGGCCATGCCGCGCAGCTGATCGGGGATGCCGAGCGCCACCTTCTCTCCGCCGATCTCCATCACGTTGGAGTCCTCCTTGGAGGCGGTCAGACGGGTTTCGATGTATCCGAAGGCGACGGCGTTGACGTTGACCTTGAACTGGCCCCACTCCTTGGCCAGCGTCTTGGTCAGGCCGACGACCGCCGCCTTGCCCGCGGAGTAGTTCGCCTGTCCCGGGTTGCCCATGGTGCCCGAGACCGACGAGACGTTGACGATCTTGCGAAACACCTCGCGGCCCTCCTCGCGCTCGCGCTTGGCGGGCTCGCGCATGTGGGGAGCGACTGCACGGCACAGGCGAAAGGGCGCGATCGTGTGGATGTCGAGCATTCGCTGGAACCACTCGTCGGTCATCTTGTGGATGGGCGCGTCGAGCGTGTAGCCGGCGTTGTTGACGAGGATGTCGACCCGGCCCCACTCGTCGACGACCCTGCCGACGAGCTCCTCCGGCACGCCCGCCTCGGTGAGGTCGCCGCCGAAGACGAGCGTCTCGCCCTCGATCTCGGAGGCGGTCTGCTCGGCCAGGTCTGCGTCCAGGTCGTTGACGAGGACGCGCGCGCCCTGTCGGGAGAGGAGCTCGGCGGTCGCCCGCCCGATGCCGCGCGCGCTTCCGGTGACGATGGCGACCTTCCCGTCGAGTACTCCCATTACGCGTGGCCTTTCCGTTGCTTGGCGGGCGGGTTTGTACCGCAATCCCCGCAACTCGGGGGACAACCTCCACTCCGTGCGGTCCGGGCCGCGTGCAGTAATGCGAGGGGTCGTCGTAACCCGCGGGAGAAGAGAGGACCGCCGTGCTCAAGGAGTTTCGTCAGTTCCTGTTCCGGGGCAACGTCGTGGATCTTGCCGTGGCGGTCGTGATCGGCGCGGCGTTCGGCGCGGTGGTCTCGTCGCTGGTCGCGAACATCTTCACGCCGCTCATCGCAGCGATACTCGGGGAGGCGGATTTCTCCAGGCTCACGTTCAAGATCAACGGCAGCGTCTTCAGGTACGGCCTGTTCCTCAACGCGCTCATCGCCTTCGTATCGATCGCCGCGGTGGTCTTCTTCCTCGTCGTCAAGCCCGTCAACGCCTTTCAGGACCGGCTCGGAATCACCAAGGACGACGTCCCACAGCCCTCCGACGAGGCCAAGCTGCTCGCCGAGATCCGCGACGAGCTGCGCTCCGGGAGGGGAGCCGGGCCGTCGTGAAGCGGCGCCGGCCGGGTAGCACCGTTGTCGTGGCGGACCTCGAGCAGACCTTCCACCGCCTCGTCGGCGGGCTCGACTACCCGATGTTCATCGTCACCGCCTGCCACGGCGACGAACGGGCGGGGTGCCTGGTCGGGTTCACGACGCAGACGAGCATCGACCCGCCGCGCTTCCTCGTATGCCTCTCGGAGAAGAACCGCACCACGGAGCTGGCTCGCCACGCCGAGGTGCTCGGGGTCCACTGCGTCCCGGCCGACGCCGAGTCTCTGGCGGAGCTCTTCGGAGGCGAGACGGGGCACGAGGTCGACAAGTTCGCCCAGGTGAGCTGGCGGAACGGGACGGGCGGTGTGCCGCTGCTCGACGATTGCCCGAACCGATTCGTCGGGCGCGTCGAGTCGACCTTGCCGGCCGGCGACCACCTCGCGGTTCTCCTCGCCCCCGTGCAGGCGCAGGCCGCTCCGGGGGTCGAGGAGTTCACCTTCCACCGGGCCAAGCGCATCGAGCCCGGCCACGAGGCCTGAGCGCGGGGATCGACACCGGATCGACACCGGACGGTAACGAGTCGGTAGCAGGACGACCTGGCAGCGGCCGTATACACCAGGGCCCGAACCTCGATCCATGGAGCCATCACGTTGCGCAGACGCCATTCGCTTCCACTCGCCGTCGTAGGGGCCGCCTCTCTCGCCAGCCTCGCCGGTGCCCCTGCCGGAGCCGTGGTCGGCACCGGCGCGAAGGGTCCGACGACCACCGTCGCCCCGTATGTCCTGCCGGTCGCCGACGGCGTCCAGACCACGTCGGTGCTCACCGTCGGCGACATGCCCGCGGCCGACGGATACAAGATGGTCGGCATCCCCGACGGCCTCGGCGCCCGCCAGAGCACGGGCGGCAACTTCGAGCTGAACATGAACCAGGAGCTCACCACCACGGCCGGCATCGTGCGACGGCACGGCCAGAAGGGCGCGTTCGTCTCGAACTACCAGATCAATCGCAGCACGTTCGCGGTCGCCTCGGGCTCAGACCTCATCGATCCCGGGGTCACCTACTACGACTACCCGTCGCAGATGTTCGGCGCGAATCCGTCCTCCGCCGGTGCGAACCCGGGCCCGGCGGGAGGCACCTTCCTCGCGCAGAGCGGCCCGTTCAACCGCTTCTGCTCGGGCCTGCTGACTGACCGCAGCCAACTGTTCAACGCCGACACCGGCAAGGGCTACACCGGGAGGATCTACTTCGCCAACGAGGAGGGCGGCGACGAGTCGCGCAACTTCGGGGTGCTCGAGGACGGGGCCGCGAAGCAGCTGCCGCGGCTCGGCCTCTTCTCGTGGGAGAACACGCTCCCGGCCCAGAATCAGAGCGACACCACGCTCGTGCAGGGCCAGGAGGACAGCGCCGACGGTCAGATCTGGGCGTACACCGGCACCAAGACCAACACCGGCGACGCCTTCGACAAGGCCGGCCTGATGAACGGCACTCTCAACGTCGTCGACACCGTCGACGAGTCGGTCAGCACCGATGCCCAGTTCCGTGCGACGTTCGGCAAGAACCTGCCGGTACAGGTCGATCTGTCCGACGTACCATCACAGCAGTCCGGCGCCCAGCAGAATGCTGAGGGAAAGACCGAAGGCCTCAGCCTCAATCGCATCGAGGACGGAGCGTGGGATCCGAGCAACCCCCGCGACTTCTACTTCGTGACGACCGACGGCGGCAACGCGACGCCGGCGCCCGGCACGACGATCCCCCGCAACGGCGGCGGGCTGTGGCGTCTGCGCTACGACGACATCGAGAACCCGCAGCTTGGCGGAACGCTGACGCCGCTGCTCGACGGCAGCGAGGCTCCCTATCTCAACAAGCCCGACAACATCGACATCGACGAGCACGGCAACCTGCTGATCCAGGAGGATCCGGGCACCAACCCGCACCTCGCGCGGATCGTGGCCTACGACATCGACACGGGCCGGCTCGCCGTGCTCGCCCGGTTCGATCCGGCGCTCTTCGCGCCGGCCACGCCCAACGGCACCGACGCCGTGCTCACGACCGATGAGGAGTCCAGCGGGATCATCGACGCGCGGGACGTCATCGGCGACGGGTACTTCCTGTTCGACGCCCAGGTCCACAAGGCCGCCACGGGGGCGAACGCCACGGAGTTCGTCGAGCAGGGGCAGCTCCTCGTCATGAAGGTCGACAACTTCGAGGCGATCTACGCCGGCCCGCCGGTCGTGGGTCCCCCGGGGCCGGCCGGCCAGCCGGGGCCCGCTGGTCAGCCCGGAGCAGCCGGCGCGAAGGGCGATCCGGGCGCGAAGGGAGACACCGGCGCAACCGGCGCGCAGGGGCCGAAGGGAGACACCGGGGCCACCGGTGCACAAGGGCCGAAGGGCGACGCCGGGCCGCAGGGACCGAAGGGGAGAAACGGCACCAACGGCCGTGGCGCCAAGGTGACCTGCAGGGCCAAGGGCAAGAAGGTCAAGTGCAAGGTGACCTTCGCGAGGAAGAGCAAGAAGCGGGTCGCCGCCAGGCTCACCCGCGGGCGTACGGTCTACGCCTCGGGCACCACGCTCAGCCTCGTGGCGCGACGGGCGATTCGGCCGGGCCGTTACACGCTGACCCTCATCTCCCGCGACGGCAAGAAGCGCATGGGGGTCACGGTCCGCTAGCGCAAGGGGAACCTGGTGGCGGGGCGCCCGCCGCCAGGCCCGGGCGCTTTGAGCTCGGGCCGCGCTAGAGCCCGTAGGAGCGCCCGATCACGTCGAGCATGATCTCGTCGGTGCCCGCGCCGATACGGTTGAGGCGCATGTCGCGCCACACGCGCTCGACCCCGTACTCCTTCATGTAGCCCGCTCCGCCGTGGATCTGGATGCACTCGTCGGCGACCTCGACGGCGATCCGCGAGGCGTGCAGCTTGGCGATGGAGATCTCGCGCACCGGGTACTCGCCGTTCATGAACCGCCAGGCCGTCGTGTAGACCATCTGGCGGGCGGATTCGAGCTTGGTCGCCATCTCGGCGAACTTGTGGCGGATGACCTGAAAGCGGCCGATGGAGCGCCCGAAGGCCTGGCGCTCCTTCGCGTAGACCAGGGTCTTGTCGAAGCACTGCTGGGCGCCCGCGACCGAGCCCGCGGCGCCGATGAGCCGCTCGCCCTGGAGCTCCCACATGATGTGGTAGAAGCCCTTGCCCATCTCGCCGAGGACGGCGTCGTGGGGCACGCGGACGTCGCTGAAGGCCAGCAGGGCGGTGTCGGAGGCGTGCATGCCCAGCTTCTCGAGCTTGTTCTCGACGATGAAGCCCGGGGTGTCCTTGTCGACGAGGAAGAGCGTGAATCCGTCGTAGCCCGCGTCGGCGTCGGTCTTGGCCACCAGCACGATGAAGTCGGCGCGGACGCCGTTGGTGATGTAGGTCTTCGAGCCGTTGATGACCCAGTCGTCGCCGTCGCGCACCGCGCGCGTCTTGATTCCCGCGACGTCGGAGCCGGCGTCGGGCTCGGTGATGCCGAGGCAAGAGATCTTCTCGCCCTTGATGGCGGGGACGAGGTAGCGCTGCTTCTGCTCCTCGGTTCCGAACAGGTGGATGGGCGGGGTCGCCATGTCGGTGTGGACAGCGACCCCCATGGCCAGGCCGCCCGAGTTGGCGTGGGTCATCTCCTCGGCGAGGACGATGTTCGAGATGTAGTCGCCGCCCTGCCCGCCGTACTCCTCGGGGTAGGAGAGCCCCAAGAGACCCAACTCGCCCATCCGCGTGAAGACGGAATCCGGAAACGTCGTCTCCTCCCACTCCTCCGCGTGGGGCGCGAGCTCGGAGACCACGAAGCGGCGGATCGACTCGCGCAGCGCGTCGTGGTGGTCCTGGAAGATGAAGTGGCGCCGGGGGGCGCCGAAGTCGGGCTTGAGGACCTCGGAGGGCGCGGCCGCGTCGGCTGGCGCGCTGGCGGGGCTGGTCATCGAGACGGTCTCCCTTGTCGTGTCCAGGAAGCGTAGTCCGTGGCGACCGCACGCTTCACCGGAGCCGCGCCACGTTGGTAGCGTGGCGCCGGTGTCACTCCGCCCTCCTCCGCCGTCCTCGGGGCCCTCACGGGATGCGGATCGGGCGGCGAGGACACCATCACCGTCTCGGACCGCGCGATCCCGTTCACTTTCGACGTGCCGAAGGGCTTGCGCAGGGCGACCGTGCGCCCCGAGACGACGAAGGGCGAGCCGCCGCTGCTCGTCTACAAGCTCGACCAACTCAACCTGGTCGACGTTCGCAAGAGCGCGGGCCGTGAGCTCGGGCGCGACGACATCCAGCGCCAGGTCGCGGGGTCGTTGCGCCGCCTCGGCTTTCCGGGGCGGCGAGGTGAGCAAGAGGAGCACAACGGGACCGACATGGCCCGCTTCGAGGTCTCGAATACCATCGGCGGCGCCAAGGCCACCTCGCAGCTCTACTTCTTCGCGGCCGGCGGGGGCACTTGGGAGCTCGAGTGCCAGTCGAGCGGTGGGCGGGCACCCGAGCTGCGCAAAGCCTGCGCCACCGCGGTGGGCAGCGTGGAGCTCAAGGAGAGATGAGCTTAGAGGCCGTCGGCTCGACGTCGAGGCCACCGGCGTCGCGACGATCACG
>JBBPZA010000014.1:0-16086 GCA_038199375.1 Solirubrobacterales bacterium | reverse complement strand
CCGCGAGGGTCGACCGGGTAAAGCTCCGGTACCGCTCGCCTGCGCTGGGGGCGACCGTCGCCGGCTCGCCCCGAGCCGGGCGGCACTCGCGGCTTGAGCTCGACCTGGTCGAGCCCGTCCTCGGCGCCGCCCCGGGGCAGGCCGCCGTCCTGATGGACTCAGAGCTCGTCGTGGGCGCGGGGACGATCAGCCCGACGTGACGATGCGGGTGATCAGCGGCTGGCCGTCGACGCGCTCCATGGTCAGCGCGAGCCTGCCGCTCGGACTTGCCCCTGACGCCGAGTCGGTCACCTCGTAGTCGCCCTGGACCACCGAGCTGGTGGGCTGCTCGAGGTAGCTGCGGTTGCCCAGCTCGTACTGCGGATCCTCGATGAGCGCGAAGGTCGAGCGGTACTCGTCGAGGACCTCCTCGCGGCCGTTGCGGGAGGTCCCCGGCCCGCTGAGTCCGACGTCGGGCGCGAGGATCGCCCGGATCGCGTCGAGATCCTCTCCCTCGTAGGCGGCGACGTAGCGATCGGTGAGCTCGTTGGCCTGCGCCTCGGGCAGGGCGCCCCCGGATGGAGTCGGGGTGGTGGGGGAGGTCGCCATGGGCGAGGCGACGCTCGGGACGGTGGCGCTGGGCGCGGCGCGGTCGCCGCCCTCGTCATCGGTGCCGAGCACGCCGCTGAGGAGCAGCGCTGCGGCGGCGCCTGCGACGAGCACGAGCACTCCGGCGAGCGCGAGCGGCCAGCGCCGTCGACGGGGCGGGGAGGCCGGCTCACTCGGCGGTGGTCTGGGCGGTGCGGCGAAGGTCGCCGGGGTGGGGGGCCCCGCGGGAGCCGAGAGGGTCGGCGGGGTGGAGGGCCCCGCAGGCGCGGGGGACGTGGCCGTGCCCGTCGCCGCGGGGCCGCTCGCGACGGTTCGATCGGGCTCGGCGGGGCTGGTCCCTCGCGCGGCCGCCATCGCCGCCGCTCCCAGGTCGCCCGCCGAGGCGAACCGCTCGTCGGGTGACTTCGCCAGCGCCCTGCGCAGCACGCCGTCGAAGGAGGTTCCGAGCTCCGCCGTGCGCTCGGAGAGCACGGGCGGCGGCTCCCGGAGGTGGGCGATCATCGCCGCGGGCGCGGTCGGCGCAGGAAACGGCACCCCTCCGGCCATGGCCTCGAAGAGCAGGCACCCGAGCGCGTAGACGTCCGTCCGCGCGTCGACCGGCTCGCCCGAGATCTGCTCCGGTGCCGCGTAGTCGATCGTCCCGAGCATCTGGCCCGTCTGGGTCAGCCCGCCGGTATCCCGGCGCTTGGCGATGCCGAAGTCGGTCAGGTAGGCGTGCTCGGCTCCAGGCGCACCCGCGAGGAGCACGTTGGCCGGCTTTACGTCGCGGTGCACGAGCCCCCGAGCGTGGGCGGCGTCCAGGGCGCTCGCGACCTGCGAGACGATCCGGATCGCGCGCTCGGGGTCGAGGCGGCCCTCCAGGTCGATGAGCTCGCGCAGGTCGCGCCCTTCGACGAAGCGCATCGCGATGAAGAGCGCGCCGTCCTCGTCGCCGGCTTCGTAGACCGGGATGACGTTGGGATGGTCGAGCGCTGCCGCGAGGCGCGACTCGCGGACGAAGCGCGCCCGGAACTCCTCGTCGCGGGCGAGCTCGGGGGCGATGATCTTGAGCGCCACCGAACGCTCGAGTGCCGGGTCGGTCGCGCGGTAGACGATTCCCATCCCGCCCCGGGCGATGACCGCGTCGACGCGGTAGCGCCCCACCCGCGAGCCTTCGGCCATCGTCCCGTCCACCCGCTCGTTATACCCGCATGCCGCCCGGAACCGGCCTAGACTCATTCTGGTGACCACGGAAGAGATCCGAGACACCTACCTGCGCTTCTTCGTCGAGCGCGACCACGAGCGGCTGCCCTCGGGGTCGCTGGTGCCGGCGACCTTCGACGCCTCGGTCCTGCTCACCACCGCGGGGATGCACCCGCTCAAGCCCTACTTCCTCGGGCAGGAGCGCCCGCCCCACAACCGGCTGACGAGCTGCCAGAAGTGCTGCCGCACCCCCGACATCGAGAAGGTCGGCAACACCACGCGCCACCTCACCTTCTTCGAGATGCTCGGCAACTTCTCGCTGGGCGACTACTTCAAGCAGGGCGCGGTCGAGCTCGCCTGGGAGCTCTCGCTCGAGGGCTTCGGCCTCTCGGCGCAGGACATCTGGATCACCGTCTTCGAGGGCGACGAGGAGCTCGGCCTCGGGCCCGACGAGGAGGCGATAGCGGCGTGGCAGGCGGTCGGCGTGCCGCGCGAGCGGATCGTCCTGTGCCCGCCCTCGGAGAACTTCTGGCAGCTGGGGCCGACCGGCCCCTGCGGACAGAACTCGGAGCTCTACCTCGATCGCGGCCTCGAGTTCGGGTCGCCCGACGACCTGCCCGGAGGAGAAAACGAGCGCTTCCTCGAATACTGGAACCTCGTGTTCATGCAGTTCGACCAGGATCCGGTCGGCGTGCTGACGCCGCTGCCCGCCCAGAACATCGACACGGGCCTCGGGCTCAACCGGTTGGCGGCGTTCCTCCAGGACGTCCCGTCGGTGTTCGAGACCGACGAGTTCCGCCCGCTCGTCGAGCTGGGTGAGGAGCTCTCGGGCCGGCGCTACGGGGAGGGTCCGGCGGTCGACCGCCCGCTGCGGATCCTCGCCGACCACTCGCGGGCGATGACCTTCCTGATCGCCGACGGCGTGGTGCCCTCCAACGAGGACCGCGGCTACATCCTGCGTAGGGTGATGCGCCGCGCGATCCAGCACGGCCGGACGCTGGGGCTCGAGTCAGGCTTCCTCCCGGCCTACGCCGAGCGGGTGAGCGAGCTGATGGGCTCCGAGTACCCCGAGCTCCATCGCGAGCGCGAGGCGATCAGGACGTGGACCCAGAGCGAGGAGGCGGGCTTCGGACGCACGCTCGACCAGGGCCTCGTGCTCCTGGAGGACTTGATCGCCCGGGCGCGCGAGCGCGGCGACGAGGGGATCGCGGCCGGTGACGCGTTCCTGCTCCACGACACCTTCGGCTTCCCGTTCGACCTGACCCTCGAGCTCGTCGCCGAGCACGGGCTCGGCGTCGACGAGCGCGGCTTCGAGACGCTGATGGACGCCCAGCGCGAGCGCGCGCGGCAGGGGACCGCGCGCAACCTCGACGACGGCCGCGTGCGCGAGCGCGTTCGCGCGTTTGCCGGCGGCGCGGGCTTCGAGACCGACTTCGTGGGCTACGAGCGCACCGAGCAGGCGACCACGGTCGGCGCGGTGATGGTGGAGGACGGCCGCGTGGTGGCCAAGCTCGCCGAGTCCCCGTTCTACGCGGCGGGCGGCGGGCAGGTCTCAGACGCCGGCGAAGTGGTGTGCGCCGGCGGCGACTGCCGCGCGCTCGTCGAGGAGGTCTTCCGGCTGGGCGACGACCAGGCGGTGGCGCTCTCGGTGGCGGAGGGTGCGCTGGAGCCGGGAGAGCGGGTCGTGGCCCGGGTCGATCGCGCCGCGCGCCACGCGACCGAGTGCAACCACACCGCGACCCACCTGCTTCACGCAGCGCTGCGCGAGCGCCTGGGCGGCCATGTCCGTCAGGCCGGCTCCTACGTCGGGCCCGACAAGCTGCGCTTCGACTTCACTCACGGGAGCGCGCTGACACCGGAGGAGCGCCGCGACGTCGAGGATCGCGTCAACGAGTCGATCGTATCCAACCAGCGGGTGCGCGCGCTGGAGACCACGCTCGAGGAGGCCCGCTCGCTGGGGGCGATGGCCCTCTTCGGCGAGAAGTACGGCGACATCGTGAGGATGGTGGAGGTGGGCGACGGCGACTTCTCGCGCGAGCTGTGCGGCGGGACCCACGTGCGCTCGAGCGCGGAGATCGGCCTCTTCCGCCTGCTCTCGGAAGGATCGAGCGCCGCCAACGTCCGGCGCATCGAAGCAATCACCGGGCCTGAAGCGATCGCGCTGGCCCGCCGCCACGACGAGCTTCTCGGCGAGGCGGCGGCGCGCCTGCGCACCCGTCCCGAGCACGTGCTCGACGCGGTCGACGGACTTGCGAGCAGGCTTCGCGAGGCTGAGCTCGCGGCGCGCGCCGGCAACGGCGGCCCAGGCGCGGTCGACGTCGAGGAGCTGCTGGGCCGGGCGGTCGACGTCAACGGGGCGAAGATCCTTGCGCAGGCCGTGCCGGCGGTCGACGAGAAGGCACTCCTCGCGCTGGCCGACAACCTCAAGGGACGGTTGGGCGACGCCGCGGTCGTGCTCGGATCCCGGGCCGACGAGCGGGCGCTGCTGGTCGCCGCGGTCGCCCCCTCGCTCGTCGAGCGCGGCGTGAAGGCGGGCCAGGTCATCAAGGAGGCCGCCACGGTGGTCGGCGGCGGAGGCGGAGGCCGAGACACCATGGCCCGAGCCGGCGGCCGCGACCCGAGCCGGCTCGAGGACGCCGTGGCCGCCGCGCGAGCAGCGATCGAGCGGGCGCTGATCTGACGTGCGCGTCCTTGCGCTAGACCACGGCCATGCACGCTGCGGCGCTGCCGTGAGCGATCCGACGGGCACGTTGGCGACCCCGCTGGAGACGATCGAGCGACCGGGAACGCGGCGCGGGATGCAGAGGATCGCTAGTCTCGTGCGCGAGCAGGAGGCCGAGCGTGTCCTCGTAGGACTTCCGCTGTCGCTGTCAGGCGGCGACTCGGCCCAGACCCACGAGGCGCGGGAGTTCGCCCGACGCCTCGGAGACGTGCTGGGAGACGAGGTTGCGGTGGAACTGTACGACGAGCGGTTCACGACGCGCCTGGCGCAGCGGGCGGGCGGCGCGGCAAGCGAAGACTCACGCGCGGCCGCCGTCCTGTTGAGCGACTGGCTCGACACTCGCGGGGCGGCCGCATGAGCCTGTTCGGGCAACGGCCTGAGAGCTCGCACGAGCGAACGGCGGCGGAGCGCGAGCAGGCGCGCCTGGAGCGTGAGGCGCGCCGGCGAGCCCGAGCGGGTTCACCCAATTCCCCCCCCGACTACCACGCAGCCGAGGAGCGCCTCCGCGAGGGTCGACGCGCGGGCGTCGTGGACGCACCGCAGCGGAGGATACGCGTGGATGATCCACCGCCCGAGCCGTGGGACGACCTGCCCGAGATCGAGGTACATCCGTCGACCTCGGAGACTCGTGAGGCCTTCGAGTCCGGTCCGCCCGAGGCCGAGCCCTTCGTCTACGAGACCGAGGCGCGCTCGGTGGAGCCCGATCCCTTCGCGTCCGAGTCCGACCTGCGGGACGATGACTTCGAGTCCGAGCCGTGGGACGTCGAGCCTGATCCCTTCGCGTCCGAGTCCGAGCCGCGGACGGTCGAGCCGGATCCGTTCGAGTTCGACCCAGAGCCGCCCCCGGTCGAGCCGGATCCGTTCGAGTTCGACCCAGAGCCGCCCCCGGTCGAGCGCGAGCTTGCCGGTCCGCCGTTCGAGCCGCCGGGGCGCAACGGATCATCAAGAGCCGTCGAGACGGAGTCATTCGAGCACGAGCCCGAGGTCGAGCCGCCCCCCGTCGAGCGCGAGCTTGGCGGTCCGCCGTTCGCGCCGCCGGGGCGCAACGGATCATCAAGGGCCGTCGAGGCGGAAGCCCTGATCGTCGGGCCCGAGTTCGAGCCCGCGACATCCGCCGCGGATCCCGCGGGCACCTCGCCGGGCGAAGGGGTAGAGGCGCCTGCCCGCGAGCCGGGGGAGGACCGGGCCGCGACGCCCGTTGCTCCACCGCTCCCGCCGCGGCTCAAGCGGTTCCGTCAGGAGCGCATGGAGGCCGCTGAGAAGCCCGCCCGCCGCCGCGCGAAGCGCATGGCGACCGCCGGTCGTCCCCCCCGCGGCCACCCGAGGCGCAAGGCCACCCCACCGCCTCGCTCGCCGCGTGAGGCCGCCAAGGCCGTCGAGGAGCGCGCGAAGCCCGGGGTGCGCCAGTGGATCGTGCGGGCCCTCGTCCCGCTTGTGCTCGTCGGCCTTCTGCTCGTCGGCTGGTTCATGTTCTCTCTCTACCAGCCGGTCACAGGCGAGGGCGGAGAGCGCGTGTCGCTGAAGGTGCCAAATGGTCTGAGCGCGCGGGAGATCGGCGACCTGCTCGCCGACCGCGGCATCGTGGACAGCGGCTTCTTCTTCGCACTCCGCTCCCGCCTGGAGGGCAATCGCGACGAGCTCAAGGCAGGCACCTTCGCCTTCCGCCGCGACATGAGCTACGTGGACGCCATGGCGATCCTCGTCAAGGGGCCGCCGCCCGTAAAGACCGTCACCCTGACGCTGCCCGAAGGCAACACCGTCCGCGACTTCGCCGCCGCCGTCGACGACTCGAAGAAGGTCAAGGGCAGCTACATGCGCGCCGTCGCGCGCGCACGGTTCAACCCCGCGCGCTACGGTGCCCCCAGGCGCGCGCCGCTGGAGGGCTTCCTCTTCCCGGCGACCTACGAGTACCGCACGGGCCGGGGCACCGCGAGCGATCTCGTCTCAGACCAGCTCCAGGCCTTCAAGCGCACCATGCGCGGAATCTCCATGCGCCCGGCGCGGCGGGCCGGCCTCACTCCCTACGAGGTGCTGATCATCGCATCGATGGTGGAGCGCGAGACCTCGGTGGCGCGCGAGCGAAAGATCATCTCCGGAGTGATCTACAACCGTCTTCGCCAGGGCATCCCGCTCGGGATCGACGCGACGATCCGCTACGCCACCAACAACTGGAAGCGCCCCATCCGCCAGTCAGAGCTCGACGAGCCGGGGCCCTACAACACGCGCCAGAACCAGGGCCTGCCGCCCACGCCGATCGGCAACCCCGGGCTCGCCTCGATCAAGGCCGCGGCGAACCCGAAGCGCACTGACTTCCTCTTCTTCGTCGTCAAGCCCGGCGGCGACGGTGAGCACGCCTTCTCGCGCACCGACGCGGAGTTCCAGCGCGACGTCTCGCGCTACAACACCGCGCGCGACGCTCGGGGCGGCCGCGACCCGCGCTGAGGCCGCTCGCGCGGGCCGGTGATGCCGCGTCTCGGCGTCCTCGGCTGGCCCGTCGGCCACAGCCGCTCGCCCGCGATGCACGAGGCGGCGCTCGAGGAGCTCGGCCTGGAGGGATGGAGCTACCAGCGTCTGCCCGTCCCGCCCGAGCTCTTCGCCGAGACCGTCCGCGCTCTGCCCCGCAGCGGGTTTGCCGGAGCGAACGTCACGATCCCCCACAAGGAGGCGGCGCTCGCCGTCGCGACCGAGTGCGAGGAGGAGGTCGACGCCATCGGCGCCGCCAACACGCTGACCTTTGCCGGCGAGGACATCGTCGCCGCCAACACCGACGCCGCGGCCCTCCTCGCGCTGGCGCCCGAGAATCTCGGCCGTGCCCTGGTCCTGGGCGCCGGTGGAAGCGCGCGGGCGGCGGTGTGGGCGCTGCGCCGGCGCGGCGCCGATGTGCTCGGGTGGGGGCGGACCCACGAGCGCGCGGCCGCGCTGGCCGCGGAGCTCGGGGCCAGGGCCGTGGTCGACGCGGAGGAGCCGGGAGCAGGCGAGGCCCGGCCCGCCGGGCGCTGGGAGGCGGTGGAGGTCATCGTGAACTGCACCCCGGTCGGGTTGAAGGCCGGCGACGATCCCCTCTCCTCGCTGCCGCTGCGCCGTGCCGACCTCGAGCGGACCCGCATGGTCGTCGACCTCGCCTACGCCGCGGAGGAGACGACGCTGGTCGCGGCCGCCCGGGCGGCGGGGGTGGAGGCCGTCGTCGACGGCCGGGAGATCCTCGCGCGCCAGGGGGCGCTGAGCCTCGAGCGCTGGACCGGCAGGCGCGCCCCCCTGGAGGTCATGCGCGCCGCCGCCGCAGCGCCGTGAACCGCGGCTGACGCAGGCCCGCGCGGTCAAGAAAGGACACGCGGATGTCGATGCCATGCAAGCGGCGCGGGCGGGTGCCGCGAAGCCCTCCGTACGCATGGCCACAGAGACCAACCAGCCATCACACCTCAGACCGGTCCCCGCAACCGGAGACGCGCAGGCGCCCGCAGACGAGCGCCCCGTCGAGCCCTGGAACGGCGTCACGCGCCCCAGCCGGCGCGGCGGCTCGGGTCGCTTCCTGACCGACGTCATCGAGGAGCTCGGCTTCCTGGATCGCGAGCGCATCGACGAGGCGGTCGCCAACGCTCGCACCGCCGGCGTGCCGCCCGAGCGGATCCTGCTCGAGAGCGGCGCGATAACTGACGACCAGATGTCCTTGGCGGTGGCCGAGCGCTACGGCCTCGACCACCTCAGCCTCACCGAGTTCAAGCTCGACATGGCGGCCGCCGGCGCGATCAGCTCCACGGCCGCGCGCCGCTACGAGGCCGTCCCGGTCGCCCACATCGACGAGCGCACGCTGCTCGTGGCGATGGTCGATCCCTCCAACGTCCTGGCCGTCGACGACATCGCGATGATGACCGGCCTCGAGGTCCGCCCCGCCGTCGCCTCCCGGGGCGACCTCAGCACGCTCATCCAGCGGCTCAACCAGCTCGACATCGCCGTACAGGAGGCCGTCGACCAGGACGCGCGCACCGGCGAGGCGGAGGTCGTCGACCTCTACGAGTCCGCCGACGACGCGCCGGTCATCAAGCTGGTGCACTCGATCATCGCCCAGGCGGTCGAGGCCGGCGCGTCGGACATCCACTTCGAGCCCACCTCGTCGACGGGTGAGAGCTCGGGCGAGATGCGCGTCCGCTTCCGCATCGACGGCATCCTCAACGAGAGCGCGATCGTCCCCCGCCGGATGGTCGCGGGCGTCGTCTCGCGGGTGAAGATCATGTCCGACCTCGACATCGCCGAGCGCCGCGTTCCACAGGACGGCCGCGTCAGCCTGACCGTCGAGGGCCGGCACGTCGACCTGCGCGCGGTGACGCTGCCAAGCGTCCACGGCGAGTCGGTGGTCCTGCGCATCCTCGACCAGGACAACGCGGTCGTCGGCCTCGACCGGCTCGGCATGCTCGGGCTCGAGCGCAGCCGCTTCGAGGAGTCCTTCCGCAAGCCCTACGGCGCCGTCCTGGTCACCGGGCCGACCGGATCGGGGAAGTCGACCTCCCTCTACTCGGCGCTCAACGCGCTCAACGTCCCCGAGAAGAACATCATCACGATCGAGGACCCGGTCGAGTACCAGATGGAGGGCATCACCCAGGTCCAGATCAACCCCAAGGCCGGGCTGAGCTTCGCCACCGGGCTGCGATCGATGATGCGCGCCGACCCCGACATCATCATGGTCGGCGAGATCCGCGATCGCGAGACCGCCCAGATCGCCATCGAGAGCGCCCTGACGGGCCACATGGTCCTCTCGACGCTGCACACCAACGACGCGCCGACCACCGTCACGCGGCTGGTCGAGATGGGGATCGAGCCCTTCCTGGTCGCCTCCTCGATCGACTGCGTCGTCGCCCAGCGGCTCGCGCGCGTGCTCTGCCCGCAGTGCAAGCGGCGCACGATCCTCCCGGCCGCCACGCTGCAGGAGAGCGATTTCCACGCGCCCTACGACGTCGAGGCCTACGAGCCGGTGGGGTGCGCGCGCTGCGGCGGCTCGGGCTACCGTGGCCGGATCGGGCTCTTCGAGGTCATGCCCATCGGCGAGGAGATACGCGCGCTGATCGTGGATCGCCGCTCGGCCGACGAGATCTCCGCCGCGGCCGTCCACGAGGGGATGAAGCGCCTGCGCGACGACGGCCTCGAGAAGGTGCGCCTCGGCCGGACGTCCATCGAAGAGGTCTCCCGGGTGACGGGATCGGGCTGAGCTGCCGATACGGCTCGCAGTCCTTCCCTCCGCAAGAGAGCGACCCATGAACTTCGAATTCGCCGATCTGCTGCTCGAGACGATCACGCGCCGCGCCTCGGACCTGCACATCACCGCCGGCGCCCAACCCGCCATCCGCGTTCGCGGCCGGCTCGTCCAGCTCGAGGACTACCCGACGCTCACTCCGGCCGACACCCGGGAGATCGTCTACGGGATCCTCAACAACGACCAGCGCCAGCGCCTGGAGAACGAGTGGCAGATCGACTTCGCCTACTCGATCCCCGGCCAGGCGCGCTTCCGCGTAAACGCGTACTTCCAGCGCGCCGCGCTGGGCATCGCCTTCCGGCTCATCCCGTCGGAGATCGTCTCCCTCGACGCGCTGGGCCTACCGCCCATCGTCCACGAGTTCGGCAAGAAGCCGCGCGGCTTCGTCCTGGTGACGGGGCCGACCGGCTCGGGCAAGTCCACGACGCTCGCCTCGATCATCGACGAGGTCAACGAGACGCGCGAGGACCACATCATGACCATCGAGGACCCGATCGAGTTCCTCCACCGGCACAAGAAGTGCCTGATCAACCAGCGCGAGCTGGGGTCGGACGCCAAGAGCTTCGCGGCGGCGCTCAGGGGCGCGCTGCGCCAGGACCCCGACGTGATCCTCGTGGGCGAGATGCGCGACCTCGAGACGATCTCCACCGCCCTGACCGCTGCGGAGACCGGTCACCTCGTGTTCGCCACCCTGCACACCCAGGACACCGCCCAGACCGTCGACCGCATCATCGACGTCTTCCCGCCCCACCAGCAGCAGCAGGTTCGCGTCCAGCTCTCGGTCGCGCTGCAGGGGATCGTCGCCCAGCAGCTCCTGCCGACCGCCGACGGCGCCAGCCGGACGGTCGCCAGCGAGGTGCTGGTCCCCAACGCGGCGGTGCGCAACCTCATCCGCGAGGGCAAGACCCACCAGATCTACTCCGTCCTGCAGACCAGCTCGAGCTCGGGCATGCAGACCATGGACGCCTCGCTGGCCCAGCTCGTACGCGCGGGGAAGATCACCCGCTCGCTGGCCGACCAGCGCTCAAGCACGCCCGACGAGCTGCGCCGCCTGCTCGGCGGGGGCATGTCGGGCACCGGGATGATGGCGGCCTAGGCGATGGCGACCTACGTCTTCAGAGCCGTCGACCTGGCGGGCAGCCAGGCCAAGGGGGAGGTCGAGGCCGAGTCCAAGCAGGCGGTCACCGACCAGCTCAAGTCCCGCGGGCTCATCCCCCTCGACATCGCCGACAAGGGCGGCTCGGCGGAGATCAACCTCGACCGCTTCAAGCGCGTCAAGGCCCACGACCTGACGGTGATGACCCGTCAGCTCTCGACCATGGTCACTTCGGGCATGAGCATCCTGCGCTGCCTGTTCATCTTGGAGGGCCAGACGGAGTCCACCATCCTGCGCAAGGCGCTCGTGGGCATCCGCAAGGACGTCGAGGCCGGGCTGGCCCTCTCCGACGCGCTCGAGCGCCAGCCCAAGGCCTTCAACGAGCTCTACGTCGCCATGGTCCGCGCGGGGGAGACGGGCGGCCTGCTCGAGGACTCGCTTCTGCGGGTGGCCGACCAGCTCGAGAAGGACGACCAGCTGCGCCGGCAGGTCAAGACGGCGATGATCTACCCCGGGGTCATCATCACCTTCGCGCTGCTGGTGCTCATCGCGCTGGTCGCCTTCATCGTGCCCTCGTTCGTCGGAGTCTTCGAGGACTTCGGCGGCGAGTTGCCCGCCATCACGAAGTTCACGGTCTTGCTCTCCACCATCGTGACGAGCTACTGGTACCTGCTGATCGTGGTGTCCGTCGGCTCGTTCGTCGGCTTCGGCAAGTGGCGCAAGTCCTCCTGGGGGCGACCCCAGTGGGACCGCATGCGCTTGAAGGCCCCGCTGAAGATCGGCGACATCGTCCAGAAGGTCGCACTCGCGCGGTGGTCGAGGACGCTCTCGGCCCTGACCTCGGCCGGCGTTCCGATCCTCCAGGCGATCGACATCACCGGGCGCACCGCCGGAAACACCGTCGTCGAGGACGCGATGGCCAAGGTGCGCGACTCCGTCAAGGGTGGTGGGACGCTTTCCTCCCCGCTGCGAGAGATCCCCGTCTTCCCCAGCATGGTCGTCCACATGATCGGCGTCGGTGAGGAGACCGGCGCCCTGGACACCATGCTCTCCAAGGTCGCCGACTTCTACGAGGACGAGGTCGCCGCCGCCGTCAAGGCCCTGACCTCGATCCTCGAGCCGGCCATGATCATCGTCGTGGGCGGCATCGTCGGCTTCATCGTCATCTCGATGTACATGCCGATGTTCAAGGTCTACGACAACATCAAGTAAAAGTCGATCACCGCCCCGGCAACCGCCTCGGGCAGCACGTCGGTCAGCGCTCTGCGAGCCGGCGGGGTGAGAACGAGCGGCATCGGCCTCCAGGATCAGCCGCCAACGCCTCGGTACGCCGCGTGAAGCGACAGTCGAAGGGCTTGACGAGGTAGTCGTCGGCGCCCGCGTCCAGGCCCTCGATGCGGTCGGCCACGGCGTCGCGGGCGGTCAGCATCAGTATCGGAACGCGGTCGCCGGCGCCGCGCAGGCGCCGGCAGACCTCGAGCCCGTCGACGTCGGGCATGCCCAGGTCGATCACTACCGCATCCGGCGCCGTCTCGTCCACCAGCTCGGGGCCGCGCCGGCCCGCGTCGGCGCAGCGGACGTCGTAGCCGCCAAGGTCAGCGCTCGCCGCAACGCGTCGCGCAGCGAGCGATCGTCGTCGACGATGAGGACCCGCACGAGGCCCATTGTGACGCGGGCGGCACGCGCGGGCTCGCGATTCCTACAGTGGCCTTACCCACCCCCTTCCCCGGCCGCCGGGCGTATTGCGCAGGTGTGGGTAGACGGGGGTGGTATCGGGATAGAGTCAGGTAGACACTTCGAACGCCGACCTTCCGAACTATGGACATCCGACGGACCGATCGCCTGAGAGCCTCCCCGCCGATGTTTGGGCCGCGGTGGCTCGACCGGCTCTCGCGCGTGCACCCCGCGGTGCCGGTGCTCATCTTCGTTCCGGCGATCCTCGCTCTCTTCGTCTACTCGGGACGGCGTATGGAGGACCTTCACGTCGCCGGCTTCGCGCTCGCGGGCTACGTGTTGTGGACGCTGACCGAATACTGGATGCACCGGATCGTCTTTCACTTCGAGCCCGACGACGGCATCGGCGCGCGCCTGCACTGGATCATCCACGGCGTGCACCACGACCATCCCAACGATCCTAGGCGGTTGGTCATGCCGCCGTCGGTCAGCGTCCCGCTCGCGCTGGCCTTCTATGCCGCGTTCGTCGTCGTGGTGGGCTTGCCTGCCGCGCCCGCGCTGGGCGCCGGCTTCCTGGCAGGCTATCTCGCCTACGACATGACTCATTACCACGTCCATCACCACCGGCCCAGAACGCGGGTGGGTCGCCGCCTGCGCGAGTCCCACATGCGCCATCACTTCCAGGACGATTCGTGCGGATTCGGGGTCAGCGCGCCGTACTGGGACCGTGTGTTCGGCACGGCGCCTCCACGCCGCCTGAGGGAGCGGTCGCGCGGGGGCCTCTAGGGCGCCGACCGCGATCTACGCAAGATGGCTGACGACTCCGCGGCGAGCGGCGCCACCGGCGAGGTGGACGAGGTGGGAGGGCCGGGTTCATTGCCTTGTCCGCCATGTCGCGGGACGGGCACGGTGATCTCGAACCTCGGAGGGTCGAGGAGCGAGCTCCCCTGCCCATGGTGCGGGAGAACGGGGATCTGGCCCGGCGCCGGCCGCGACGCGCAGGAGGCCCCCCGAGAGCCAGAGTGATCAGGCGTCCCGCCGGGCCGGCGGAGGCTTCAGCGGTCGTGAGCGCGGCCACGCGGGAGCACACGCACACGACGATGATGAGTTGGCGCTCGTCACGTTCGAACCGAACACGCCAGTACGCCTCGTTCACGCGCCGCCAAGCTCGGCGACTACGTCCTCGAGCAGGTCTGCAACTGGCTGATCGTCATCGACCACGGCGCGCTGGTCTTCCAGGGCCCGGCGTCCGACCTGCTGGACCGCTCGGCGACGACGATCGTCGCCGTTCCCGAGCATGACGCTGACCTGCCGAGGCTCGAGCACCTACTCAACGCCTCGGGCCACGACAGCGAGATCGCAGGCGATGGGCTGGTCATCACGATCAACGGCGCCGAGGCCCGCGCGCTCTCCGCCGAGAGCGCCGGCGGCCGCCCCATCGGGCGCGGCGGGGCGACGATCGAGTCGCTCGGCGAGCCGGGCGGTGCGGTGGAGGCGTTCTCCACCGGCGCGTCGTTCGTCGGGATCCTCGTGCTCGTTCTGTTCGTCGCGAACTTCGCGGGCGAGTTCTCGCAGGGAACGTTTCGCACGCTGCTCATGCGCCGGCCGCGGCGCATCGGACTGCTCGCCGGCAAGATGGCGGCGCTGCTGGTCTTCGTCGCAGGGGTCCTGGCGCTCGCGGAGCTCCTGAGCGTGTGCATGTCGCTGGCCTTCGCCCCAACGCAGGACATCTCGCCGGGGTCGTGGCTGTCCCTCGACAGCCTCGGCGACGCGGCCTCAAGCTACGGAACGGCACTGGTGTTCGTCACTGCCTGGGCGACCCTGGGGGCGGGCCTAGCCGTCGTCGTACGCTCCGTGCCGATCGCTCTGGGCATCGGCATTGCCTGGTCGGGCCCCATCGAGCACCTCACGATGGACCTCTGGGGCGGCGCCGCCCACTGGTTCCCCGGGCTGCTGCTCGAAGCCTTCGCGGTCGGGGGAAACGCCGACGCGTCCGCCTCACACGCCTGCTCGTGCTCGCTCTCTACGTCGCGGCGGCCACCACAGCCGCGGCGCTGAACTTCCAGCGCCGCGACCTCACCGCGTGAGCATCGGGCTCGTCACCGGAATGCTCCTCCAGACCCGGAGGACCTCGCGCGCGCCAGGGTGATCCTGGACGTTTGACCGGTCCTTCGGGTGCGCGGGTCGACCCCAGGGCGAAGGGCGCCGATCCCCCGAGGGCCCATGGCGAACGACGGCCCAGTGCTGCGCACCCTGGCTTCCCTGCGTAGATCCCGCTTTCGCGGGCTCCTCGTGCTGACGGCGCTCGCCCTGGTGGTGCAGTCGACGCTGGTGATGAGCGGCTCCTTCGCCGACGAGGGGTGCGGCGGAAGCAGCCAGGGCGTCTTCGCCCTCGACAGCGCGCTTGCCGCGGGTGAGCCGTGCGCCGCGCTCGAGGCCGCGCCGACCCAGGTCACCGAAGGCGGGACGGTCTCCTTCGACGCCGGCGGCTCTCGCGCCACCGACCCGGCGACCATCGTCGACTTCAAGTGGGACTTCGACTACGACGGCACCTTCCAGCCGGATCTCACGACGACCTCCGCCACCCCGCCCGTCCTTCACACCTACTCGATGCCCGGTGTGAAGCGAGCCGCGTCCGGGTGACCGACTCCCAGAATCGCTTCAGCGACGCCGAGGTCACCGTCACCGTGTGCTCCTCGGCGAACACGCCCCCGATCGCCGACTACGTGACGACCACGCCTGCCGTCGTCGGCGACCAGCACTCCTTCGAGGCGGGCGCCAGCAGCGACCCGGATCCCTGCGGGACCGTCGCCCGGTACGAGTGGGACTTCGACGGCGACGGCGCCTTCGAGACGGACGCCGGCACCGCAGAGACCCTGGACCATGCCTTCACCCAAGCCGGCACCGTCGACGTCGGCCTGAGGGTCACCGACGACAGTGGGGCATCCAGCATCCATACGGCGCCCCTCGTGGTCACGACCCGGCCTACGGCGCGCTTCGTCGCGACGCCGGCCACGATCTCCCCGGGCCAGACGATCGCCTTCGACGCCTCGACCTCGAGCGACCCGGAAGGGCCCATCGCGAGGTTCGAGTGGGACCTCAACAACGACGGCGCCTTCGAGCGAGACACCGGTGCGCCCCGACCACCAGCCAGCTCTTCGGCGCGCCCGGCACCTACCCCGTCGTCCTCCGCGTCACCGACGGCGACGGCGCCAAGGCGACGGCGACCGTATCGGTCCTCGTCCGCAATCTCGCGCCCTCGGCGGCGATCTCGATCTCTCCCAGCCTCGTGGCCGCGGGCCAGTCGGTGCTCCTGGACTCCTCCGCGTCGACGGACGCCGACGGCGGCATCGTGCGCTACGACTGGGACCTCGACGGCAACGGCACCTTCGAGACCACCACGGGCGGGACGCCCACCCTCAGCCACGCCTATCCCAACGCCGGCAGCTTCAACGTCGCCGTGCGCGTCCGCGACGACCGTGGAGCGACGAGCGTCGCCGGCGCGCCGCTGACCGTGACCGGCCCCGCCGACGGCGGCTCGGGCGGGGGCGGTGGGACCGGCGGGACCGGTGGGGGCGG
>JBBPZA010000013.1:0-28407 GCA_038199375.1 Solirubrobacterales bacterium | reverse complement strand
GATCTCCATGAGCCGGTCCTCGTGGTGGCGCTCGATCTCGCCCTCGAGCTGGCGCACCCACGCCCGCTGCCCGTAGCGCTCGTTCCAGTTGGAAACGGCTTCGGCGAGCAGGTGGAGCTGCACTCCTCGCTGGTGCTCTCCGGTCCAGACGTCGGGCAGCGACCGACCGAGCTCGGCGTGCCAGAGCAGCGGGGGGAGGTCATCGAGCGCGACCACCATGCCGACGTGGTTGATGGGGCTGTTGGTGGCGGCTCGGATCGCCCGGTCGGCCAGGGTCTTGCCGCGAAACAGCCACACGTCGCCGGTCGAGGCCGCCGCCACGGCGTCCTGGAGAGACAGCGCCGGGTCATTCATCGGTCCTAACCTAGGCGGAAGCCATGCGCCTGCCCTGGAAGCTCGTCGGACTCGCCGGTCTTGCCGGCGTGGCCGCGACCGGCGTGGTGATCGCCCGCAAGAGACGGTCCCACCACGAGTACTCCCCCGACGAGCTTCGCGACCGCCTCCACCACCGACTCGCCGAGGTCAAGGACCCAGTCGAGCCCGCGGAGATGCATTTCGACCAGCCCGGCCGCAAGCACGGCCGCCATCTGGCGGCGCCTCGGCGCCCCTGGCGGCGTTCTCAATCGGGGCAATAGCGCTGCTGTTGCGCCCTCCCTGCCTGCTTGCAGGAACGCCACCCACTCGCCATGAGACGACCGAGCTAACGACGGGAACCACTAAGCTTCCGGCCCGGATGAACGCGACGATCGGCCTGCGTCGGCACTCGGGTCCGCGCGCTTCGCGTGCGGTCGGCCTGGCTGCCATGGCGGCGGGCGTGGTGGCCTTTCTGGCCTACCTGGTGCTCGAGGTTCCGGTCATCTCTCCTCCGCTGGGCGGGGGTGTGCAGTCCTTCTACCGGCCGGACGGGACCGTGGAGATCATCGGTCCGATCTTCAGCCCGTTGCTGCCGCGGCAGTACATAACCCAGTACTGGACGATGGCGCTGGCCGGTGCGGGCATCGTCCTCGCCGTCGACGCACTGGCCGTCTCAGCGGCCTGGTTCGGGCGCAGCCGGCAGCGATCCTCCGAGCTTGAGGCGGCGCCCCCGGGGCGGCCCTCGCCGCTGCGGCTCGAGCGCGTGCCGCCCAAGGTCGCGGTGATCACCGGCACGGCCTCGCTGACGCTGTTCGTCGTCCTCCTCGCCCAGGGCCACGCGCTCTGGGTGCCCGTGCTCTTCGCACTGCTGCCCTGGATGCCGCTGCTCGCCGTCGAGGCCATCTGGAAGTACGAGCACTACGGGTTGTGGTCGGCCTTCGGCGTGATAGCGCTGCTCCAGACCGGGCACCTGGGCGAGCACACCGCTCAGGTGATCCAGCTGCTGATCTACGACGGCCAGCTCGCCAACTCCCATGGAGTGTTCGGGCAGCTCGACTTCGAGACGATCCACTTCGTCTGGGACACGCTGATCTGGCTCAGCCTGGGCGTCCTGCTCTACCGCTTCGGCCGTGGCAATCCCTGGTTGTGGGTCGCCTTTGCGGCCACGAGCCTGCACCAGGTCGAGCACTTCTACCTCTTCTGGCTCTACAACACGGATCGCTTCGTCTACGTCAACGGCGGCTGGGCGGGCATCATGGGAAGCGGGGGGGTGATCGGCTCGCCCCTCGATCGGCCCTACCTGCATTTCACCTACAACTTCCTTGTGACCGCACCGCTGGTGATGGCCTTCTGGGACCAGACCAAGCGCGTCTACGACCGCCATGAGGTTCGCCCGAAGCCGGTCGCCGCCGACTCCGCGGCCTGAGCTCGCCGGTCGGACGCCGCCCTAGTCGAGCTTGGGTGTACTAGACTGCCGGTTAGAGCGCCGGGCGGCGCTTTTTTCTCGCCCGGCGGCACTCAGATCCAACCCACTCACCTGCCCGGGGAAGCGCGATGGCCCGCGGAGACGTTCGAATCGCCGTCACCCTCGCCTGCGAGGACTGCAAGCGGCGCAACTATCAGACGAATAAGAGCAAGCGCAACAATCCCGATCGCATCTCCCTGCGCAAGTTCTGCAAGTGGTGCCGGCGACACACCGCTCATCGTGAGACGCGGTGAGGCGGCGCCGTGGCGCGTGACCGTAAGCGAGCCAAGCAGCGGCGTGCGCGGCAGGGCGGCCGCGCGGCCGCACGGCCAAAGTCGCCCTCGCGCCAATCGACCCCGCTGGGCCCCGAGAGCCGTTCGACGATCGATCCACCCGAGCCCACGGAGAAGAGCTCCGGGGACGCCGAGCTGGCCAAGGAGGCCGCGCGCGGAGCGCCGACCGACGAGGTCGACCACCCCGTCGATGACCCGGACGCCAAGGCGGAGGTATTCTCCGACGAGCTCTCCGACGGCGCCGCGGGCGGGGGGGTTCTCTCCGAGCTTGCGGGGGACGAGGATCTCGAGGTCCGCGACGACGACGAATCCCTTGAAGAGCCCGTCTTTCCCGATCCCGCCACGACCGGCGGCGACGGCGGCGGCAAGCGCGGTGGGGGCGGCGGGAAGCGCACCGGCGAGGACGGAGGGAGCGAGGGCGGCGGGGGGAAGCCCGAGAGCGCTCCTCGCCCGAAGCCCGCGCCGGCGACGCGCCCCGACGGCAACCGCGTCATCGCCTTCCTGCGCGCCTGCTGGGCTGAGCTCCAGCGCGTTCAGTGGCCCAATCGCCGGGCGGTGGGCCAGGCCACCACGGTCGTCTTGGGCTTCGTCCTCATCGCCGGCAGCTTCCTGGGCCTGATGGACTTCGTATGGCAGAAGGTCGTCACGGCCCTCCTCGACCTCTAAGCAACAGAGAGCAGAGTCACCTCACCCAATGTTTCGCTGGTACGTCGTAAACACCTATTCCGGCCACGAGAACAAGGTCAAGCAGAACCTCGAGCACCGCGTCGTCTCGCTCAGCCAGCAGCGCGCGGTTCGTCAGGTCGTGGTTCCGACCGAGTCCGTCTCCGAGATGAAGGACAACCAGAAGATCACCGTCGAGAAGCGGACGATGCCCGGCTACGTGCTGGTCAACATGGACCTCAACGAGGACTCATGGAGCCTCGTGAAGGGAACCCCGGGCGTCACGGGCTTCGTCGGTGCGTCCAACGAGCCGGTGCCCCTCACCCAGACCGAGGTCGACCGGCTCCTGCACCGCGAGACGGCCGAGCGTCCGCGCACCCGCGCGCAGTACTCGATCGGCGAGTCGGTCAAGGTGATCTCGGGCCCGCTGTCTGACTTCTCAGGGGAGATCTCGGAGATCAACGAGGACGCGGCGCGCCTCAAGGTCCTCGTCTCGATCTTCGGGCGCGAGACTCCGGTCGAGGTCGGCTTCGACCAGGTCAAGAAGATCTAGGCGCCGCGCGCTACCCTCGCTCACGCGACATGGCCAAGAAGGTCCTCACGACGATCAAGCTCCAGGCGCCCGGCGGGCAGGCCAATCCGGCTCCGCCGGTCGGCCCCGCCCTGGGCCAGCACGGGATCAACATCATGGAGTTCTGCAAGTCGTTCAACGCCCAGACCCAGAGCGAGGCGGGAACGATCATCCCCGTCGTGATCACCGTCTACGAGGACCGCTCGTTCACCTTCATCACCAAGACGCCGCCGGCGACCGTGCTCATCAAGCAGGCCATCGGCCTGGAGAAGGGCTCGGGTGAGCCCAACCGCAACAAGGTCGGCCAGATCACCTCGGACCAGGTGCGCGAGATCGCCGAGCGAAAGCTTCCCGACCTCAACGCCCATGACGTCGAGCAGGCCTCGAAGATCATCGCGGGAACCGCGCGGTCGATGGGAGTGGATGTCGTATGAAGCACGGCAAGCGCTACCTCGAGGCCCGCCAGCGCGTCGACCGCGAGCGCGATCACTCGCCGGCCGAGGCGATCGAGCTCGTCAAGTCCCTGCGCTCCGCGAAGTTCGACGAGTCCGTAGAGATCCACGTGCGGACCGGCCTCAATGTCCGCCATGCCGACGAGCAGCTGCGCGGCACGATCGCGCTGCCCCACGGATTGGGCAAGGACGTCACCGTCGCCGTCTTCGCCAAGGGCGAGAAGGCGCGCGACGCCGAGGAGGCGGGCGCCGACGTCGTCGGCGCCGAGGACCTCGCCGAGCGGGTGCAGGGCGGCTTCACCGACTTCGACATCGCGATCGCGACGCCCGACATGATGCCGGTCGTCGGGCGCCTGGGCCGGATCCTCGGGCCGCAGGGCAAGATGCCCAACCCGAAGGTGGGAACGGTGACCATGGACGTTCGCAAGGCCGTCGAGGAGTCCAAGGCCGGCAAGGTCGAGTACCGCACCGACCGCACCGCGATCGTTCACATGGTGATCGGGAAGACGAGCTTTGAGCACCAGCGGCTGCTCGAGAACTACGCCGCGGTTATCGAAGAGCTCGTCCGGGCCAAGCCCAGCGCGGCCAAGGGCCGGTACCTGCGCTCGATCGTCATGGCTTCGACCATGGGCCCGGGGGTCAAGGTCGACCCGTCGCGCACGCGCGACATCGCCGAGCCCGCGGAGGCCACGGCCGCCGCGTAGACTGCCCCCGAGGAAATGGGGAAACCCGCCCGAGACCCCCGGCAGCGGAGACGCGGAAGGCCAGGGCAGGTGGAGCTTCGAAGCCGCGCCGTTCGCGCGAGTCCTCGACGCCGCCTGGAGTGGGCGTTCTTTTCAGCGAGAGGACTTTCATGAACAGGGAACAGAAGAGCGCGGTCATCGACGAGATCGCCGGCCAGATCACCGAGGCGGACGCGGTCTTCGCGGTCGACTACCGCGGGATCTCGGTGCCCCAGGCGGCAGAGCTGCGCAGTCAGCTCCGCGAGGCCGACGCATCCTTCCGCGTCGTCAAGAACTCGCTGACCGAGCGCGCGGCGGACAAGGCGGGCGCCGAGGGTCTGCGCCTCCTGCTCCAGGGGCCGACCGCGTTCACCTTCGTGCACGGCGACGCCGCCTTGGCCGCCAAGGCGCTCAACGACTTCGGCCGCCGGTCCGGCGGCCTGCTCCCGTTCAAGGGCGGCCTCCTCGACGGCGAGCCGCTCACCCCCGAGGAGCTTCAGGCGATCGCGCGGCTGCCCTCGCGCGACGTCCTCCACGCTCAGTTGGTCGGAACCGTCGCCGCGCCGCTCACCGGCTTGGTTCGCGGGCTCGCCTCCCTCCTGGGGGGCGTCGCAGTTGCGCTCGGCCAGGTTCTCGAGAAGAAGGAGAGCGGGAAGCTGCCCGCGGAGGTCGGAGCCGAGCCGGCGCCGAGCACCGGTGCGGCGGACCCAGCCGAAGCAGCCGCGGCCGACGGCGGTGAGGCGACGACCGAGAGGGCAGAGGCCCTGGCCGCCGAGACCGAGGCGGCTCCCGCCGAGGGCGCCGAGACGTCGACCGAGCAGGACGCACCCGAACGGGATTCCCAAAGCGACGAGACCGGCGGCGACGACGCCGCCGAGGACAAGGAGTAGCCAACATGGCACAGAGCACACAGGAGTGGATCGAAGAGCTGAAGGGCATCTCGGTGCTCGAGCTCTCCGAGCGCATCAAGGCGCTCGAGGAGGAGTTCGGCGTCTCGGCGACCGCGGTCGCCGCGGCCGCGCCGGGGGCCGGTGCCGCGGCCGACGGAGACGGTGCCGAGGTCGAGGAGCAGACGGCGTTCGACGTCGTCCTCACCGGCGCCGGCGAGAAGAAGATCCAGGTCATCAAGGTCGTCCGTGCGGCGACGGGACTTGGCCTCAAGGAGGCCAAGGCGCTCGTGGACGAGGCGCCCAAGCCGGTCAAGGAGGGCGTCGATCGCGAGGAGGCCGACAAGGTCCGGGCCGACCTCGAGGAGGCCGGAGCCTCCGTCGAGGTCAAGTAGGCCCGCCGGCGCGGCCGTTCAGCCGGCCGCCGCAGTCGCGTTAAGGTGGCGGCCGGCATGAAGCTGACCTACGCGAGCGGGGAGCACACCGGCCGGGCGATCGAGATCGAAGGCCGGCGCATGGTGGTCGGCCGAGGCGCCGACTGCGACGTCGTCCTGCGCGAGGACTCGGAGGTCTCCCGGCGCCACGCCGCCTTCGAGCCCCAGCTCGGCGGGACGTTCGTCCTGACCGACCTGGGTTCGACCAACGGCACCTTCATAAACGGCCACCGGATCACCGGCTCGGTCTCCCTGCGTGGCGGCGAGTCGGTGCGCATAGGGGAGACGACCTTCCGCGTCGAGGGGCAGGCCGCGCCGGCAGGGGGGCCCCAGCCACCCGCTCCCGGCGCTTTCGGCGGCCCTTCGCCGCAGGCGCCCCCAGCCGGCGATTTCGCGGCTCCCCCGCCCCAGCCTCCGCCTTTGCAGCGTGCGCCCGGCCTCCCGCCCGCGGGGCAGCCGGGCGCCGGCGGCCCGTCCGCGCCGCTGCCGCCGGGCACGCCGCTGGCCATACCTCCCAAGCCGCCGAGCGCCTCGATGATCGAGCGCGTAAAGCTCCGCCGGTCGGTCATGCGGGCCAACCTGCTCGCCACCGTCGCCATCCTCATCACCGTCCTCGTCCTCAGCGGCGTCGCGGTCGCGTGGGCGACGGGGGTCATCGGCGGGGGCGGGGGCGGCGACGCGCCCACCAAGGCCGACATCGTCGACGCGGTCACCCCTTCCACCGTGCTGGTCAACCACAAGCGCGGCGGCCGGACCGCCTTCGTCGGCACCGGCTGGGTGCTCGACGCCGACAAGGGGCTCGTCGTCACCAACGCGCACGTCGTGGACGGCGCCGAGAGCGTCAAGGTCGTCGTCGAGGAGAAGGAGCGCTCCGCGAAGGTGATGGGCGTCGCGCGCTGCGAGGACCAGGCCGTGCTCGAGGTCTCCGACACCTCGGGCCTAGAGACACTGGGGCTCGGATCCCAGTCCACCCTCAAGCGCGGGACCGACGTCCTGGCCATGGGGTTCCCGGGCAATGCGTCACCCGAGGACGAGCTCACCGCCACGACGGGGATCGTCTCCATCCCCCGCACGAGCTATGACACGAGGCAGACCCCCGACGTGCCGCTGCTCGACAACGTCGTGCAGACCGACGCCGCGATCAACCCGGGCAGCTCGGGTGGCCCGCTCGTGACCTTCGACGAACGGCTGGTCGGCATGAACACGGCCGGCTACTCCGACTCCGCCGGGCGGTTCCTGGAAGGGCAGGGCTACGCCGTGGGGGTCGATCGCATCAAGGAGATCGTCCCCACCCTGCGCAAGGGCGAGTCGATCGGGTGGGCGGGCTTCGGGGTCGACCCGGCCAACCCGAGGGCGCTCGAGGACGCGGGCCTTCCCGACGGCGTGATCGTCACGGGCGCGCTGGACGGCTCCCCGGCCGACGACGCCGGCCTGGGAGACGGACGGGATCGCATCCTCGCCGCCGTCAACGGGAGCGTCCTCGACGGCAGCAGCGTGCGCGACTACTGCAGCGCCGTCTCGGGAATCCGGAGCGGCGAGGAGGCGACCCTGACGGTGCTCGAGCCCGGCTCCGCCCCCCGAGACCTCCGCGTCCGTTTCCTCTAGTCGAGGCTCGATTTGCCCTGCAAGCGGGTTTGGCACTAGACTCCGCCCCGCCGGCCGATAGTCGAAGCCGCCCGAAGAGCCGGTGACCGCGCCACATACGCGGCTCACCAAGGGCGGGGTCCGTGAGCGCCGGCCGCCCCCACAGGGGTAAGTGGCTCCCTGTGCTATCTTGGCTGGTCGCGCTCGTTCAGCGTCCGCTCTGCCCTTCCGACGTTCCGAGGAGCCGCCGTCTTGGCCTCAGTTGACTCCCCCCGGACGCGCCGCAGCTTTGCGCGTCTAGACAAGGTTCTCGATGTCCCCAACCTGATCGACATCCAGCGCAAGTCCTTCACCTGGCTCACCGACCCCGAAAAGGGCGGGCTGCGCGAGACGATCGACGACATCTCCCCGATCGAGGACTACACCGGCAACCTCGCCGTGGACTTCGGTGAGTTCACCTTCGACGATCCGGTCGCCTCGATCCCCGAGTGCCGCGAGAAGGACCTGACCTACGCGCGGCCCCTCACGGTCAAGGTGGCCTTCGTCAACCGGGAGACCGGCGAGATCCGCGAGCAGTCGGTGTTCATGGGCGACTTTCCGTGGATGACCGAGCGGGGCACGTTCATCATCAACGGCACCGAGCGCGTGGTCGTCACGCAGCTCGTGCGCTCCCCCGGCGCCTATCTGATGGAGCCCAAGGACCGCGAGAAGCAGGTCTTCATCGCGAACCTCATGCCGGCACGCGGCTCCTGGCTCGAGCTCGAGATCGACAAGAAGGGCCGCGTCTACGTCCGCATCGACCGCAAGCGCAAGCTTCCGGTCACCGTCCTGCTGCGCGCTATGGGCTACGCCTCCGACGAGGAGATCCTCAAGCTCTTCGGCTCCTCCCACTACATCTCGCTCACGACCGACGCCGACACCGAGGCCACCCGCAGCGAGGAGGGTGCGCTGATCGAGCTGTTCAAGAAGCAGCGCCCGGGCGAGCCGCCTTCGGTCGAGAACGCCCGCAACCTGCTCAACCAGCTCTTCTTCGACCCCAAGCGCTACGACCTGACGCGGGTGGGCCGCTACAAGCTCAACTCGCGCCTGGGCCTCGACATCGACCTCGACACCCGGACGCTGACCCACGAGGACATCATCGCCCTGGTCAAGGAGCTCGTGAACCTGCCCAAGCTGCTCGGCATGCCCGAGGAGCCTGAGGCCGAGGTCAAGGACTACGCGGCCGAGGCGATCGCCATGCCCCGCGAGCCCATCGAGGACCACCTCGACGAGTACGAGCACTTCGGCAACCGGCGGCTGCGGACGGTCGGCGAGCTCATCCAGGAGGCCTTCCGGGTCGGTCTCTACCGCATGGAGCGCGTCGTCCGCGAACGGCTCACCACCGAGGACGCCGACACGATCACCCCGCAGACGATCGTCAACATCCGGCCGGTCGTCGCGGCCCAGAAGGAGTTCTTCGGCTCCTCCCAGCTCTCGCAGTTCATGGACCAGACCAACTCGCTGGCGGGGCTGACCCACCGCCGACGCCTGTCGGCGCTCGGCGCGGGCGGTCTCACGCGCGAGCGTGCGCCCATCGAGGTCCGAGACGTCCACCCGACCCACTACGGGCGCATGTGCCCGATCGAGACGCCCGAGGGCCCGAACATCGGCCTCATCGGGTCGCTGTCCTCCTTCGCGCAGGTCTCCGAGCACGGCTTCGTCACGACGCCCTACCGGGTCGTCAGCGACGGGGTGGTCGGCGAGGAGATCGTCCACCTCGACGCAAACCAGGAGGAGGACCTGGTCATCGCGCAGGCGAACACGCCGCTCGACGAGGCGTCGGGCAAGCTCAAGGGCCCCGAGATCCTCTGCCGGACCCAGGCCGGCCACTACGTGACGGCCGCGCCCACCGAAGTCGATCTCATGGACGTCTCACCCGACCAGATCTGGTCGGTGGCCACCGCGATGATCCCCTTCCTCGAGCACGATGACGCCAACCGCGCGCTCATGGGCTCGAACATGCAGCGCCAGGCGGTGCCGCTGCTCGAGGCCGACGCGCCTCTGGTCGGGACCGGCATGGAGCGCCGGGCGGCGCTCGACACGGGCGACGTGGTGCTCGCCGAAGGGAGCGGGACGGTCGCCTTCGTCGACGCCGAGGCGATCGTGATCGAGACCTCGGATGGCAAGAAGGTCGAGCACGAGCTCCAGAAGTACATGCGGTCAAACCAGGGCACGATCATCCACCAGAAGCCGCGCGTGAGCGTCGGCCAGGAGGTCTCCGAGGGCGACGTGCTCGCCGACGGCGCCTCGACGAGCAAGGGCGAGATGGCCCTGGGCAAGAACCTGCTCGTCGCCTTCATGTCCTGGGAGGGCTACAACTTCGAGGACGCGATCATCCTCTCCAAGCGCTTGGTCAAGGACGACGAGCTCACCTCGATCCACATCGAGGAGTACGAGATCGACGCCCGCACCACCAAGCTGGGCGACGAGGAGATCACCCGTGACATCCCGAACCGCTCGGAGGAGTCGCTGCGCAACCTCGACGACCGCGGCATCGTGCGCATCGGCGCCGAGGTCGCCTCGGGCGACCTGCTGGTCGGCAAGGTGACCCCCAAGGGCGAGACCGAGCTGACCGCCGAGGAGAAGCTGATCCGCGCGATCTTCAAGGAGAAGGCGCGCGAGGTGCGCGACACCTCGCTCAAGGTGCCCCACGGAGAGGGCGGCGTGGTCATCGACGTCAAGACCTTCTCGCGCGACGCGGGCGACGACCTTCCGCCGGGGGTCAACGATCTGGTACGGGTCTTCGTGGCGAAGAAGCGCAAGATCGCCGAGGGCGACAAGCTCGCCGGGCGTCACGGAAACAAGGGCGTCATCTCCAAGATCGTCGACGAGCAGGACATGCCGTTCATGGAGGACGGCACGCCGGTCGACGTCATCCTCAACCCGCTGGGCGTGCCGAGCCGTATGAACCTCGGCCAGATCCTCGAGACCCACCTCGGGTGGGTGGCGGCCAACGGCTGGTACGACGACGGCTCGGAGGCCTACACCGAGTCAAAGCAGAACGGTGGCAAGGTCTACGTCGCCACTCCGGTCTTCGACGGCGCCACCGTCGAGGACGTCGACGAGGCGCTCGTGCGCTGGCAGGACGAGCACCAGGGTCGAATCCGGATGGGCGTCGACAAGTCCAACCGCCCGGGCTCGCGCGCGTCGGGCAAGGTCCAGCTGTTCAACGGCAGGTCGGGCGAGCCCTTCGAGCAGACGGTCACCGTCGGCCACATGTACATCCTCAAGCTGCTCCACCTCGTCGACGACAAGATCCACGCCCGCTCGACCGGTCCCTACTCGCTGGTCACGCAGCAGCCGCTGGGCGGCAAGGCGCAGTTCGGCGGCCAGCGCTTCGGCGAGATGGAGGTCTGGGCGCTGGAGGCCTACGGCGCGGCCTACACCCTGCAGGAGATGCTCACCATCAAGTCCGACGACACGGTCGGGCGCGTGAAGGCCTACGAGGCGATCGTCAAGGGCGAGAACATCGCCGAGCCCTCGATCCCCGAGTCCTTCAAGGTGCTCCTCAAGGAGATGCAGTCGCTGGCGCTCGACGTCAACGTGGTCTCCGAGGAGGGCACTCGGGCCGAGATGCGCGAGGAGGACGACGACCTCCTGCGCGCCGCCGAGGAGCTGGGCATCGATCTCTCCGGCGTTCGGGCGACCGACGGCCGGGCAGCCGACGAGACCGTCCTCGCCGAGGAGACCAACGGCGAGGTCGCGGCCCCGGAGAGCGAGGCCGACGAGGCCGCTCCGCCGGCTGAACCGACCGGCAACGGCGAGGTGGAGATCGACCTCGCGACGCCAGATCCGGCCGTGGAGTAGCAGCCACCGACCCGTACCCCATTCGCACCGCCTTTTCGCGCGAGCAAGGGGGCTTCGCCCCCTTACATCTCTCGGCTTCGCCTCGAGACAGGGGGCTCCGCCCCCTACATCCGGCCTGCGGCCGGAACACCCCCGAGTAACAAGGATTCACCTTGATCGACATCAATAACTTTGACGCTATAGAGATCGGGCTGGCCTCCTCCAAGCAGATCCGCTCGTGGTCGAGCGGCGAGGTGACCAAGCCCGAGACGATCAACTACCGCACGCTCAAGCCCGAGAAGGACGGCCTGTTCTGCGAGCGCATCTTCGGTCCCACCAAGGACTGGGAGTGCTACTGCGGCAAGTACAAGCGCGTCCGCTACAAGGGGATCGTCTGCGAGCGCTGCGGCGTCGAGGTCACCCGCTCCAAGGTCCGCCGTGAGCGCATGGGCCATGTCGACCTGGCCGCGCCGGTCAGCCACATCTGGTTCTTCAAGGGCGTCCCGAGCCGGATCGGCTACCTGCTCGACATGGCGCCCAAGGAGCTCGAGAAGGTCCTCTACTTCGCTGCCTCCATCGTCACCTGGGTCGACGACGAGGCGCGCGAGCGCGATCTGGACGAGCTTGAGAAGCAGGTAAATGCAGTGCTCGACGCCTACGCGGGCGAGAAGGAGGAGCGCGTCCTCGAGCTGCGCGAGTCCCTGGCGCGCCGCGAGGAGTACCTCCAGAACGGTCGGCAGACGGGCTTCGGTGACGAGGACCACCTGTGGGCCGACGCGCTGGACGTCAACATCAAGAAGCTCTCCGACGAGGAGCGCGAGAAGCTTCTGAAGGATTTGCGCAAGACCTTCGAGTCAGACATCGACGACACGGAGGCCTACATCGAGGATGCCGCGCAGCGCATGCGCGACGTGTGGGACCTCTTCAAGGAGATGCCGCCCAAGCAGGTGGTCAACGACGAGACGATGTTCCGCGAGCTCAAGGAGCGCTTCGGCTCGCCCTACGGCTTCGGGGAGTACTTCCGCGGCGGCATGGGCGCCGAGTCGGTGCGCGACCTCCTCCAGCAGGTCGACCTCGAGGCCGAGCGCACGGAGCTCGAGGACATCATCAAGACCGCCAAGGGCCAGAAGCAGAGCCGCGCGGTCAAGCGCCTGAAGGTCGTCAGCGCGTTCATCGTGTCGGGCAACCGGCCCGAGCAGATGGTGCTCGAGGCCGTGCCGGTCATCCCACCGGAGCTTCGCCCGATGGTCCAGCTCGACGGCGGGCGCTTCGCGACCTCCGACCTCAACGACCTCTACCGCCGCGTCATCAACCGCAACAACCGGCTCAAGCGGCTGCTCGACCTCGGCGCGCCCGAGATCATCGTCAACAACGAGAAGCGCATGCTCCAGGAGGCCGTCGACGCGCTGTTCGACAACGGCCGCCGCGGCCGGCCGGTCACCGGGCCGGGCAACCGGGCGCTCAAGTCGCTCTCGGACATGCTCAAGGGCAAGCAGGGTCGCTTCCGCCCGAACCTGCTGGGCAAGCGGGTGGGCTACTCGGGCCGCTCGGTCATCGTGTCCGGGCCCTCGCTGCGCCTCTACCAGTGCGGGCTGCCAAAGCTCATGGCGCTCGAGCTATTCAAGCCGTGCATCATGGCGCGCCTGGTCGAGCGCAAGGCGGCGCAGAACATCAAGGCGGCCAAGAAGATGGTCGACTCGATGATCCCCGAGGTCTGGGACGTGCTCGAGGAGGTCATCCACGAGCATCCGGTGCTCCTCAACCGCGCGCCGACGCTTCACCGCCTGGGCATCCAGGCCTTCGAGCCGGTGCTGGTGGAGGGCAAGGCCATCCAGGTCCATCCGCTGGTCTGCCACGCGTTCAACGCGGACTTCGACGGCGACCAGATGGCGGTCCACCTCCCGCTTTCGGCCGAGGCGCAGGCGGAGGCGCGCATCCTCATGCTCTCCTCCAACAACATCCTCTCGCCGGCGCACGGGGCGCCGCTGGCCACCCCGACCCAGGACATGATCCTGGGCGCCTACTACCTGACCTACGGGCCCGAGGCGGACGAGCTCGCAGAGCTCTCAGAGCAGCTCACCGCGGGCAACTGGCCGGCCGGCCGCGACCGGCCGCACGTGTACCGCTCCGCGCAGGAGGCCGAGCTGGCGATCGAGCACGGCGCCACCAAGCTCCACCATCTCGCGGAGCACCGGCCTCACCGCCTGGAGGGCGGGCACGTCCTCACGACGGTCGGGCGCATCCTCTACAACGAGCGCATCGAGCGCGCGCTGGAGGAGGCGATGGGCGACGCGTTCGATCCGGCCGCCTACGAGTTCGTCAACACCTCGATGAAGAAGCGCGATACGACGGAGTTCGTCGACGCGCTGGTCCAGCAGTACGGCGCCTCGGCGATCTCGCTCGTCCTCGACGCGTTCAAGGACCTCGGGTTCAAGTTCGCCACCCAGGCGGGGATCACCATCTCCAAGAACGACGTCGTCGTGCCGCCCAGCAAAGGGGAGATCCTCGCGCGCTACGAGGGCGAGGTCGCAGAGATCCACGAGCAGTACGACACTGGCCTGATCACGCAGGAGGAGCGCCACGAGATGGTCGTCGAGAAGTGGACGGCGGCCACCGACGAGGTTGCCGCGGCGATGGAGTCAAACCTCCACCACCTCAACCCGATCTTCATGATGGCCAACTCGGGTGCGCGCGGGTCGTTCAAGCAGATTCGCCAGCTCGCGGGGATGCGCGGCCTGATGGCCAATCCGAAGGGCGAGATCATCGAGCGGCCGATCAAGGCCAACTTCCACGAGGGCCTGACGGTGCTCGAGTACTTCATCTCGACGCACGGCGCGCGCAAGGGCCTGGCCGACACGGCGCTGCGCACGGCGGACTCGGGCTACCTGACGCGCCGTCTGGTAGACGTGGCTCAGGACGTGATCATCCGCGAGGCAGATTGCGGGTGCTCGGAGCATCTCGAGGTGCCGCTGTTCGGAGACGCCGGCGCGCCGAACACGAACCTCGTCGGCCGCGTGGCGGCGACGGATTTCGCCACCAAGCGGGGGCGGTCGCTGCTCGAGGTCGGCAACGAGATCACGCGCGAGGACCTCGCCGAGATCGCCGACGCCTACCAGGCTGACCGCGATCGCGGGGAGGTCGTATCGGTGGCGGTGCGTTCGGTGCTCAAGTGCGAGGCTCAGACGGGTGTCTGTCAGGCCTGCTACGGCCGGTCGCTGGCCACGGGCGCCACGGCGCAGATCGGCGACGCGGTGGGGATCATCGCGGCGCAGTCGATCGGTGAGCCGGGGACGCAGCTGACGATGCGGACCTTCCACACCGGTGGTATCGCGGGGGCGGACATCACGCATGGCCTGCCGCGGGTGGTCGAGCTCTTCGAGGCGCGCAAGCCCAAGGGGCTGGCCAAGATGGCCGAGTTCGAGGGCCGCGTCTCGATTGAGGACACCGACAAGTCGCGGACGGTGGTCATCACCGACGAGGCGGGCGAGGAGCATCGCGACACCTTCCCGCGGCGCACCCGGCTGCTCGTATTGGACGGCCAGCAGGTGAGCGTCGGGGAGCAGCTCAACGAGGGAAACCTCTACCCGGCTGACATTCTCGCCCATGGCGGCCAGTCCCAGCCCGAGCGTCGCACGCGGACCGAGCTCTACATGGTCGCCGGGGTCCAGGAGGTCTACAAGTCCCAGGGCGTCGACATCAACGACAAGCACATCGAGCTCATCGTGCGTCAGATGATGAAGAAGGTGCGCGTCGATCAGAAGGGCGACACCGATCTTTTGCCGGGCATGTTCATCGACCGTCACGAGTACGCGCGGATCAACGACTCGAGCAAGCAGGCGGGCGGCGAGACCGCGCAGGCGGAGGAGATCGTGTTGGGGATCACCAAGGCGTCGTTGAACACCGATTCCTTCTTGTCGGCGGCTTCGTTTCAGGAGACCACGAAGGTGCTCACCGACGCGGCGTTGGAGGGCAAGATCGATCGTCTTCACGGCCTCAAGGAGAACGTGATCATCGGCAAGCTCATTCCGGCCGCAACCGGGCTGAAGCGCTATCGGCGTATCGAGATCGAGCCGACCGAGCCGATGCCGCGGGCGATCGACGACGTCGGGATGCTCGAGGCCGACGACCTCGCGGCCGAGCTGGGTCTGGGCGAGGGTGAGCTCGACGGCCTGGGCGGCGGCGGCCTGGAGGAGCACTTCTCGAGCCTGGCCGACGTGCCGGCGGGCAACGGTGGCGGCCTGGCCGACGAGCTCGCCGAGCTCGACATCGGCGAGGGCGAACGCGAAGACTCCTAGTACAGCCCTGACGCTCTTCTGTGGACCGCCGACGCCGGCAGCATTGGCTCCATGGTAGATTTCCATGGCCATGGCGCAGCGCCTTAAGATTTCGCAAGGGGGACAGGTGTCAGTTCCCGCGGCGGTGAGAAAACGCTGGCGGACGTCCACCGTGATGGCCGAGGACCACGGCGACCGACTCGTGATCAGGCCGGCGCCAGATGATCCGATCGCTGCGGCGGCAGGCGCCTTCGCGGAGCGGATGCGCGAGATGTCCAGCGATGAGGCTCGGCGGCTCGACCGCGAGGAGGACGCCGAGCGCGAGGATCGCCGCTATGGCCGGCGGTGATCCTTCTCGACGCCCAGGCCCTCGTCGCGCTCCTGGGGGGAGAGAAGGCCGCGCCGGAGGTGGAGGGGCTGCTTCGTGCACAGGACACCGGCATGAGCGCCGTCAACCTCGCCGAGGCGCTTGACGTACTCGCGCGACGCTTCGGGATCGCCGTCGAGGAAGCACGCGGCGTGATCGATCCGCTGACCGACGGGCCGCTCGCCCTCCTCGCCGTCGAGCCCAACAGCGCGTGGCGAGCGGCTGGGATCCGTGCTCGCCACTACCGGCGTGGGGCGGCGGCGATCTCGATCGCCGACTGCTTCCTGTTGGCCCTGGCCGGCGAGGCCGATTTGATCGCCACGGCCGATCGCGCAGTGATCGAGGTGGCGCGCGTCGAGGGCATCAGAGTTCATCCCCTGCCCAACTCTCGCGGCCAGCGAGTCCCCTGAGGGGCAGCTGTGACCGGCCGCGAGAAGAATCTCGCGGTCGAGGGTGAGAAATCGCAGCCGACCGGGTACACCCGGAACCGAGGGCAGGTACTCGTTCGCCTTCTTTTCGGCCAGAGCAGCAAGCGCTCGGCGAAGGAGGAGGTGCAAACTGGTTGTGGCCGAAAGGAATGGACGATGCAGTCGACCGGGAGACACGTCTCCGTCTGGACGGGCGTTGGACCCTGAGCAGAACAGCCGATCGGTCCCGTCGAGGTCGACGAGCAGGGCTGGATTTTCGCTGTTTGCGGACAGTTTCGTTACAAAGCGCACGCGACCCATGACGTGCAAAGTCGCTAGGCTGGGGCACTCGGTCGATCGGAACGTCAAGCGGGAGAGCAAGACGACCGATGACCACGGCGTCGGTCGCGGAATCCCACGGCCGGCAGGGAACGCTTCACCTCCTCTTTCATGACGCTTCAACTCGGCATCCTGCTCGCGCTTGGCTGCGCCTTCGCGACCAACCTGGGCTTCCTCTACAAGCACCGGGGGGCTTGCGCGGCGCCGTCGGTCGACATGCGTCACCCGCTGCGTAGCGCTGTGGGCCTCTTCGGCTCGAAGTGGTTCGCGATCGGCATGGCGGTCGCCACGGGCGCCTTCGGCCTGCACGTCGCCGCCCTCGCGCTCGCGCCGCTCTCGGTCGTCCAGGCGGTGCTCTCGGGCGGGATCGTGCTGGTCGCCATCCTGGCCGAGCGGTTCTTCGGCTTCCAGGTCGGCCCGCGTCAGTGGGCCGGCGTCGCCTTGACTGCGGGCGGCCTGGTCCTCATCGGGGTCACGCTGCCCGGCGGCGCTGGCGCGCACTCGAGCTTCTCGGTCCCCGGGATGATCGCCTTCGAGGCCGTGCTCCTCGGACTCGGCGCGCTGCTCATCATGAACAAGCGCCTCGGCGGCCCCGAGGAGCACCACGGGGTCATGCTCGGCGCAGCCGCGGGTGTCCTCTTCGGTGTCTCGGACGTCGCCATCAAGGCCATCACTGGCCTGGTGGGCAGCGGGGGCCTCTTGGGCTTCGTGAGCCCGTGGATGCTCATCGCGATCGTCGCCAGCATCGCCGCCTTCTACGCATCGGCGCGTGGCCTGCAGGTCGGGGAGGCCGTGCCGGTCATCGTGATGACGGGCACGGCTGCCAACATCGCGGCGATCTCCGGCGGCTTCATCGTCTTCGGCGACCCGATGCCCGGTGACGCGCTCGGGATCGTCGTGCAGGCGTGCGCGTTCGTGATGGTCTGCGTCGCCTCGGCGCTCATGCCGGCGCCCGTGCGGGTGGCAGGCCAGGCGCCCGCAACGGCCTGACGCGCGCGACGCCTCCCCGGTCCGCGCCCATGCGTCCCGGCGCCTCGCTGCTAGCATCCTGCGCCGCATGCCGACCACCAGCCAGCTCATCCGCAAGGGCCGCACCGCGCCGAAGCGAAAGCTCGCCACCCCCGGCCTCAAGCAGAGCAAGGGCCGCAAGCGCCGGACCGCGGCGCCCCAGCGCCGCGGCGTGTGCACCCGCGTCTACACGATCACGCCCAAGAAGCCCAACTCAGCCCTGCGTAAGGTCGCCCGCGTGCGCCTGACCAACCAGATGGAGATCACCGCCTACATTCCGGGCGAGGGGCACAACCTCCAGGAGCACTCGGTGGTGCTCGTCCGCGGCGGTCGCGTCAAGGACCTTCCGGGAGTGCGCTACAAGGTCGTGCGCGGGACGCTCGACGCCGCCGGCGTGAGCGACCGCAAGAAGGCGCGCTCCCAGTACGGCGTGAAGAGCAAGTAGGCCCGACCCATGCCGCGCCGCGCCGCCGCTCAGATCCGGCCCGTCGAGCCGGACCCCGTCCACCGCTCGCGCCTCGTCCAGCAGGTGACCAACAAGGTCATGCTCGACGGCAAGAAGAGCCACGCCGAGCGAATCGTCTACGACGCGCTGGCGATCCTCTCCGAGCGAAGCGGGAAGGACCCGGTCGAGGCGCTCGAGCAGTCGATCAAGTCCTTGACCCCCGTGCTCGAGGTCCGCTCGCGTCGGGTCGGCGGCGCCACCTACCAGGTGCCCGTCGAGGTCCCGGCCCGCCGCGCCCGCGCGCTCGCCGTCCGCTGGCTGGTCGAGTTCGCGCGCAACCGGCGAGAGAAGACCATGGCCCAGCGCCTGGCCAACGAGCTGCTCGACGCCCAGTCCCAGCAGGGCGGCGCCTACAAGCGCAAGGACGACAT
Organism: Solirubrobacterales bacterium; assembly: GCA_038199375.1. Classification (GTDB taxonomy): domain Bacteria; phylum Actinomycetota; class Thermoleophilia; order Solirubrobacterales; family Solirubrobacteraceae; genus JBBPZA01. The sequence continues at coordinate 9,886 of JBBPZA010000013.1, read as the reverse complement.
CTATCGCATGGCGCAGGCCAACAAGGCCTTCGCACACTATCGCTGGTGACGGGCCCCACCGCCGATCTCGGCGGCTTGAGCCGGCTGCGCTGACGCGCCTGGCGGCGTCCTCGCCTCGCAGGTAGCGGTGCTACCTGCTTCGGCTGCGTCCTTGCCAGGCACGCCTGCTCGCCGGCTGAAGCTCGCCGATCTCGACGGCGGAACCCGTCACCAGCGCCGCTGGTGGGGGGGGAGGACTACCTGGGGCCGCCTGCGGCTTTCAAGTTCCACCGTCTGACCAGCGGGTTCGCTATCTGGGTCCTCCCGCGGCTCTCCAGTCCCAGCGTCTGAGTAGCGCGTTCGCGAGGCTCAAGCCGAGTGCGTCTTCCCACCTTCGTGGCGGCGGGGGGGGTTGCCCCGGCGGCGGCGTAGGGCTGTCACGGCCGGGCCAGGAGTAGCGTGGCGCCGGTGGTGAAGGGGTGGATCGGCGACGCCAGGAGGATCGGTGCGCGCGCGCTCTCGCTCAGTGCGTTCACCGGTATGGGCATGCGCGGCAGCTGTCGCAGCGCGGGCGGCAGGTCTCCGGTGCGCTGAAGCCCGAGCTCTCGAGCCCGGGCGCGCTCGAGGTTCTCGCGCACGGCGAGCAGCGCCTTTTGTGCGGACCAGGTGGGGACGATCCACGCCAAGGCGCCCAGCGAGGAAGAGTGCGCCGGCGCGAATAGCGCGGTCTCGGCGGCGATGAGGACGAGCTCCCATCGCCACGGCGCCGGGACGGCGGCAGGCTTCGACGCCAGGAAGGCGGCCACCGCGTCGTCCGCGGGAGTGGCGGTCATGCGTCCAGTATCCCTCTACGGGTGGGCCCGCTTGCGTCTGGCCGGGGTTGCGTGGGAGACTCGCGCTCGCCACGGTGCGGCGAACCCTGCCAGGAACGGCTCGAGCGAAGAAAAGGCGGGCGTCATGGCGGAGCCAGTGCTCAAGAAGGGCTCGACCGGTCAGCCGGTCAGGGACTTCCAGCAGGGTCTGAAGGACTTGGGCTATGACCCCGGGGCGGTGGACGGGACCTTCGGCGCCAAGACCGAGGCGGCGGTAAAGGCCTTCCAGGGGGACCGGGGCATCACCGCCGACGGCGTGGTCGGCCCGATCACGTGGCTCAATCTCGACGAGGCCGACCAGAGTGAGCCGATCCTGAAGTCAGGGTCGCGCGGCCTGCCCGTCCGGCGCGCCCAGAAGCGCATGAGCCTTGCCGGGTACGACACCGGCGGCGTGGACGGGGTCTACGGGAGCAAGACCGCATCGGCGGTCAAGAAGCTCCAGGGTGACTACGGGCTGACCGTCGACGGCATCGTTGGTCCGAACACCTGGGCGAAGATCGACGCGCTGGGCGACTGAGCGGCGCGGACTGCGAGCTAGGCCCGCGAGCGCGGCTGCGGAGGGCCGGCTCCGGCCCACGGCGGCCCCCGCCGCCATGGGGACGGCCAGGGCGCCGAGCGGAACGAGGGCGTAGGCATGCTGCTCTGCGCCCGTGAGCGGTCCTTGACGACGGTGACGACCTTGACCTCGATCAGGGTCGAGAAGTCCGCCGCGACGAGCAGCAGCCCGCGATCAGGCCGGCGAGCATCAGAGCCGCGGAGAGCGCCCTCAGGGCTCTGTGGCGGGCCATGGAAGGCCGCCGAGCGCTGCTATCATGCGGCCGCACGCCGTGGGGAGCGCTCATCCGTGCGCACCCCGCGGTTTGGAGACCGCACACCGTGGAGACCTTGTTCGCCTAACGAACCGCGCCGGACCGACAACGCCGTCTGTTCGGGGCCCGATGGGCCCTTTTTCTTGCCATGACACCCACATCCCTCGAGAGGACCCGGAACATCGGGATCATGGCGCACATCGACGCCGGCAAGACGACGACCACCGAGCGCATCCTCTATTACACGGGCCGTACCCACAAGATGGGGGAGGTCCACGAGGGCGCCGCGACGATGGACTGGATGGCCCAGGAGCAGGAGCGCGGCATCACGATCACCTCGGCCGCCACGACCGCGGAGTGGAGGGGCCACCGCATCAACATCATCGACACCCCGGGCCACGTCGACTTCACCGTCGAGGTGGAGCGCTCCCTGCGGGTCCTCGACGGCGCCATCGCGCTCTTCGACTCGGTCGCCGGCGTCGAGCCCCAGTCAGAGACGGTCTGGCGTCAGGCCGACAAGTACCACGTCCCGCGGATCGCCTACATCAACAAGATGGACCGCATCGGCGCGGACTTCGACCGCGGCGTGCAGACGATGATCGACCGGCTCGGCGCCCATCCGGTGCCGATCCAGCTCCCCATCGGCTCGGAGGGGGACTTCCGCGGGATCGTGGACCTGGTGGCCAACCAGGCGATCGTCTACAACGAGGGCGACGAGCTCGGGGTCGACCAGGAGATCGTCGACATCCCCGCAGAGCTCGCCGAGGAGGCCGCGGCCGCGCGCGAGCACCTGCTCGAGGAGGTCTCCCGCTACGACGACGGCCTCGTCGAGATGATCCTGGAGGAGCACGACGTACCCGTGGATCGCCTCAAGGAGGCAATCCGCAAGGCGACGCTCGGTACCAAGCTGACCCCGGTCCTGTGCGGCTCCTCGTTCAAGAACAAGGGCGTCCAGCCGCTGCTCGACGCGGTGCTCGACTACCTGCCCTCGCCGCTGGAGGTCCCGCCCGTCCAGGGCCTCGAGCCGGTCAAGGGCGAGGAGGATCGCCCGGCCCGGCGCCTTGCCTCCGTCGACGAGCCGTTCTCCGCGCTCGCCTTCAAGATCACGGCCGACCCCTACGTCGGCAAGCTCACCTACTTCCGCGTCTACTCGGGTCGCCTCGAGGCCGGCTCGCGCGTGCTCAACGTCTCCAGCGGCCGTACGGAGCGCGTGGGACGCATCCTGATGATGCACGCCAACCACCGCGAGGAGGTTCCGTCGGTGGGCGCGGGCGACATCGCCGCCGCCGTGGGGATCAAGCAGGTCTCCACCGGCGACACGCTCGCCGCGCCCGATCGGCCGATCAAGCTGGAGACCATCGTGTTCCCCGAGCCCGTGATCTCGGTGGCGATCGAGCCCAAGACCAAGGCCGACCAGGAGAAGATGGCCACGGCGCTGGCCCGCCTGTCCGAGGAGGACCCAACCTTCCAGGTGCGCACCAACGAGGAGTCGGGTCAGACCGAGATCTCGGGGATGGGCGAGCTGCATCTCGAGGTGCTCGTCGACCGCATGCTGCGCGAGTTCAGGGTGCAGGGGAACGTCGGTCGCCCGCAGGTCTCCTACCGCGAGACCGTCCGCGGCGAGGCCCGCAAGGTGGAGGGCAAGTTCGTCCGCCAGACGGGTGGCTCGGGCCAGTACGGCGTCGTGAGCATCGACCTCGAGCCCGCGCCGGGAGAAGGCTTTGACTTCGTCAACAAGATCCGGGGCGGCTCGATCCCCTCGGAGTTCATCCCCGCGGTGGAGAAGGGCGTCGAGGAGGCCCTGGAGAACGGCGTGAAGGCCGGCTATCCCATGGTCGACGTTCGCGTGACGCTCGTCGACGGCAAGTACCACGACGTCGACTCCTCTGAGATCGCCTTCAAGGTCGCGGGCTCGATCGCCCTCCGGGAGGCGGCGCGGCGGGCCAAGCCCGTGCTCCTCGAGCCGGTCTTCGCCGTCGAGGTCGTCATGCCCGAGGAGTTCCTGGGCGACGTCATCGGCGACCTCAACCGCCGTCGCGGGCGCGTCCACGGCATGGAGCCCCGCGGCAACGCACAGGTGGTCACCGCGTCGGTCCCGCTGAGCGAGATGTTCGGCTACGCGACCGACGTGCGGACGATGACCCAGGGCCGCGCCACCTACACGATGCAGTTCGAGGGCTACGAGGAAGTGCCCCCGAACATCGCCGAGCGCATCGTCGAGGGCCGCAACGGCCAGGCCGAGGCCGCCTGAGCATTCTTAGTACCTTTCTTGGGTTCGCCCGTTGCGGCGAGCCTTTCGACTAGCAAAAGGAGCGAACAGAAAGTGGCGAAAGCGAAGTTCGAGCGCGACAAGCCGCACGTAAACGTCGGCACAATTGGTCACATCGACCACGGCAAGACCACGCTGACCGCGGCGATCACGCAGGTCCTTGCCGAGGCCGGGGGCGCCGAGGCCAAGAGCTTCGAGGAGATCGACAACGCGCCGGAGGAGAAGGCGCGCGGGATCACCATCGCCACCTCGCACGTCGAGTACCAGACGGCCAACCGGCACTACGCGCACGTCGACTGCCCCGGCCACGCCGACTACGTCAAGAACATGATCACCGGCGCGGCGCAGATGGACGGCGCGATCCTCGTGGTCTCGGCGGCCGACGGGCCGATGCCCCAGACGCGCGAGCACATCCTGCTCGCCCGCCAGGTGGGCGTGCCCTACATCGTCGTCTTCCTCAACAAGGCCGACATGGTCGACGATGACGAGCTCCTCGAGCTCGTCGAGGTCGAGGTCCGCGAGCTGCTCTCGGAGTACGAGTTCCCCGGCGACGACATCCCGTTCGTGACCGGCTCGGCGCTCAAGGCGCTCGAGGGCGACGCGGACGCCAAGCAGAAGATCCTCGACCTCGCCGAGGCGCTGGACACCTACATCCCCGAGCCCGAGCGCGATCTCGACAAGCCCTTCCTCATGCCCGTCGAGGACGTCTTCTCGATCACCGGCCGCGGCACCGTCGCGACCGGCCGTGTCGAGCAGGGAGTCATCAAGACGGGCGAGAACGTCGAGATCGTGGGCATCACCGACACGACGACGACGGTGGTCACCGGCGTGGAGATGTTCCGCAAGATCCTCGACCAGGGCCAGGCGGGCGACAACGTCGGCTGCCTGCTGCGCGGCACCAAGCGCGAGGACATCGAGCGCGGGCAGGTGCTCTGCAAGCCGGGCTCGATCACCCCGCACACCCAGTTCAACGCCGAGGTCTACGTCCTCAAGAAGGAGGAGGGCGGCCGTCACACGCCGTTCTTCACCGGCTACCGGCCGCAGTTCTACTTCCGTACGACCGACGTGACCGGGGTCGCAAACCTCCCCGAGGGCGTCGAGATGGTCATGCCCGGCGACAACATCGGCATGGAGGTCGAGCTCATCCAGCCGATCGCCATGGACAAGGGGCTGCGCTTCGCGATTCGCGAGGGCGGCCGCACGGTGGGCTCGGGCGTCGTGACCGAAGTCATCAAGTAGCGAGACCGGGGCCCGCGACCAGCGGGCCTCGGTTCAGGAAACCGACTGATACGACCACGAGGCGGGTCCCTCAGGACCGGGGACTCGCCTCTCCCACGCACAGAGACAGTTAGGGAACGGCCCACGTGGCAAGCGCAGCGCAGAACAAGATCAGGATCCGCCTGAAGTCCTATGACACCTCGGCGATCGAGACGGCGGCCAAGGAGATCGTCGACACCGCGACGCGCACCGGCGCGACCGTCGCCGGTCCCGTTCCCCTGCCCACCGAGAAGAACGTCTACTGCGTGATTCGCTCGCCCTTCAAGGACAAGGACTCGCGCGAGCACTTCGAGATCCGCACCCACAAGCGGCTGATCGACATCCACCAGCCCACTCCCAAGACGGTCGACTCGCTCCAACGCCTCGACCAGCTGCCCGCCGGCGTGGACATCGAGATCCGCCTCGCCTCCTGATGCCCGCCATTCTCGCCCGCAAGCTCGGCATGACCCAGCGCTTCCGCGAAGACGGAAGCGTCGATCGCGTGACCGTCCTTCAGGCCGGCCCGTGCCACGTGACCGCGATCCGCACCGAGGAGCGCGACGGCTACGAGGCCGTCCAGCTCGCCTTCGGCGAGGTCAAGCCCAAGCACTTGACCCGGGCCCAGCTCGGCCACCTCAAGAAGGCCGACGCCCCGCCGCTTCGCCACGTGCGCGAGTTCCGCGACGAGGCCGGAGAGCTGATGGTGGGCGAGGAGGTCAAGGTCGACGTCTTCGAGCCCGGGATGCGGGTCAAGATCTCCGGCGTCTCCAAGGGGAAGGGCTTCCAGGGAACGATCAAGCGCCACAACTTCTCGCGCGGGCCCGTCAGCCACGGCTCCCACAACGTGCGCGCCCCCGGCTCGATCGGCGCCTCGGCTACCCCCTCGCGGGTGTTCAAGGGCATCCGGGGCCCGGGCCGCATGGGCGGCAAGCGCGTCACCCAGCGCGGAGTCGAGGTCGTCGAGGTCATCGCGGGGGAGAACCTCCTGCTCGTCCGCGGCTCCGCGCCGGGCCCTCGGAACGGGATCGTCGAGGTGAGAACCGATGGCTGACGCACCGCGACTCGGCGATGCGACCGGCACCGTGGCGCTCGACCCGGAGGTCTGGGAGGCCCGCTGGAACGAGGGCCTGGTGCACGAGTGCGTGCGCGCCGAGCTCGCGGCACGCCGGCGGGGAACCGCCGCGACCCGCACGCGCGGCAAGGTGCGCGGCGGCGGCGCCAAGCCCTGGCGCCAGAAGGGCACCGGCCGCGCTCGCGCGGGCTCGATCCGCTCGCCCATCTGGACCGGCGGCGGCACCGTCTTCGGGCCCAGCCCGCGGTCGTTCACCATCAAGGTCAATCGCAAGGCCCGCCGCACGGCGCTGCGCAGCGCGCTCTCGCTCCATGCCGGACGGGGCTCGCTCGCCGTGCTCGAGCCCGACGCCTTCGACGCGCCGGCCACTAAACGGGCGGCCGACCTGCTCGGCGGCTGGGATCAGGCGCGCCCGACGCTCATCGCGCTCGGCTCCGACGAGACGACGGCCGAACGGTCCTTTCGCAACATCGCGCGGGTGTCCGTGCTGCCCGCGGAGAGCGTGGGGATCGCAGACCTCCTCGCGGCGGCGTCGCTCATCGTCTCCCAAGCGGCGCTCGACGCGCTCACCGCGCGGGCCAAGGGGGAGGGCACCGGCCGTGGAGAGGCCGCCGGCCGCGCCGCCACCGCCGACGGGCCGCCTTCCGCCGACGCCCCCGCTTCCGCAGAGGGGGCCGCCTGATGGACCACAGCCAGGTGATCATCCGGCCGATCGTCTCGGAGAAGAGCTATGCCCTCGCCGCGGCCGACCGCTACACGTTCCGCGTCCACCCCAAGGCGCACAAGACCGAGATCCGCCAGGCCGTCGAGCGGCTGTTCGACGTCAAGGTGCTCGAGGTTCGCACCATGAACGTGCGACCCAAGCCAAAGCGCCGCGGCCTCATCTCCGGCCAGACGCGCGCCTGGAAGAAGGCGGTCGTCCAGGTTCGCGAGGGCGACAGCATCCCGATCTTTGCCGGGCTCGAGGTCGGAGGCGACTTGTAATGCCCACTCGCAAACCCAAGCCGACGAGTCCCGGGCGGCGGTTCTCGACCTACCCGGACTACCAGGAGATCACGAAGTCAGAGCCCGAGAAGTCGCTCGTCGAGGGCCTCAAGAAGTCGGGCGGGCGAAACGTCCACGGCCGCAAGACCTCGCGGCACCGCGGCGGCGGAGCCAAGCGCCTCTACCGCCGGATCGACTTCAAGCGCCGCCGCGACGGCATCCCGGCCAGGGTCGCATCCATCGAGTACGACCCCAACCGCTCCGCCTACATCGCCCTGCTGCACTACGTCGACGGGGTCAAGGCCTACATCCTCGCCCCGGGCCGGCTGCGGGTGGGGATGACCGTGCAGTCGGGTCCCGAGGCCGACATCGCGGTGGGCAACAGCATGCCGCTGGCCAGGATGCCCATCGGCACCGTGGTCAACAGCGTCGAGCTCCAGCCCGGCCGCGGTGGTCAGCTCGGCCGGGCGGCGGGCGCCGCGGTCCAGCTCATGGCGCGCGAGGGCGACATGGCGACCCTGCGCCTGCCTTCCGGCGAGATGCGGATGGTGCGCTCGGAGTGTCGCGCGACGGTCGGCACGATCGGCAACGCAGACCACCAGAACGTCAAGATCGGCAAGGCCGGCCGCAAGCGCCACATGGGCGTGCGCCCGCAGACCCGGGGCACCGCGATGAACCCCGTCGACCACCCCCACGGCGGGGGCGAGGGATCGACCACCGCCGGGCGCCACCCCGTCACCCCGTGGGGAGTCCCTACCCTGGGCTACCGCACGCGCAAGAAGAGCAAGAAGTCCGACCGCTACATCGTCCGCGGCCGGAGAAGGGGCAAGAAGCGATGAGTCGCTGCGACCGTGCCCCTCTCCGCATCCGGCCGGAGGAAATGACTTGAGCCGCTCGAGCAAGAAGGGACCGTTCGTCGAAGAGCGCCTGATGGCGCGCATCGAGGCCCTGAACCGGTCCAACACCAAGCAGATGATCCGCACCTGGTCGCGGACTTCGACGATCTTCCCCGAGATGGTCGGTCACACCATCGCCGTCCACGACGGGCGCAAGCACATCCCCGTCTTCGTCAGCGAGTCGATGGTCGGCCACAAGCTCGGCGAGTTCGCCCCCACGCGCACCTACCGCGGTCACTCCGACTCGGGCAGACGGCGATGAGCGGTCGGGATCGGCAGCGCATCGTCAAGGGCGGTGGAGGATCGGAGCCCGAGGAGAAGCTGGCGGAGGACGCGAAGCAGTCCGCCGAGGCGGCAGCTCAGGAGGAGTCGGCGCAGAGCGCCGACCAGGCCGAGCAGTCCGAGGGCAAGGCCAAGCGCCGCCGGTTTCGCAAGCGCGACAAGGACGCGGCGGCCGATGAAACGGGCGTCGACAAGGACGCCGTTGCGGCCTCGGGCGACGAGGACGACGCGTCGGTCGCCGCGGGCGAGGAAGCCGACGCCGAGGCGCCCAGCGCGGAGGCGGGCGACGAGGACGATGCGGCGGATGTGAGCGCGGAGGCGCGCGACGAGGACGACGCGGCGGATGTGAGCGCGGAGGCGGGCGACGAGGACGACGCAGCGGCTGCGAGCGCAGAGGCTCGCGACGCGAGCGATGACGCCGGCGACGAAGAGGGTGCCGCGGCGGTCGCGAGCGCCGGCGATACGGACGATCCGGCTGCTCCGAGCGAAAAGGAACCTGCGGAGGCCGGCGATGCGGCGGGCGGCGTGGAGACCGCCGCTCCGAAGCGAAGCCGCCTGCGCCGGCGCCGCGCCGACGAGCCGGTGCAAGAAGCGCCCGCTCCACAGCGCCGCCGCTCCACCCCGCGCGAGGGAGCGCCCCTCGTGCGCGCGCAGGCGAAGTACGTACGCACGAGCGCTCGGAAGGCACGCCTGGTCGCCGACCACGTGCGCGGAAAGGACGTCGAGGAGGCCCGGGCAATCCTCGGGCTCTCGCCGCGATCGGTCGCGCGCGACTGGAGCAAGGTCCTCGAGTCCGCCATCGCAAACGCCGAGCACAACCACGAGTTGATCGGCGACGAGATGCGCATCGCCGCCATCCACGCTGACGAAGGTCCTACCCTCAAGCGCTTCCGCCCGCGCGCCATGGGGCGCGCGACCCGCATCCGCAAGCGCACCAGCCACCTCACGATCACGCTCACCCCGAAGGAGTAACTGAAAGCTTTATGGGACAGAAGGTCCATCCCGAGTCCATGCGCGTGGGCTACATCCACGACTGGAAGGCGAACTGGTTCAACGAACGCCACTTCGCCGACTATCTGGCCGAGGACGTGCGCATCCGCAAGCACATCCTCGACAAGCTCTCGCACGCCGGCCTCTCGGACATCACGATCCGCAAGGACGCAAACGAAGTCGAGGTCAACATCCACACGGCTCGGCCGGGGATCGTCATCGGGAAGTCGGGCTCCGAGGTCGACGCCCTGCGCCGCGACCTGCACCGGATGACCCGCAAGCAGATCAAGGTCAACATCTTCGAGATCAAGCGGCCCGAGCTCGACGCCAAGCTCGTCTCCCAGTCGATCGCCGAGCAGCTCCAGAACCGCGTCGCCTTCCGGCGCGCCATGAAGCGCGCGCTGACCAGCGCGATGCGGTCGGGCGCCAAGGGAGTGAAGGTCCAGGTCTCCGGCCGGCTCGGCGGGGCCGAGATG
>JBBPZA010000012.1:0-17549 GCA_038199375.1 Solirubrobacterales bacterium | reverse complement strand
GCCGAAGTCGATGAAGTTGAGCGCCGCAGCCGGAGCGGCGACGAGCGCCGAGGCTGCCACGGCGACAGCCGAGGTGCGTCGGATGGACCTTGGTATAGACACGCTGCGCACTCCTTCTGAGCGATGGGGACGATGCGCGGGCGACGTTAAGGCCGCGAGACCTGCGTCTAGTTACCGCGCGGTGACCCCGTCGTTACCGCCCTGTGACGGTGACCGCCTTCGTGAACAGCCGGCGTCCGAGCTGCGGATCGAGCTCTGCGAGCGCGTGCGCGATCCGTTCGCTGGCCGTCGGGAGGAACGGCCGGAGCTCGCGCGAGATGACGCGACACGCGATGAGCAGAGCACCGAGGACCTCGTCAAGGCCGGCGCCGGCATCGAGGTCGCCGGAACGTTCCGCCTTGGCCAGGTCCCAAGGTCGGGTGATGGAGACGAACCGGTTGGCGGCCTCTACCGAGCGCCACAGCGAGGCCGTCGCCGCCCTGAAGTCAAAGCGGGCGAGGGCGTCGTCGATCTCGCCCGGCGTTCTGTCGATCACCGCGTGCAGCGCTGTCGCGTGGGCCCAGGCCGTCGGCGAGCTCGTTCGCCCGCGCCGCGAGCAGCTCCTCACGAAAGCCGGCATCGCCCGTGCGCGGGGCGTCGCGCAGGCACCACCAGCGCAGCGCGTCGATCCCGTGGCGGTCGGCGATCTCGATCGGGTCGGCTAGCTGCTAGCGCTCGCCGTCGGTCCCGTAGTCGAGCGCACTGACGTAGTTGGCAAGCGCGTCGAACCAGACGTAGACGACCTGGCTCGGATCCTCGGGAACATCCGCCTGCACGCACTCGAGCGCGAACCCGAGGTGAGGATCCCCGTTGACGTAGGGGATGCCGTGGTGATGTAAAACGTCGCGTGGGCGACCCGGGCCACCTGCTCCCTCGCGTGCTCCACGGTAATGCCAAGCGACTCGACCACTTGCCGAGCCCGGGCTGTAAAGCGCTCAAACACTCCGCGAAGGGTACGCGCACTTGGACCACCTCGCTCACACCGCGAGCGCGCCGATCACCTCCTCCCACCAAGCGCGCTCGCGCGCATCTTCCGTGCGGCGCAGCCGACGCCGCGCGTAGTCGGTGAGCTGCTCCCGACCGCCGACGGCGAGCGTCGGCCCGCACGCCGCCACGCGCCCGTCGGTGAGCAGGACCAGTGCGCCGGGGGTGTCGCGGCGGGTGCGAAGCTGCTCGACCACCGCAGCGTCGAGAACCTTGTCCGGGCGATCGGGGAGCCCGTCTGCCTCCTTCCACGGCCGCATGGTGAAGACGGGAGGGCGCGAGCGGGGCGGGCGCGGCGGCCGGGGAGGTGGGCCGATCGGACCATTGCGCCAGCGCTCGAGGAGCGGGGGCAGCTGCGCTGCCGCCTCCTGGCGGACGAGGACGTGGAGCTCGTCGCCGGCCTCCAGGCGCGTCGAGCCGCGCGGCGGGATCGCCTCCTCGCCCCGGACGATGACGTTGACCAGCGCCTCGCGCGGGAGGTCGAGGTCGCGAATCCGCGCTCCCGCCACAGCGTCCGTCTCGCCGACGGCATACTCGACGACCTCCGCGCCGAGCCTGCTGACGGTCCCGGTTTCGGTGAGCACCTCGGGGAGCGCGGACGCCTTCGTGGTCACCCCCAGCACTCGCGCGAGGGGCTCGAAGGTCGTGCCCTGCGCGAGGGTCGAGAGGACGACGACGAAGAAGACGATGTTGAAGAACTCGAGCGAGCCCGGAACGCCCTCGATCACCGGGAAGGTGGCCAGGACGACCGGCACCGCCCCGCGCAGGCCCGCCCAGCCGAGCACCAGCCGGTCGCCCGAGGAGAAGCGGAAGGGCGCCGTCGCCAACGCCGCGGCGATGGGCCGCGCGAGGACCGCGGTCACCAGAGCGAGGACGGTGCCCTCCAGCACGACGTCGTCGAGCTGCGAGGGGGAGACGAGCAGGCCGAGCGTGAGGAACATGACGATCTGCGCCACCCATCCCACGCCCTCGTGGAAGACCGTCACCGCCCGCTTCCCGGGGATCGTCGCGCTCCCGAGCCACAGGCCCGCGAGGTAGGCGGCCAGGAAGCCCGAACCGTGCAGGACGTCGGCGCCGCCGAACGCGAGCGCCACGGTGGCCAGCGATGCGACCGGGAACAGCCCGGGAGAGACGAGCTGCGCGCGCCGGAAGCCCACGGCGGCCAGCGCCCCGACGGCGAGCCCGACCGCGGCGCCGATCGCGAGCTCCCGGACGAACAGGCCGAGCATGTCCACGACGCCGTAATCCGGGCGCGTGAGCCACTCGATGAAGCCGAGCACCAGCAGCACGGCGACCGGGTCGTTGAGCCCGGATTCCCCCTCCAGCGTCCGCGCAAGGCGCCGGCGCAGCGTCGAGGTGCGCAGGGCGGCGAAGATCGCCGCCGCGTCGGTGCTCGCCACGGTCGAGCCGAGCAGCAGGCCCTCGAGCGTCGAGAAGTCGAACAGCCACACGGCGGCCACGCCGGTCAGGGCCGCCGTCGCGACCGTGCCGCCGATCGCCAGCGAGATGGCCGGCGCGAGGACCGGGCGGATCTCGGGAAAGCCGGCGGCCAGCCCGCCCTCGAAGAGGATCAGCGCGAGGGCGACGGTCCCGACGGTGCGCGCGAGGTCGTAGTCCTGGAACTCGATCCAGCCGGTGCCGTCGGAGCCGATGGCCATCCCGACCCCCAGGAAGAGCAGGAGCGCCGGAACGCGCACACGGCCCGCGACCATGGAGGCCACGAGCCCGGCGGCGAGCAGTGCGCCCACGACGAGGAGGAGTTGCCCGTCGGCCATGGATCAACCATGGCAGGAGGCCGCGCGTGGGGCCTCGCCGGGGTGGGCGGGGGCGAATTGCTACAGCGGCCGAACGCGCTCGGGCGAGAGCCGGTAGCCGATTCCGAAGTGCGTGTGGATGTAGGCCCAGTCGGGGGCGGCGTCGGCGAGCTTACCGCGGACCTTGCGCACGAACACGTCGACGGAGCGGTTGCGGTGGCTCATCTGGTCGCCCCATACGAGCTCGTAGACGACGTGGCGGGGAACGACGCGGTCGCGCCGTTCGGCGAGAACGAGGAACGTCTGGAACTCGCGGACGGTGAGGCCGACGCGCACCCCGTCGGCGAGCAGCTGATACTCGTGCGGGCGAATCTCGAGGTTGCCGATGCGAAGGATGTCGGTCGCGGCGGGAAGCTCGATGGGCAGGGTCGTCCTGTCGGAGACGGGCGTGCTCGTCTGCATCGGAGCGACGCTATTGGCGCGCCGGGTGCCGACCGGTGAAGGCGCAGTGACCGACTGGAGAAGATCTGGATAAGTCCGCAACTCGAGGCGTTGGGGAGGTATCGCGGGCCGGCGCCTACCATCGTCGCGTGGCCGTCCTCATCGCATCCGACCTGGCCAAGGACGTCGCCGGAGCCCCGCTCCTGCGTGGGGTCTCGCTCAAGCTCGAGCGCCGGGATCGGCTGACGCTCGCCGGTCGCAACGGGGCCGGCAAGACGACGCTGCTGCGCATGCTCGCGGGCGAGGCCGGGATCGACGGCGGCCAGCTGGCGCTCCAGAAGGGCGCGCGCGTGGCGCTGCACGACCAGCGACCGCCGCGCGAGCGCGACCTCGCGCTGCGCGACTACATCCTGTCGGGGTGCGCCGAGCTCGTGGCCATCGAGTCCGAGCTCGCGCGCCTCGAGGACGCGATGGCGCAGGGCGACGCTTCCACCGCCACCCTCGACCGCTACGGCGCGGCCCAGGCTCGCCTTGAGCACGCCGGCGGCTACGCGTGGCGCGACCGCGCCACCGCCCAGGTCCGCGGACTGGGCTTCGGCGACGCAGATCTCGACCGCCAGCTGCACACGTTCTCGGGTGGGGAGCTGACGCGCGCCTCGCTGGCCCGGGCGCTGGCCTCCGACCCCGATCTCCTGCTTCTCGACGAACCCACCAACCACCTCGACATCGCCTCCCTGGAGTGGCTCGAGCAGCGCCTGACCGAGCTCGACGCCGCGATCGTCCTCGTCGCCCACGACCGCTGGTTCCTCGAAGCGGTCGGGACCGCCGTGCTCGAGCTCGAGGGTGGGCGCCCTCGGTTCTTCGCGGGCACCTGGCACGCGTGGCGCCGGGAGAAGGCGGTTCGCGAGCTCGCCGCCGGCCGTGCGGCCGAGCGCCAGGCCGCCGAGATCGAGCGGCTGGAGCGTTTCGTCACTCGCTTCAAGGCAGGGACCCGCGCCCGCCAGGCCCAGTCGCGCGTGAAGCGACTAGACAAGCTCGACCGAGGCGATGCCGATGCCGATGCCCCGCTGCGCCGCGAGGGCGATCTGGAGTTCGCCTTCGCCCCGGCCAAGCGCAGCGGGCGGGTGATCTTCGAGCTCGAGGGAGCGAGCATAGAGGCGGGCTCGAAGCCGCTCCTGCGCGACGCCGAGCTGTGGCTCGAGCGAGGCGAGCACGTCTCGTTGGTCGGGCCCAACGGCAGCGGCAAGACGACCCTCCTGGAGACCCTCGCGGGGAGGCGGGAGCTGCTCGCCGGGAAGCTGCGCCGCGGGCACAACGTCGCACTCGCTTACCTCTCTCAGCACGCCGACGAGCTTGGCACGGAGGGCACGGTCCTCGCTGCGGCCCAGCGGGCGACCGGCCTGACCCCGGGCAAGGCGCGCGCGCTGCTCGGTCGCTTCCTGTTCTCCGGCGAGGAGGCCGACAAGCCGCTCACTGCGCTGTCGGGGGGAGAGCGCCGGCGTCTCGCGCTCGCCGTACTCGTCCACTCCGAGGCCAACGTGCTCATCCTCGACGAGCCGACCAACCACCTCGACCTCCACGCCCGCGAGGCGCTCGAGGCGGCCCTGCAGGGCTTCGGCGGCTCGGTCCTGCTCGTCTCCCACGACCGCGCCCTGCTCGACGCGGTCGGTACGCGAACCGTCGCGGTCGAGGACGGGACGCTTCACAACTACATGGGCGGATGGGCGGAGTACCTGCGCGCCCGCGAGGCGCGCGCCGCCGGTCATGCGAACGGTGCGGGCGAAGGAGCCACTGACGGCGCGGCGAAGCGAGCCGCGGGCGCACCGGGAAAGGGGGCCGGACGCGGCGCTGGGAAGGGAGCCGCAGGATCCGGGAGGAGCGTTCGGAAGCCCGACGGCGGCAGGCCCGCCGCTCCCTCCAAGAACCAGCTCGCTCGGCGGGAGGCGCTCGAGGGGCGGATCGCCGCGGCCGAGGCCGCACTCGCCACCCTCGAGGACGAGCTCGCCGATCCCGGAGCGTGGGCCGATCCCGAGGCCGCGGCCGGCTCCACGGCACGGCACGCCGAAGCCAGGCGCGCGGTGGAGGAGCTCTACGAGCGCTACGAGGCGCTTGCCTGACTGGTACCCGCTCCGGCGTGAGGAGATGAGGAGGCATCACCGCCTTTTCACACCGCCCCGCCCGGCGCCGGCCACCCTTCCTCCATGGCTCAGACCACCGGGGTCGCTCTGGCACCGCTCTCGGTCGAGCGCCCGCTCGACGGTCGCCTCGGGCTCAACGTCCCGGCCGGGTGGTGGCCCACCGCCGCGAGCCTGAAGTCCTTCGAGGCCGCCGGGTACGGCTGGGTTCAGGTCCACTCGCCGCCGCGGGCGACGCTGACCGGGTCCGAGGCCGCTCGGCACGCCGCCGCGCTGCGCGCCGCGCTCGACGTCGGCGCCCTGCGCCTCGTGCTCCACGCGCCCGACGACCTGCTCGCGGCCGACGCTCGCCCGCTCGCCGCTCTGCTCGACTACGCCTCGCGCGTGCGCGCGGAGCTGGTGGTCCTCCACGCGGCCAACCTCCCGGCCGGGGCGCCGACTCGCGAGGAGGAGCGCGGCCTGCGCCGGGCCGGCCGGCTGGCGGAGGGGCTCGGCGTCACGCTGGCCGTCGAGAACCTCGCGCCCGTGTTCGGCGGCGAGCAGCGGGTTTCCTACGACCCGAGGGTCATGGTCGACCTCGTCGAGCGCGTAGGCTCGGACGCGGTGCGCATGTGCTTCGACGTCGGCCACGCGCACATCGTCGGCGCGCTGGAGACCATTGACGAGGCCGCGCCCGCCATCGCCCTCTTCCACCTGCACGACAACTTCGGTGGTCGGGAGCACGGCTCGGCCCCCGCGACGGTCGACCCGCTTCGCCTCGACCTCCATCTCCCGCCCGGGACGGGGACGGTCCCGTGGGAGGCCGTCGCGCCCGTTCTCCTCGGCCACGACGCCCCGCTCCAGCTCGAGGTCCACCCCCCGCACCGCCCCGAGGCGCCCGGCCTGGCGACGGTGACCGCGCGGCTGCTCGGCGGCGCGGGCGAGGAGTCGGTCAACGGTTGCTGCGGCGCTTGAGCTCGAGGCCCTCGAGGATGTGGGCCACCGTCTCGCAGGCGTCGACCGCCTGCTCGAGAGTGTCGAAGATGTCCTTCCAGCGAATGACGATCATCGGGTCGATCCCGGTCGCGAAGAGCGAGGCGACCCCGTCGCGCATGAGGCGATCGCCCTCGTTCTCGAGGCGGTGGATCTCTACGAGGTGGGAGGCCAGGTCGGCTCCGCCGCCCATGGATCGCAGCGCCCGGGCCACCTGCTCGCCCGACCCGGCGAGCACTTCGGCGAGCCCGATGGCCTGCTCCATGGGCGCCTCGACCTTGTAGAGCCCGAGGGCGGCTCCGGTCTCCTCCGCGTAGTCGACGATGTCGTCAAGGGCGGTGGCGAGCGCGTGCCAATCGGCGGGGTCGCCGCGGAGGCGTCCGCGGCCCGAGCCGTTGAGCCGATGGATGATGTCGTGGGTTATCCGGTCGCCCTCGTGCTCGCACTCGACCAGCGCGCTGGTCAGCTCGGGATGCTCGGGGTAGTCGGAGAGCAGGTCGCGCAGCAGGAGGCATGATCGCTCGACGTTGCGGCCGGACTCCTCGAAGAGCTCGCGCAGCCCGGGGTCGGTATCCTGCGAGCGCCTGGGCCACGGCATGCGACCACCCTAAACCCGGCGGCCGGCGCGGCCGACACCGGGCAGCGATCGTTCATAGCCGTTTCACATGTGCTTCACGCGGGGATAACGACGCACGGGCGCCCGCGCGCGAGGGTGATCGGCCATGGAGGCAGCGCACGACGGGGAAGTGCTCCAGGCCGGTCGGCTGGAGGTGCGGCCGGCTGAGAGCCTGGTCCTGGCCAACGGACGTCCCCTGAACCTCTCGGTGACCGAGTTCGGGCTGCTCGTCGAGCTTGCGCGCCGGGCGGAGCGCATCGTCGCGCGCGAGGCCCTCTACGCGGTGGTGTGGGGGGCGGAGATGCGCGTGGGGGACCGCTCCGTCGACGTCTACGTCCACAAGTTGCGCGACAAGCTCGAGACGGCCCTTCCCGAGTGGCGCTTCATCCACACCCATGTGGGCTTCGGCTACCGCTTCTCCGCCGAGCCTTCACAACGATTTTACACGGACGGCACAACTCGGTAACAGACTCCGTGGCGCCACCTGGAAGCCTCGCCGCTGTTCGCAACACTTCAAACAAGGGAGCTAGTGTGAGGACATCCCGTCTCTCGCTCGCGCTGCTGCTCTTCGGGGCGCTGTCGCTGGGCGCCGCCGCGTGCGGTGACGACGACGACAGCGGTGGCGGCGGCGGCGGAGCAAAGGATCTCTCCGGCAAGATCGCCATCGACGGCTCGAGCACCGTCCTGCCCTTCGCGCAGGCCGCGGCCGAGCTGTTCAACGAGGACAACCCCGAGGTCAAGATCACCGTCGGCTCGTCGGGCACCGGCGGCGGCTTCGAGAAGTTCTGCGCCGGCGAGACCGACATCTCCGACGCCTCGCGGCCGATCAAGCCCGACGAGGAGGTCCCGGTCTGCGAGAAGAACAAGGTGGCCTACCAGGAGATCCAGGTGGCCAACGACGGGATCGCGATCGTCACCAACAAGAGCCTCACGATCGACTGCATGACCGTCGATCAGCTCAAGCAGCTGTGGGACAAGGGCTCGAAGGTCAAGAGCTACGACGAGATCGATCCGAAGCTGCCCAAGACTCCGGCGCAGCTCTTCGGGCCCGGCACCGACTCGGGCACCTTCGACTTCTTCACCGACCAGATCAACGGTGAGGAGGGTCAGTCGCGCTCGGACTACGAGCCCTCAGAGGACGACAACGTGATCGTCGAGGGGGTCTCGGGCTCGCCCGGCGGCCTCGGCTACCTGGGCTTCTCCTACTACGAGCAGGCCACGGACAAGCTCAACCTGGTCGGCGTCGGCGAGAGCGAGGCCAACTGCGTCAAGCCGAACGCCCAGACGATCCAGGACGGCTCCTACAAGCCGCTCTCGCGCCCGATCTTCATGTACCCGAGCGAGAAGGCGCTCGCCCGGCCTGAGGTGAAGGCGTTCATGGACTTCGTGCTGGCCAATCAGGCGGACATCGCGAAGGAGGCCCAGATCGTCGGGATGACTCCCGAGCAGGCCACCAAGGGCGAGGCGGCCCTCAAGGAGGCCGAGACCAAGGCCGGCTAGCCGGCCGCTGGTCTCCAGGCTCGACGGCATGGCTCCGCCCCCGGAAGTCGTGACCTCCCCCGGCGCCTTCTCGGCGCCGGGGGGAGCGAGCCTCGCCTACCCGCCGCGCCGCGGCGAGCAGGTCATACGCGTCCTGCTCATGGTGGCGGCGGTCCTCTCCGTCCTGACGACGGTCGGAATCGTGATCTCGCTGCTCCTCCCGGCGATCAGCTTCTTCACGGAAGAGGCCGGGATCTTCGAGTTCCTCTTCGGGAGCACATGGGACCCGCGCATCAGCCAGGAGTACGGGGTCTGGCCGCTTATCAACGGGACGCTGCTGGTCACGGGGATCGCGCTCCTCGTCGCGGTTCCGCTCGGGTTGGGCATCGCGCTCTACCTCAGCGAGTACGCGCGCCCCCGCGTGCGCCGCGCGGTCAAGCCGGTCATCGAATTGCTGGCCGGCGTCCCGACCATCGTCTTCGGCTTCTTCGCCCTGACCTTCTTCACCCCTGAGGTGCTCAAGGGGCTCTTCAACTTCAACATCGGAACCTTCAGCGCCCTGTCGGCCGGGGTGATCATGGGCTTCATGGTCATCCCCACCATCGCCTCTGTCTCCGAGGACGGGCTAAGCGCCGTGCCGCAGTCGCTGCGCGAGGGGGCCTACGGCCTGGGCGCCTCGAAGATCCAGGTCTCGCTGCGCGTCGTGTTTCCCGCGGCGCTCTCGGGAGTGGTCGCCTCCATAGTGCTCGGCGGCTCACGAGCGATCGGCGAGACGATGATCGTCCTACTCGCCGCCGGGCTGAAGCCCAACACGGGGATCGACCCGCAGCCCGGCTACGAGACGATGACCACCTACATCGGCGCCACGGCGCGCGGCGACATTCCGACGGGCAGCGCCGTCTACGGGACGGTGTTCGCGGTCGGGATCGCGCTCTTCGTGATCACCCTGCTGATGAACCTCGTGTCCATCCGCTTCGTGCGACGCTTCCGGCAGGTCTACGAGTGAGCCCTCCGCCGCCTCCCCCCGGGGCGACCGCCGACGCGGTCGCCGCGCCGCGCGGCCCGGCTGTCCCGCCCGCCGACGTCGCCCAGCGGTTCAAGGACCTTGCGTTTCGCGCGCTGCTGATCTTCTGCGTGGTGATCTCGGCTGCCCTCCTCGGGACGATCTTCTTCGACGTCATTCGCGACGGCGGCGGCAAGCTGAGCCTCGACTTCCTCACCAATGCGCCCTCGCGCCTGGAGACTCGGATCGACAGCTCTGGCCTCGCCTCGGCGCTGTGGGGGACCGTGTGGCTCATGGGGGTGTGCACCCTCTTCATCGTCCCCGTAGGGGTCGCCACCGCGATCTACCTCGAGGAGTACGCGGACCCCGATCGCTGGTGGAACCGCTTGATCGAGGTCAACATCCAGAACCTCGCGGCGGTCCCGTCGGTGGTCTACGGCCTGCTGGGGCTCGCCTTCCTGGTGCGCGGCCCGCTCAGCCTGGGCCGGGTCATCCTTGCCGGCGGGCTCACCCTCGGCCTCCTCGTGCTCCCAGTGGTGATCATCGCCGGGCGCGAGGCGATTCGGGCGGTCCCGCCCTCCATCCGCGAGGGCTCCATGGCCCTCGGGGCCACCAAGTGGCAGACGATCTGGAAGCAGGTGCTGCCCGCCTCGATCCCTGGTGTGGCCACCGGGGTGATCCTCGCGCTCTCGCGCGCGGCGGGGGAGACGGCACCGCTGCTGGTGATCGGCGCCGCCGGGTTCGTGGCCTTCAACCCCGACGGGCTCTTCTCGGAGTTCACGGCCCTGCCGATCCAGATCTTCGTGTGGAGCACTGACTCTCAGGACGAGTTCAAGACGCTTGCCGCGGGCGGCATCCTCGTGCTCATGATCCTCATCATCCTCATGAACAGCGTCGCCATCTGGCTGCGCAATCGCTACGAGCAGAAGTGGTGACCGCGTTGCACGCCCCCGAGCAGAAGGACGTCTAAAGTGGAACGCATGACCGAGCCCGGCGAGCGGCGGACCGACGAAGCCGTCGGCGGGACCCGCGGGCCCAGCGGAGCCGAGAACGAGTCCAGCGTGACCGACGTCGCCAAGCGCGCGACCGCCTCCGGCGATCCCCACATCGCGCGGCGCGACCGCTCGGCGGTCTTCGACCTGAAGTCCGTCGGCGTTCACTACGGCTCCAAGCCGGCGGTGCGTGAGATCTCCTTCCCGATCTACGAGCACGAGATCACCGCGCTCATCGGGCCCTCGGGCTGCGGGAAGAGCACGCTCATCCGCTGCCTGAACCGGATGAACGACCTGATCCCCAGCGCGAGCGTGAGCGGCGAGGTCGACTACCACGGGTCGAACCTCTACGCCCCCGAGGTCGATCCCGTCCAGGTGCGCAAGCGCATCGGCATGGTCTTCCAGAAGCCCAACCCGTTTCCCAAGTCGATCTATGACAACATCGCCTTCGGCCCGCGCGTGCTGGGGACCAAGGGCGACATGGACGAGATCGTCGAGCGGGCCCTGCGCCGCGGGGCGCTGTGGGACGAGGTCAAGGACCGCATGAAGACCAACGCGTTCGGTATGTCGGGCGGCCAGCAGCAGCGCCTGTGCATCGCGCGCTGTCTGGCCATCGAGCCCGACGTGATCCTGATGGACGAGCCCTGCTCGGCGCTCGACCCGATCTCCACGGGGCGCATCGAGGATCTCATGCTCGAGCTCAAGGAGAACTACTCGATCGTCATCGTCACCCACAACATGCAGCAGGCGGCGCGGGTGTCGGACATGACGGCCTTCTTCACCGTCGAGCTCGACGAGAGCGGCAAGCAGCGCACCGGCCGCGTCGTGGAGTACGACCAGACCAACACGGTCTTCACCAATCCCACCGATTCGCGCACGGAGGCATACGTGACGGGCAAGGTCGGGTAGGGCGGGGGCCTGGCCGTGCCCGAGGGAGTACGGATCCACTTCCAGGAGGAGCTCGCGGCGCTCGAGGTCCAGGCGCTCGGCGGTCTCGACATGGTCTCCACGACGCTCCAGCGGACGCTCGAGGCCCTCGAGCACCAGGACGTCGAGCTCGCCTCGCTGGTCATCGCCGACGACGACCGCATCGACGGCCGCTACCTCGAGGTCCACCAGGGGATCCTCTCGCTGCTCGCCCTGCAGGCGCCGGTGGCGGGCGACCTGCGCCTCGTCGCCGCTCTGCTCAAGGTGATCACCCACATCGAGCGCATGGGCGACCAGTGCGTCAACATCGCCAAGCTCATCCCGCTGGCCGGCCACGAGCCGCCGATCCACGACGAGCTCCTCGCCAAGGTGGAGGAGATGGGCCGGCTGGCGCGCTCGGAGGTGCGCCAGGCCAAGCAGTGCTTCGAGCTTCGCGACGTCGCGCTCGCCGAGGACCTCGTCCGCCAGGATCAGGAGATCAATCGGCTCAACCGCGAGGTCTTCCGGTTCGCCCTCGAGGTCGGCGACGAGCTCGACGTCCGCGAGTGGGCGATGCACATGATCCTCGTCGCCCGTGCCCTCGAGCGCATAGGCGACAACGCGGTGGACATCGGCGAGCAGACCGCCTTCGTGGTCACCGGGCTCTTCCGCGAGTTCTCTGACGCATCGCACGTGCGGCGGTAGGAAACCGCCCGCCCGCGCCCCCGAGCCTCCCAAGGAACGCCTCCCCGGCTCCGTCCCTTGGCCCCGATCGGCGTGGTCGACCCTCTTCGCTTTCCTCCCTCTTTGCGGGCGACTTGTGAAGCGGCTGTTATCGAAGGGAGGGGCGGTGGACGTCGCGTCGTGGTGGGCCTCTATCCTCCGCGGCGTATGGAGGCCTCTACCTCGGCCGCTGCCGCCCATTACCCGGGCGAAGCGCAGCGGCCCGCGCCCGGCCCAGGGTCCACCCGGCTGGCGATCATCGATTCCGACAGCGGCTTCATCCAGGTGCTCTCAAGGCGCCTGGACGGCGTGGGCTGGCAGCACCGCGTGCTGGCCAGCGCCGTCCCGGTCGACGCCGTGGTGTCCATGCGGCTCAACGCGATCGTCGTCGACCTGGCGATTCTCGGCCCGCAGGGGTGGGGGTACCTGGAGAAGCTCTGCTCGACGCTTCCCGGCCTCGGGGTAGTCGTCTGCACGGGCCGTTCGACGGTCGCCCAGCGCGTGCGCGGGCTCCGGCTCGGCGCCGACGACTGGGTGACCAAGCCCTGCCACCCCGAGGAGCTGATCGCTCGGGTCGAGGCGGTCGTCCGGCGCCGCAAGCGCGCCGAGGCGCGCGCGGGTAGGGTGCCGCTCGCCGCCGGCGAGGTCGAGATCAGGCTCGACCAGTACCAGGCCTTCGTCAACGGGCAGAGCATCGAGCTGACCCGGCGGGAGTTCGAGCTCATCCGGCTGCTCGCCGAGTCCCATGGCCACGTGCTCGAGCGCGAGGAGATCTACCAGCACGTCTGGGGCTATGCGATGGCCCATGGCGACCGCTCGGTCGACGTCTTCGTCCGCAAGCTCAGGCACAAGCTCGAGAAGGCGTCGCCCGGGTGGCGCTACATCCACACCCACTTCGGGATCGGCTACCGCTTCGCACCCGAGCCGGCCGAGGACGACCCATTGGCCGAACCGCCGGCGGACCGGCTGCCCGTCCCCGTCCCCGTCCCCGGCGACGAGCTCGACCGCTCGCCGGTCCCCGGCTGAGCGGCCCGCCGTACCCCTTCCTCTACCGGCCCCCGCCGTCGGGGAGGGGGTGTGCCGACTTATCCGCGATATAGGCCGAAAACTCGGCACACTCCAGCGATCGTCCCTCACTCGCGGACCCTCGCGCCCTTCGCCCGCCGCGGTTCCTCGGGTGCCGGAGCGGCGCGAACGACGCTCTAGGATGGGGGCATGAAGGTCGCCCGCAACGTCGCGATCGTCTTGGCCGTCGCCGCGGCCGTCGCGTTCCTGCCCGGTGGATGGCCGGCGGCTGCCTTCTTCGGGACGCTGCTCACGATCCTCATGCTCATGGGGCTCGTGTGGTTCGCCGGGCGGATGTACATGGAGCGCCGCATCGACCTCTTCTCGCTGGGCGATCGCCGCCGCGCCCTGCTCTACGGCGCCGTGGCGGTGATCGTCCTGACCCTGACCGCCTCGCAGCGTCTGTTCGAGACGGGGATCGGGGCCGTCGTGTGGCTCGTGCTCATCTGCGGCGCCGTCGGCGCCCTCTTCTGGGTGTGGCGCGCGCAGCGGCAGTACGGGTACTGATCGGATCTCTGAGCACCTCGCTGCGCGCTTCGTGCCCCGGTCTTGCGCTATGTCGCAACGATTGCGAGTAGGCACGTAACGCGGGGACCCGCAGACTCGCGGGCATGCGACGGGTGCTCGACGAGCGGGGGCAGGCGGCGGTGGAGCTGGTCGCCCTGCTGCCCGTCATCGTGCTGCTCGGCGCCCTGCTCTGGCAGGCGGCCATCGCCGGGCAGGTCGTGTGGCTCGCGGGCTCGGCCGCGCGGGCGGCGGCTCGCGCGCACGCGGTGGGGAGCGATACCGCCCGCGCGGCCCGCGGCGTCCTGCCTGAGGACCTCGAGGACGGGATGCGGGTGCGCGCTCGCTCGGACGGTGCGGTGGAGGTGAGCCTCCCGGTCCGCTCGATCTTCGGCTCCAAGCGCCTGGTCAGCGTGGACGCGGAAGCGCGTTTCGAGCCGCAGGGGGAGGGGTGAGGGTGCGACCGTCGCCTCGTGGGCGTCGTGCGCGTCGTGTGCCCAGCGCCGGCGAGCTCGGCCAGGGCTCTGTCGAGGTCGTGGCGATGCTCCCGCTGGTGATGCTCGTCGCCGCGGCGATCCTTCAACTCCTCGCCGCGGGCTACGCCGCGGAGCTTGCCGACCACGCCGCCGAGGCCGGAGCGGTGGCCATGC
This sequence comes from Solirubrobacterales bacterium, assembly GCA_038199375.1. GTDB lineage: Bacteria > Actinomycetota > Thermoleophilia > Solirubrobacterales > Solirubrobacteraceae > JBBPZA01. The sequence goes on along the minus strand of JBBPZA010000012.1, from coordinate 3,286 downwards.
TCCAGCAGCGCGAGCCGACGGACGCGGTCCGCGACGCCCTCCCGGGCTGGTCGCGCGAGCGCGTCGAGGTGGAGGTCCGCGGCCGCAAGGTGGAGGTCCGGCTGCGACCACCCGCCCTGACGGCCTCGCTCGCCGACCTCCTCGCCTCCGAGGCAACCGCAGACGCCGGACGGTCGGCCGCGTCCTCGCCGTCTACGCGGGGCGCGGGGCGGGCGCGGTGAACGAGCTTCTCGGGCGACTCTCCGGGCTGTTCGTCGAGCCGGCCCCGACCAGGCCGAGGCCGGTGCGCGTGTCCGGCGCCGCTCCGGCGGTCATCGTCCTCTGCTCCCCGGTCGATGCCGTTGCGCTCGGGTCGTCGGTCGCACTCGCGGCGGCTCGACGGGGGCGGGCGTCGATCGGCATCGTCGCGCTCTGGCGGCCGGGAACGAGCGTCGGCCGGGGGGCGACGGCGCCCCCGGTGCGGCGCGCGCGGCGTCTGGAGAGGTCGCTGCAGGCGCGCGGTCTGCGAGCGAGGGCGGCCGGGCGCCTCGTTCGCGTCGAGCTTCCCGCCGAGCCCGAGGCCGCGATCGCCTCGGCGGCCAGGGCCGAAGCGACGACGGACGCGCCGATGGTGGTCGTGGTGACCGGGCCGCGCGACGCGGCGATCGACCGGCTGCTCGCCGAGTACGACCTCCTTCTGCTCGCGGGGAGCGAGGAGAGCGACCCGGTGGTCGGCCTGGTCCGCGACAGCCTGGCGCGGCTCGGCCCGCGCGTCGAGACGATGCCCGCCACCGTCCCACCCCTGACTCGAGCGCTCGCGGTCTGGGGGAGAGGCCCGGGGTTCGGGCTCCCGCCGATCGAGGCCCTTGGGTGAGAAGGCGCGAGAGCGGCAGGAAGATCTTTGGGGCAGGACTTCACGTCACCTCGAGGTGAGCGCGCGGTCGCCGGCGTGCCGGGCCTGTCATCCGAGTTCGCGTCCGGTGTCGCGCCTAACGTTTTCCGGTCGTGGCTCTGACCGCCCTTGATCTTCCAGGTCCGTCGCGCCGGGTGCGCATCGAGCCGGTTCGGCTGCCCGCGCCGGCGCGCTCACCGGAGCGCCGGGAACGCGAGACGGCGCCTGAGCCGTCTCGTCCGAAGCGCGAGCCCGAGCCTGCCCTGCCGCGAGAGCCGGCGCCGGCGTGAGCGCTCCCGACTTCATCGAGCCGGTGATCGGGTATCGCGCGTGGCGCGTCGATCGCGATGCACGCCTGTGCGCATGGACGGGCAGGACGGCGTGGAGCTCGGGGGTCAACCGAGCCCGGTGCCTCGCCGAACCGCTGGGAGGGCTGGCGCCCCGGCGGCACTCCGCGCCCGACCCGGACTGCATGTGCGGGCTCTACGCCCTCAACGACAGCGGTGACGCGCGCCTGGCCTTGGGCGACGTGTGGGGGGCGATCGCGGCGTGGGGAGGAGTGCAGGTCCACCGGACCGGCTTTCGCGCGGAGTTGGCGTGCGTGGTGGCGCTCGCCGCCGACGAGGCGGCTGACGCGGAGAGGCGGTGGCGCTTGGAGGCGGTGGCTCGGGCATACGGAGTTCCCCTGGTCCCGGCGGGTGAGCTCGAGGCCGCGGCGCTCGTGCATGGCTCACCGCTCGCCTTCGACGGTCTTCCCGCGTCGCGCCCGTCCTCGCCCGACCAGGGTGCCTCAGATCGGCGCGAAGGCCTCGGTCGCATGGTCGAGCAGCATCTGTGGGTGCGCGAGAAAGGGGACGAGCTGGTGGTCGGCTTGGGACGAGCCCTCGCGTCGCAGCTTCCGAAGGGAGAGCTGCTGGCGCCTCGGGTCGGCCAGCGGCTGCTCCCGGGCGCGGAGATGGCCGCGGTGCTCTCGGGCTCGGGCCCGCTGATCCTCCCGGCGCCCGTCTCCGGGGAGATCGTGGCCGTTAACGTCGGTCTCGGAGAACGGGGCGAACCCGAGCCCGAGAGCCAGGCGTGGCTGCTGCGCCTGACGCCGAGCCGCTGGCCCGAGGAGGCGCGCGACCTGAGCTGGGGCAGCGGCGGCGATCGGCTCTACGGAGCGTTGCTGGCCACCAGGACCAGCGGGATCGACGTCTTCGAAGAGCTTCGACCCGAGTTCCGCCGGGCCGCCCGGAGGGTGGGGTCCTTCGATGATGTTCGCGAGGCGCTCGCTGCGTTGCGCAAGACGCCGAGGTTTGCCGATGCTCTGGCCTTCGACGCGAAGATCCTCGGCGTTCTCGGGCCCCGGTTGACCGAAGACAGCGCCTTGGGCGGCCATCTGGCCCGAGCGAACGCGACGCTGGCGCTCCGCGTCCGCGACCTGAAGGCCGACGTGTGGTTCGACCTTCGCCCCCCGTCCGCCTCCGTCGAGCTCCGAACCGGAACCAGCGATCCCGACGTCCTGATCGAGCTCGATGCCGACCTGGCGGCCGACTACCTTCTCGGTCGCGCCGACCTCGTCGGTGCCCTTCGCCGAAGGGAGGCGTCCCTGCATGGAGAGCGCGGCCACGCGCTCGTCCTCCTGTCGGTCCTCTCGGAGCTCGTGCGCCCATCAGAGGCCAACGGCCACCGCCGCCCGCTCCAGTTCCTCGCCGGGCTGCAAGCGTAAGCCGCGCGGGGTTGGTAAGCCGGCGCGCGTGCCTGACCTCGCGGTCGGCTCGAGTGCGACGTCGCCGCGACCGAGTTGTCGCTGAGTCGTAACGCACACGTGTAGTTCTGTGGCTTGGCACCCGGGACGCTGCGGGAATGCGAAGCGACTCGGGAATCTGCACCTGGAGGGCCCCCACGGTGACCGGACGGGGAAGCGAGCGCGGTCAGGCGCTGCTCCTTCTGGTCGGGGCGATGGCGGTGGTGCTCGTAGGCGCCTTCGTTCTGGGCGCCGTCGCGCGGGGTGTCGGCGCGAAGGGCCGCCATCAGGGGGCGGCCGACCTCGGAGCCCTTGGGGGTGCACGGGCGATGCTGCGCGCCTATCCGCGGCTGTTCGAGCCGCCCACGATCGCCGGGCGGCCCAACCCCGGGCACCTGGAGAAGGGCGACTATCTCGCGCTGGGCCGGCGGGCCGCGAAGGACACGGCGGCGCGCAACGGCGCGCGCGCCGTCGAGGTCTCGTTCCCCGACGGGCGGACGATGGCGCCGGTCAGGGTCAGGGTGCTCGTCCGCGACGCGGTCGTGGTGCGGACGGGCGACAAGCGCCGCGAGGTCGCGGTCAAGGCGAGCGCGGAGGCCGAGCTCTCCGCCGCCGCAGGCGCAGGGCCCACCGGCTATGCGACCGGCGGCGGCTACACCGGCCCGCTGGCCTACCGGCAGGGAAAGCCG
>JBBPZA010000011.1:0-21612 GCA_038199375.1 Solirubrobacterales bacterium | reverse complement strand
GGCGTTGCTGCGTCACGCTTTCGCGCATTGCGCAAGATTCCCCACTGCTGCCTCCCGTAGGAGTCTGGGCCGTGTCTCAGTCCCAGTGTGGCTGATCGTCCTCTCAGACCAGCTACCCATCGAAGCCTTGGTGGGCCGTTACCTCACCAACAAGCTAATGGGCCGCGGGCCCATCCCGATGCGGAGGCCGAAGCTTCCTTTCCCCCGTAGGGCACATCCGGTATTAGCCCGGGTTTCCCCGGGTTGTCCCAGTCATCGGGGCAGGTAACCCACGTGTTACTCACCCGTTCGCGGCTTTGCCCCGGGCCGAAGCCCGGTTCGTCGCTCCACTTGCATGTGTTAAGCACGCCGCCAGCGTTCGTCCTGAGCCAGGATCAAACTCTCCGTGAAGAACTGCTTACGAAGAGCTCGTCCACATTTTCTTCGGCCTCCGTACACCTGGAGGCGCGAATGCTGACGAGAAAATCTACTTCCGTCGCGCGACCGCGCGGACGCGATCGGTTGGCGGGTTCAGGACCTGGACGTCATCCGACTGGTGTTTCGTCGGACGACGCATGCTGTCGAGTTTTCAAAGACCGTCGCGCCTCTGCGGAAGGATCTCTCCCTCGTGACGCGCCCTCGAGGCCAAAAGACGGACGCTCAAGGACAGGACCGGCCAGTATAGCGCTGGAGCGCCGAGGCGAGAAGGCCCGCTCGCCCCTCGCAAGGCCGGCGCGGCAGTGTAGCCGACCCGGGCGCCGGCAACAGTCTCAGGAGAGCACCTGGACGGTCACGGTCCGCTCTCGCTCGCGATCGTCGAAGTCAAGGAGCACGACCTGCTGCCAGGTGCCGAGCACCAATCGGCCGCCGACGATCGGGATTGACTCGGACGGACCCACCATCGCCGCGCGCATGTGCGCGTGGGCGTTGGTGTCGTGGTTGAGGCGGTTGTGGGCGTAGTCGCCTTCGGCGGGGACGAGGCGCTCGAGCGCCTCGGTCAGGTCGCGCACCCCGCCGGGCTCGTACTCCATGGTCGTCACCGCGGCCGTCGAGCCGGTCACGAACACCGTCGCGACGCCTCGCTCGACACCCGAGGAGTCGACCACGCTCACCACGCCCTCGGTGAGGTCGGTGATCTCCCCGCGGCCGCGGGTGCGCAGGCGAAGCACGCCTCCGTGGACGCTCACATGGGCTTTCTGCGCAGTCGCAGGCAGGGCACGTTTCCGTGGACGCTCACGTGGGCTTTCTGCGGGCTCGTAGGCGCGCCCAGCGACGCTTTCCGATCTGCAGCACCGAGCCGTCGAGCCGCTCGGCGTCGACATCCTGGTCCTCAGGGCCCAGCACGTGGCCGTCGAGCCGCACGCCGCCCTGGGCGATGAGGCGGCGCGCCTGAGACCGGGACCCTCCGAAGACCTCGGAGATGACCGCCGGGACATGCACGACGCGCCCGTCCGCGCCGAACTCGACCTCCGGGACGTCCTCGGGCGGCAGGTTCTCGACGAAGCGCCGGTCGAAGTCTGCCTCCGCGCGGCTCGCCGCCTCCTCGTCCCATGCCTCGGCGGTCAGGCGCCGCGCGAGCGCGCGCTTGGCGTCTCGAGGTCCGGTCCCCGCCCGAGCAGGCTCGCCGAGGAGCAGCCGGTACCAGCTCTCCATGGCCTCGTCGGGCAGGCTCAGGGTTTTGCCGTAGATCTCCTGCGCGGGCTCGGCGATCCCGACGTGGTTGCCCAGCGATTTGGACATCTTGCGCTCGCCGTCGGTTCCCGGCAGGATCGGCATGGTCAGGACGGCCTGCTCGGGCCTTGCGTAGGCGCGCTGGACGTCGCGGCCGAGCAGGAGGTTGAACTTCTGGTCGGTTCCTCCGAGCTCGACGTCGGCGTCAACTTCCACGGAGTCATAGCCCTGCATCAGCGGGTAGAGGAGCTCGAGCACGGTGATCGGCTCGCCGGCGGCGTAGCGCTTGGCGAAGTCGTCTCGTTCCAGCAGCTGCGCGACGGTGGCGGTGCGAGCGAGCCGGAAGAGATCCACCATCGCCATGTCGAGCCACTCGCCGTTGCGGCGGACCTCGACCCGCGGGCCGTCGAGCACCTTGAAGGCCTGCTCCTGATAGGTGCGGGCGTTGGCCTCGATCTCCGCCGGATCGAGCATCGGCCGGGTCACCACCCGCCCGCTCGGATCCCCGACGCGCGCCGTGTAGTCGCCGATGATGAGGACGACCAGATGGCCCAGCTCCTGGAACTCGCGCAGCTTGCGCAGGACCACAGTGTGCCCGAGGTGGATGTCGGCGCTGGTCGGATCGATGCCGAGCTTGACCCGCAGCGGCCGGTCCTCCCTCTCCGACTCGACGAGCTTGGCCTCCAGGCCGCCGTGGGGAAGGGAGTCCACCGCGTTGCGGGCGAGCCAGGCGGCCACCTGGGAGGGCGCCGAGGGCGGCCTCGAGGGCGGCTCGAGGGTCGAGGGGGGCGCGATCGCGGGCTGCTGGGCATCCAGGTTTCCCATCCGGGCCAATGCTAGTCTCGGACATCGCCCGCGGCGCCTTGCGCCCGCCGCACGCCACGGTCCGATGGCTCTGCGCCGCGGCCCCCGCAGTGCCCGCTGACCCCATGAGCGACGAGTCCAACATCGTCTACCTCCGCGGCCGCTCGCCCGCGGGTGACGAGAAGTCCCCGGAGACGGGCACCGGCGCTGGCGGCGAGGGCGGCCTGCGCCCGCTCCGGCCGAAGGTCAAGAAGATCCGCCTGGGCCTGATCCTCCTCGGCCTCAGCCTCCTCGCGGGCGTCTCCACGGTGTTCGGGATGCTCATGGCCGTCGCCGCCGATCTGCCCAATCTCGAGAACCGGCAGATCTACAAGGGCGCCCGCAACTCGGAGATCCTCGACGTCAAGAACCGCCGCATCGGCCTCATCACCGGCAAGCAGAACCAGCTCATCGTGCCCTACAGCCAGATCGCCCGGCCGATGGTCAGCGCGATCATCTCGATCGAGGACAAGCGCTTCTACGACAACCGCGGAATCGACGTCCGGGCGGTGGGACGAGCCTTCTACCAGGACGTCCTCAACAAGCAGGCCGTCCAGGGCGGGTCGACCATCGCCCAGCAGTTCGTCAAGAACGCGCTGCAGACCCAGCAGGAGCGCACCCTGTTCCAGAAGCTCCGGGAGGCGGCCCTCGCCTATCACCTGACCAAGAAGTGGTCCAAGCAGAAGATCCTGACCGAGTACCTCAACGCGATCTACTTCGGCAACGGCGCCTACGGAGTCGAATCGGCCGCCCGCACCTACTTCGGCACCCAAGACGGCGAGCGCGTGTGCGGCGCGCCCGGCCTTCCGAACTGCGCCCCGAGCCTGCGTCCCGACCAGGCCGCCCTTCTGGCGGGAGTGGTCGCCTCCCCGGCTCGCTGGGATCCCGTGACCAATCCGATCGCCTCCAAGCAGCGGCGCGACCTCGTCCTGGGCAACATGCTCTCCCAGCGCTACATCGACAGGCCCACCTACGCCCGCTCGGTCCTCGCGGCGATTCCCTCCAAGAAGGACATCCAGCCGCCGCGCGAGGCGTCTCGGGCGCCCTACTTCACGACCTGGGTCAAGCAGCAGGTCGTCGAGCGCTTCAGCGCCCAGAAGGCGTTCGCCGGCGGCCTGAAGGTAAAGACGACGCTCGACCTCGACCTCCAGGAGGCCGCCCAGCAGGCGGTGAGCGAGAACCTCCAGGGAGTGGGGCCGGATGCCGCGCTGGTCGCCATCGACAACCGCACCGGCGGCGTCGCCGCGATGGTCGGCGGCCAGCAGGACTACAACGAGAAGCCCTTCAACCTGGCCACCCAGGGCCAGCGCCAGCCGGGATCGGCCTTCAAGCCCTTCGTGCTGGCCCAGGCGCTCAAGGAAGGGCTGTCGCGCAACTCGCCCTGGGAGTCGCGCAAGAAGGAGTTCCCCGTCCCGCGAAGCCGCGGCAAGGAGACCTTCGTGGTCAACAACTACAACGACGCCTATTCGGGCACGACGACGCTCGAGAAAGCGACCGCGCAATCCGACAACTCGGTCTTCGCCGAGATCGGGATCAAGCTCGGGCCCAAGAAGATCTCCCGGCTCTCACGACGCATGGGCATCCGCACGCGGGTCTCGAACAACCTGGCGATGACGCTCGGAGGCCTCAAGGAGGGCGTCACCCCGCTGGACATGGCCCACGCCTATCAGACGCTCGCCCGGCGCGGACTGCGCGTGTGGGGCACGCTCGGCGCGCCCCGGCGTGGCCCGGTCGGGATCCTCTCGGTGCAGGACAAGGGCGGCGAGGAGATCTCGCGCAACCGCCAACGCGAGGTGCGCGTGCTCCCCGGCCGCGTGGCCGACACCGAGACGCAGATGCTCGAGGGCGTGATCAAGTCGGGAACCGGCACCTCAGCCCAGATCGATGGGTTCGCCGCGGGAAAGACCGGCACGACCGAGGACTACGGCGACGCCTGGTTCATCGGCTACAACGAGTTCTACACGGTGGCCGTCTGGGTGGGCTACTCGGCCAAGCTTCAGCCCATGAAGACCGAGTACGGGGGCCGGCCGGTGGCCGGCGGCACGTTCCCGGCCGACATCTGGCAGACCTTCATGGAGAAGACGATGGCCGTCCTCGACCAGCGGGGGGTGCTCGAGAAGCTGAAGAAGGAAAAGCCCGATCGGGTGCTGCCCAACGGCATGAAGGCCAGCGAGTACGAGGCGGCCCTTCTCGGACCGACGGGCGGCGGGGGCACCGACGGCGACGGCGACGGCTTGCCCGACGACCAGACGGGAGAGGACGGGGGCGCCGTCGTGCCCGACGAGCAGGGGGGCGGCGAAGAGGACACCGGCGCGGGTGACACGGGAGACGGCGGCGGGGGCGGCACGGACAAGGGCGCCGGAGGCGAGACGGGCGGCGGCGACACCGGGGACGGAGGCGACGGCGGCGGAGGTACGGACTCGGGCGCCGCGGGCGACGAGGGCCAGTAGCTCAACGGCTGATCTCCCGCTCGGTCAGGTACTCATGCGCGAGCGCTCAGGCCGCACGCCGCGCGCGATCCCCCGGCGGCCGGGGCCGCGAGACGAACCGGCTGTTGGCCTCGCAGAAGCGCCACGGCAGCTCGGCCGCCTTGGTGATCCCGACGCGGGGCCCCACGGCGAGGGGCCTGCGCTGCGCGCGCCGGTCGGGCGGCACGAGCCGGATCGGACCGGCGATTAGATCGCTTCCGTTTCGTTCGAGATCGATCGCCAGCGCCTGGGTCAGCTTCCCGGGGCCCGAGCAGAGATCCTCCGGGCGCTCGAGACGCCGGCGCCGGCGCATGAGCTCGATGCCGTCGAGCGGATCGAGCGCCCGGATGAGGACCGCCGCGCCGACGCCCTCGGGCTCGACGACCACGTTGAGCAGCGCGTGAATGCCGTAGGAGCGGTAGACGTAGGCGCGGCCCGGTGGGCCGAAGAGGACCTCTGTCCGGCGAGTCCGCCCCGCGTGGGCGTGACAGGCCGGCTCGGAGTCGTGGTAGGCCTCGGTCTCGACGATGCGCCCGCTCGCTCCGCCGTGGGCGACCGTCCAGCCGACGAGCTCGCGGGCGAGGTCGACGACGGGGGAGGCGAGGAAGCGCCGGCCGGCCGAGCTCGTCGCCGCCGGCCCAGGCTCGGATGGGCTCGTCGCCGAGGAGCTCGGGTCGAGCGGCGCCGGACTGGTTCGCCGGCTCACTCCTCGCCCAGCGCCTTGCGCGCGCGGTCGAGCTGCTCGCGGACCCGGTCCAGCGCGGTGCCTCCCTCAGAGACCTTGGATTCCAGCCAGCGCCCGCCTGAGAGGACCTCGTAGAACTCCTCGTCGAGGGCGGGGCTCTCGGCTGCCAGCTCGTCGCGCCCGAGCTCGGAGAGGGTCACGCCGCGGTCGAGCGCCCGGCGCACCAGCCCGGCGACCACGCCGTGGGCCTCGCGGAACGGGATGCCGCGGCGCACCAGCAGGTCGGCGACGTCCGTCGCGGCAAGGAACTCGTCGGATGCGGCGGCGGCCAGGCGCTCCTCATCGAAGCTGATCGTCTCGAGCATCCCCTGTGCGGCGGCGAGGCAGAGGTCGAGCGTGTCCACCGCGTCGAAGAGGTGCTCCTTGTCCTCCTGGAGATCCTTGTTGTAGGTGAGCGGCAGGCCGTGGAGCACGCCGTGGAGGGCGACGAGGTGGCCGGCGACCCGGGGCGCCTTGGCGCGCAGCAGCTCGGCGGCGTCGGGGTTGCTCTTCTGGGGCATGATCGAGGACCCCGACGCCCAGGCGTCGGCGACCCGGCAGAAGCCGAACTCCTCGCTCGAGAACAGGACGATCTCGGCCCCCAGCCGGGAGAGGTGGGTCGCGCAGGTCGCGGCCGCCGAGAGGTAGTCCAGGACGAAGTCGCGGTTGGAGACCGCGTCGATGGAGTTCTCGGCGACCGCACCGAAGCCCAGCTCGCGAGCGACCATATGGCGATCGGTCGCGAAGTTCACGCCCGCGAGGGCGCCGGCGCCCAGAGGCAGCCGGTCGGCGGCCTCGACCACCCGCGCGAAGCGCACGGCGTCGCGCTCGAGCATCCAGAAGTAGGCGAGCAGGTGGTGGGAGAGGTAGACGGGCTGGGCGCGCTGGAGGTGGGTGTAGCCGGGCATGGGCCAGTCGAGGTGGCGCTCGGCCAGCTCGACGAGAGCGCGCATCACTTCCCACAGGGCATCGTGGGTCCTCGCGCCGTGCGCGCGGACGAAGAGCGCCATGTCGGTCGCGACCTGGTCGTTGCGCGAGCGGGCGGTGTGAAGCTTTCCGCCCACCGCACCGACGAGCTCGGTCACCCGCCGCTCGACGGCCATGTGGACGTCCTCGTCGTCGGGCAGGAAGGCGAAGCGGCCCTCGTCGAGCTCGGTGCCCACCTCTTCGAGGCCGCGGTGGAGCTCGTCGCGCTCGGCCTCGGTGATCACGCCGCACGCGGCGAGCATCGCCGCATGCGCCCGGGACTGCGCCAGGTCATAGGGGGCGAGGCGCCAGTCGAAGCTCACGGACGCGTTGAGCGCCTGGAAGACGGGGTGCTGAGGCTCGGAGAAGCGCGACACGCGCGAGCAGTCTATGTCCGTCGAGCACGGCGCTTGGGGCGCGGCGCGGCGGACTCTGAGGGTCGAGCCCGCGCAATCGCCCCACCTACGCCCGCGCGGTCGCTCCAACGGATACGACCTCACGCACGGCCGCCGAGACTCGGTCGACCTGGCCCTCGGTCATCGCCGGAAAGAAGGGCAGCGCGAGCGAGCGAGCGGCGATGTCCTCGCACACGGGAAATTCGCCGGGCCGGTGGCCGAAGCGCTCACGGTAGAAGGACATGAGATGGATCGCCGGCAGGTAGGGCTTTGAGTCGATCCTGCGCTCGCGCAGCGCGAGGACCGTCGTGTCGCGGGCCACGCCGTGCGGGAGCCCGACGACGAAGACGAACCATCCCCGCACCTCGCCGCCCTCGTCCGGGCAGGGCAGCGCCAGTCCTTCGATCCCCTCGAGCGCCTCGCGGTAGAGCCCGGCGACGCGCGCGCGGCCGGCGAGCAGGTCGTCGAGGCGCTCGAGCTGCGCGATGCCCAGCGCACAGGCCAGGTCGGAGAGGCGGTAGTTGAAGCCGAGGCGATCGTGGTCGAGCCAGCCCATGTCGGGCGCGCGGCCCTGGTTTCGCTCGGAGTCGACGGTCTCCTTGACCGACGGATCGGCGGTGGTCACCATCCCCCCCTCGCCCGTCGTGAGCTGCTTGTTGGCGTAGAAGCCGAACACTGACGGGTGGCCGCGCCCGCCGACGGGCTTGCCATCGGCGTGCATGGCGCCCAGCGCCTCGCAGGCGTCCTCGACGATCGGCAGCTCGAGTCCCTCGAGCGCCGGCACGTCGGCGGGGTAGCCGAAGATGTGGACGGGCAGGATCGCGGCGGTGCGCTCGGTGACCGCCGCCGCCGCGGCCGCCGGGTCGAGGTTGAGGGTTCGCGGGTCGATGTCGACGAACACCGGCCGGGCGCGTTCGTAGAGGATTGCGTTGGCCGAGGCGACGAACGAGAACGGGCTTGTCACGACCTCGTCGCCCTCCCCCACCCCCACCGCGCGCAGCGCGAGGTGCAGGCCGGCCGTGCCGCTCGAGACCGCGCTCGCGTAGGGCACGCGCAGCCGTGCCGCGAACGCGTCCTCGAACTCGGCAAGCCGCGGGCCGAGCGAGAGCCGCCCCGAGCGAAGGACCTCGAGGACGAGCTCCTCCTCGCGCGGGCCGATCACCGGCTGAGCGAGGGGGATGTGCTCGGGCGGAGCGGCGCGGCCTGGCCGCTCGTTCACGAGCGCGAGGCTTCGACGCCGCGCGGCCGATGCGCGCGGTCGCCCTGCATCGCGTACTCGAGCGAGTCGACGAGCGCCTCCCAGCTGGCCTCGATGACGTTCTCCGAGACGCCGATCGAGCCCCAGACCTCGTGCCCGTCGGAGGCGTCGAGCAGGACGCGGGTGACCGCCGCCGACCCCTTGCGCTCGTCGAGGATGCGCACCTTGAAGTTCACGAGGTCGATGTCGTCGAGGTGAGGATGGATCTCGGTGATCGCCGCACGGAGCGCCCGGTCGAGCGCGTGGACGGGCCCGGTGCCCTCGGCCGTGCGCACGTAGCGCTCGCCGTCGACCCAGATCTTGATGGTCGCTTCGGTCTCGACGCGGCCGTCCGCGCGCTTCTCGACGATCGCCCGCCACGACTCCAGCCGGAAGAGCGGCTCGTAGCCCCCCGCCTCCTTGCGGAGCAGGAGGTCGAAGGATCCGTCGGCCGCCTCGAAGTGGTAGCCGCCGTGCTCGAGGTCCTTGACCCGCTCGATGACCCGTCTCGCGCCCTCGTCGTCGAGCGGGATCCCGGCATCCGCGGCCCGCGCCTCGATCGTTCCCCTGCCCGAGAGCTCTGAGACGAGCACGTCGCGCCGGTTGCCCACCAGCGCCGGATCGACGTGCTCGAAGGTCGCCGGATCGGCGTTGACCCCCGCGACGTGCATGCCGCCCTTGTGCGCGAAGGCGCTCTTGCCGACGTAGGGCTGGTCGGGATCGGGCGTGAAGTTGAGCAGCTCGTCGGCGAAGTGGGCGACCTCGGTCAGGATGGCGAGCTGACCCTCGGAGACGCAGTGGTGGCCGAGCTTGAGCTGGAGGTTGGGCACGATGGAGACGAGGTTCGCGTTGCCGCAGCGCTCGCCGTAGCCGTTGATCGTGCCCTGAACGTGGGTGGCGCCGCGGGAGACCGCCTCGAGGGTGTTGGCCACGCCGCACCCCGCGTCGTCGTGGGTGTGGATGCCGACCTGCGCTCCCAGGCCGCGGAGCTCGGTGACCACGTCGCGCATCGCTTCCCCGATTGCCGGAGGAAGTGTGCCGCCGTTCGTGTCGCACGGGACGACCGTCTCGGCGCCCGCCTCGACCGCTGCGCGCAGGCAGCGAAGCGCGTATGCGCGATCGTCGCGCCAGCCGTCGAAGAAGTGCTCGGCGTCGTAGACCACCCGCTTGCCATGGGCGGCCAGGAAGGCCACGGAGTCGGCGATCATGCGCAGGTTCTCCTCGGGATCGACCCGTACGACCTTCTCGAGGTGAAGGCTCCACGTCTTGCCGACGAGCGTGCACACCGGCGCGAAGCAGTCGGCGAGCACGCGCAGCCCCGGATCGGCGTCCGCCGCCAGGCCGCGGCGCCGGGTCATGCCGAACGCGGCGATGTCCGCGTGGGCCAGGCGCTCGCGCTCGAGCAACTCGAAGAGCTCGAGCTCCTTGGGGTTCGATCCCGGGAAGCCCGCCTCGACGAGGTGGATCCCGAGATCGTCGAGCCGATGGACGAGGCGGAGCTTCTCGTCGGCCGACAGCGACATCCCCTCACCCTGCATGCCGTCGCGCAGGGTGGTGTCATAGAGCTGGATGGCGGTGCTCATCCGGTCCTCGACGGGACCTGCACGACGTCGAGCCACTCGCGATAGCGCTTCGACCGACCGCAGATCGCCTCCTCGAACGTCGCCTGGATCCCACGGGTCACCGGACCGGGCTCGCCCGTCCCGATCGCGTGGTCGTCGATCTCGCGGATCGGCACGATCTCCGCGGCCGTCCCGGAGCAGAAGACCTCGTCGGCGAGATAGAGCTCGGCGCGGGCGAGGTCGCGCTCGACGACGCCGTTCCCGAGATCGGAGGCGATCTGGAGCACGGACCTGCGGGTGATGCCGTCGAGGATGCTCGCCGTCTGGGGCGGGGTCGTGATCACGCCGTCGCTGACGGCGTAGAGGTTCTCCCCCGATCCCTCGCAGACGTGGCCGTGATCGTCGAGGAGGATCGCCTCCTCGTAGCCGGCCTTCAGGCTCTCGATCTTCGCGAGCACGCTGTTGAGGTACTGCCCTGAGGCCTTGGCGTGCGGGATCAGCGAGTCGGGGCTGATGCGCCGCCAGGAGGAGACTTTCGCCCGTATCCCGTGGCGCTTTCCCTCTTCGCCGAGGTAGGCGCCCCACGGCCACGCCGCGATGCACACGTCGACGGGCGCCTCGAGCGGGTTGAGGCCCATCTGGCCGTAGCCGCGGAAGACCAGGGGGCGGATGTAGCAGGAGCGAAGATCGTTGCGGCCGACCAGCTCGTGGGTCGCGGCGCGCAGCTCCTCGAGCTCGAAGGGCACCGGCATGTAGAAGAGCTCGGCCGACTTGTACAGACGCTCCAGGTGCTCGCGGAGGCGGAAGATCGCCGGCCCCTCGGCGGTCTCATAGCAGCGGATGCCCTCGAAGACCCCGGTGCCGTAGTGCAGGCCGTGGGTGAGCACGTGCACCTTGGCGTCCTCCCAGGCGACGAGCTCCCCGTTCATCCAGATGTGCTCGACAGGCTCCACCGCTTCACTCCTCCAGCTGGGACAGGACCGCCCGGGTCGCCTCGGCCGTCGTGGCCTCGCCGCCCAGGTCCGGGGTGCGAAGACCGCCTTCCAGCGCGCGGTCGACCGCCGATTCTAGAGCGGCCGCCTCCTGGGGTCGATCGAGTCCGTGGCGGAGCATCATGGCGGCCGAGAGGAACATCGCCAGCGGGTTGGCGATCCCTCGCCCGGCGATGTCGGGCGCCGACCCGTGGACGGGCTCGAAGAGCCCGGGCCCGTCCCCCCCGAGCGAGGCGCTGGGCAGCAGTCCGATCGAGCCGGTGAGCATGGCGGCCTCGTCTGAGAGGATGTCGCCGAACATGTTCTCGGTGAGGATCACGTCGAAGTGGCGCGGGGCGGCGATGAGCTGCATGGCGGCGTTGTCGACCAGTACGTGCTCAAGCTCGACGTGGGGAAACTCCTGGTCGTGGACGCGGTGGACGACCTCGCGCCAGAGCCGTGAGGTCTCCAGCACGTTGGCCTTGTCGACGCTCGAGACGCGCGAGTGGGCCGCCTCGAACGCGGTGCGGGCGATCCGCTCGATCTCGGCGACGGTGTAGGCGCACTCGTCGAAGGCACGACCGTCGACGCGGCCCTTCGCGCCGAAGTAGATGCCGCCGGTGAGCTCGCGCACGACCAGCAGGTTGGTGCCCTCGATCCGCTCGCGCCGCAGCGGGCTGGCGTCGTAGAGCGCCGGCAGCGGGCGGACCGGCCGGAGGTTGGCGTAGAGGCCGAGCCCCTTGCGCAATCCGAGGAGTCCCTGCTCGGGCCGCGGCGCGCCGGGATCGGTCGAGTCCCACTTGGGCCCGCCGACCGCCGCGAGAAGGACGGCGTCCGCGCCCGCGCACGCCGCGAGGGTCTCGGCGGTCAGCGCGACGCCGTACGCGTCGATCGACGCGCCGCCGAAGGAGTGCTCGTCGAAGGCGAAGCCCCCGAGGCGCCCGAGGATCTCGAGCGTCGGGGCCATGATCTCGGGGCCGATCCCGTCGCCGGGAAGGGTGACGACACGCTGCGCCATGGCACCGAACGCTAGCGAGCGAGCCTCATACCGCCGAGCGGTGGGACCGGCCCGAGCTCGGGTCCCGAGATTTGGGCGGTTCTCGAGCGCGAAGCGCGGAAACGCGACGACTGAAGGATTCGGTACCCGATGGGACACCAAATCCTTCAGCGAAACGATTCTCGCCGCACGGGGTCACGGCCCGAAGAGATGACTCGTTCGTTTTCACTTTTCGTCGACCAAGCGGAGCTAGCGCCACCCCTCGTGGCCGGAACGGCGGCTGATCGGTGCGCCGCGGAGCGCTAGCCTAGGTGAGTTACGTGGTGCTGCCGAACGCTCGAACTCGCGGTACGCTCGATCCGCTCTCTGTCCGCGCTCGTGGCCGCAAACGGCGAACTGCTCGAACTACGACGCCTCGGCGGCCAGCGGAGAATTGCCTGACCCAACCAGCGGAAACCTCGTACTGAGAGATGACACCGGGCGCTCTGGGTCTAAGCCTGATGGGCATCGCAGCCGTGGCTGTCTTCGTGGGATGCGCGCGCGCGGCCACCGAGGGCAAGGGGACTGCCCGGTCTCTCGCGATCGGATGGGCGGCTCTCCTCACGGCCGCAGCCGGTCTTGGCGTGTTCGTTGCCGTCCTTCTGTTTCGCCTCAAGTGCACCCACTTGGGACCCGAGAGCTGCGAGCCAGAGCCTGCCCCGTGGGACAGGACCGACACCGCTTGGCAGTGGTGGGGCCAGCTTGCGGTTGCCCTGCTCGGCTTCGGCGTCCTCGTCGCAGCCGTCATCCAGACAATCAGGCGGAGATACGCCCAAGCAGTCACATGGGTGGTGCTCGCCGCCGTGTTCTTCGCCGCGTGGACAGCTTTCCTCGCCCCACTGGGCGATGCCTTCGGCATCTGAGCGTGTTCCGAGGCGTCCCGTGAAGACCGCCAGAGCCAGCGAGCGAACTCGGAGTGCCGCGGGACCGGCGCAAGGTAGACCGCGACTTTGACGTCGAACGCCGTCAATGCGGCTTGTCGAGTGGCAGATCGGCCTCCACGCGCTCCCGCACGGCGCCCATCGGGGCGCCGCCGTTCGCGCTCCGGCTCGCGCTACTAGCCGAGCCCGAGGAAGCTCGCCCGGAACTTCTCGGTGCCGCGGGCCAGCTCGAGATCGGGGAAGCCGTGGGCGCGTGCGTAGGCGAGCTCCTTGCCGATGTCCCCGACGCCGTTGCTGCCTGGCTTGCCCAGGAACGCGAGCGTGCTGACGACGCCGAGCGCCTCGCCCTTGCGGTTGAGCATCGCGCTGCCCGAGTCGCCGGGGATGCCGGGCGTCAGCGTGTAGACGGTGTGGCTCCACCCGGCGGGGCTCGTCTCGACCGTCACCCCGCTCTTGGGACTAGGAGCTTTATGCCGAGCTCGGAGCTTCCGTAGGTGTAGACCTGCTGGCCCTTCGCCGTGGTGCCGATGCCCGTCGGGCCGCCGAACTTCGGGATGGAGGGATTGACCTTCTTCGCGTCCTCGGGATCGAGCTCGATGAGGGCCAGGTCGTTGAACTTGCAGGTCTCGCCGTCGGTCTCGCCGGCCTTGCGCATGGCCAGCCACGAGTTGTAGGCGAGCGTCCCGGGCTTGCCCGCGCCCTCGATGCGGATCTTCGTGCCCAGCGGACGCGAGGATGTCTTGCACCCGTCTACAGACGCGGGGCCCCCGGGGGTGGAGCAGTGGGCGGCCTGCCCGAGGTAGACGGTGTCGCCCTCGTAGAAGACGAAGTTCGCGGTGCACTGGCCCCCGTTCGTGCGGGTCTGGACGCCGGGCGTGATCTTCGCCTCACCGGCCGGAGCCCAGTCGGACGGGCCGCCGCCGCCTTCGTCGCGACCCGGGAGCGAGCAGCCGCCGAGGAGCGCCGCCGCCGCGAGCAGCGCCGCGAGCGAGAGAGCATCCCGCCAGCGTAGGGCACCCCGGGAGCCGGCAGATGCCTAAAACGAGCGCGGCCACCGGGGGTCATGACCAAACAAGGGCACTGACATACTTGACTCACCCCGCGAAAGATCCGGGCGATCGCCTTATAGATTCGCGGGATCGAACCGCCCCCACCCTTGGATCGCAGGCCCGTAGTTGAGCCACGGACCGTCTATCGGTTCGTCCGGGTGGCGAGTATCGAGGATCTTGGACTGATTTCCGACTTCAGGTCGGACCGGGATTCGGATAAGCGGCCATTTCGGCGCGAGAAAACGTTTCCTGAACTTCGCGACGGAATGTCTGTTTTCGGGTCTCTCGAAGCCGCGAGAGCGCAGTGGCAGACGGTCTACGAGGCAGCCTCCGCGAGAGGCCAAGAAGTTCGAATGGGAAACTACATCGCCGAGGTCGAACTGACTCCCGATCGGGGCTTTTGTCTGGAGGACCTCGGCGAGCCAGACGAACATTTGACGATTTGGGGGGAGCCGAGTCGTCTCGTCGGCGCCGTTGGCCGAATTTATCCAGCGGGTAAAGATTCGAACTAGAGTTGAGGCTTATGCGCTACGTAATCGTTGATTTGGATGGGGCTTCGCGAGACTACTTCCGGACCCGAGGGGCTGTGCGCGACGCGCTGGTTGAGATCGAGACGGAGGCTCCTGGTACTGCCGCTGAGCTATACGTCATGACGTACGACGATGACGATGAGCGGCAGGGGGAGCCTGAACGCGGCGATGAGTTGCTGGCTACCAGAGTCGTGATTCGCGAACCGCTCGACTGGTCAACCGGATTTGAGGGGCCGCCTACTGGGGCGCTGGTGGTCGCTGGGGCGAGTAGATGATCTCGAGGGGGACTCGCGTAAGGAGCCGGTTTGGCTGCGGCGCTGGCCCCGTTAGGAACACGTCGAACCAGTAGGCGCCCTCTCGGTCGATCGGGAGGATCAGCGGCATGATCAGGTTCACGCCGGTCGGTCCGCTTTGGATCGTGATGGCTTGCTCTAGGGCTGGAAGTTGGACTCCTCCTGGCGCCTCTGGACGCACCCTAATGCCGTGTCGGCCGCGCGCCTGGTCGGATTTTATGGTGATGAGCATCGTCAGGTTGTTGACGAGAAAAGGCGTCATCTGCTCCGGGGCATCCGGGCCAGTAGCCGTCTGGGTGAGTTGATCGATGATCCTGATGGCGCTGATCACGCCGTCTTGCTCGTGCAAGACCTTCTCGCAGAGCACGGCCATGGTTAGATGGGGGCCGGTGTGTGGATCGGTCGTGGCCATGGATCGGTTAGCCTAGTCTTAGTCGAGTCGAGAGGAGCGGCAAGATGGCCAAGACGATCACCAGGACGTTGAACTACGCCACCAAGATCCACTCCGGATCAAGCGCGCCAGCGGTGATGTCGCCCCAAAGGGGAGGGGCTGAATTCGAGCGGTTTGAGGATCTGACGCGCAAGCTCGCCCACGTCCCGAAGTCGGAGCTGGACGAGAAGCGAAAGGCGATCTAAGCGTGGCCTATCAGTTCCGCATAGGTCAGCCGGCGTCCGGTTGCTGTGCTCAGGACGGTGGTAAACCGGCCGTAGTCGTCTAGTCCGCGCAGGTTGTAGGCGAACAGCCGCTCGTCCAGGTAGCGGAACAGGTGGAACGGCTCGACGCTGACGTAGGTACCGTGCAGCCCCCGCTTGAGCAGGCTCCAGAAGTTCTCAGCGCCGTTGGTGTGGACCTGACCCTCGACGTAACGCTCGGCGTGATCGACGGTCTCGTGGGCGAAGTCGCGATCCAGCCCGGAGTAGGACTCCAACTCGTCGGTGTAGACGGCCGCTCCGGGCTCAACGTGCGCTCGGACGTGCCCGTGCAGCGTGACGCGCTTCCGGTCGGGGACAACCGAGGCGCGCATCTCCCCGCCGCGCTGGCGCACTCCGACGACGACGGTCTTGTCCTTGCCGCCCGTGCCGGTGATCTTCCGGGCGCGGACGTGCTTGTGCATGTTGCGGGCCTTGCCGCCGATGAACGTCTCGTCAACTTCAACTTCGCCGGTCGAGTTTCGCGAAGGTGCCGGTTTGCATGGCGAGCCGGATGCGGTGGAGCATGAACCACGCGGACTTCTGAGTAGTGCCGAGCGCGCGGCCAAGCTCGTGCGAGGAGATGCCGTTCTTGGAGTTGGCGATGAGCCATACGGCGGGGAGCCACTTGTCGAGGCCGAGTGGGGAGTCCTCGAAGATCGTCCCGAGCTTGACGGAGTACTGCTTCTTGCACCCCTTGCACTTCCACACCCGGCGGGTGGTCAGGTAGGAGTACTCCGAGGAGTCGCAGCGGGGGCACACGGGGCCGTTCGGCCAACGAAGCCCGGCGACGAACTCGGCGCAGACATCGAGGTCCGAGAAGTAGCGGATAGCCTCAATGAGAGTGGTGGGGAGTGACCTCTTCGCGCTCACAAAGGTGAGCTTACTACGTCGGGCGCGGTGAGTCAAGTATGTCATCCCCCAAACAAGGGGTCTCTCCGGGGGGGGATGAGACGGGCGGGACGGTTACCGCGAAGGCGGCTTGGCTGAGCAGCGCCGTCGGTCCGGCGGACCGCAAAGCGGGGTTGCGCTCAAAGCGACGTGGTGACCGGCCCGGCCCGCTCGCGCTCGCGCTCGTAGGCGGCGATAGCGTCCTCCTCCTGGAGGGAGAGCGCGATGTCGTCGAGGCCGTTGAGCAGGCGATGCCGTATCTCGGCGTCGATCTCAAACGCCATGACGCGCCCGGCGAAGCGGACCTCCTGAGCCTCGAGGTCGACCTCGCCCTCCCCCGCCTCGGCGAGCCCGCGACAGGCCTCCTCGTCGAGCGCGATTGGCAGCAGCCCGATCTTCGTGCAGTTCGAGCGGAAGATGTCGGCGAAGCTCGGCGCGACGATCGCCTGGAAGCCGTAGTCCTCCAGCGCCCACGGGGCGTGCTCGCGCGAGGAGCCGCAGCCGAAGTTGCGCCCGGCGACGAGGATGGGGTTGGCCGGGAGCTCGAAGCCGGGCTCCTTGCGCCAGTCGTAGAAGAGGTACTCGCCGAAGCCCGTGCGCTCGACGCGCTTGAGGAACTGCTTGGGGATGATCTGATCGGTGTCTATGTCGGGACGATCCAGGACGGTCACGCCGCCCGCGATCGTGCGAACCGGCTCCATTACCCCTCCCACTCCCGGATGTCGACGAAGTGCCCCTTGATGGCCGCCGCGGCGGCCATCTCCGGTGAGACGAGGTGGCTGCGGGCGCCCCTGCCCTGACGGCCCTCGAAGTTGCGGTTCGACGTGGAGGCGACCCGTTCCCCCGGCGCGGCGACGTCGGGGTTCATGCCCAGGCACATCGAGCACCCGGCGGTGCGCCAGTCAAAGCCCGCGGCCGCGAACACGCGGTCCAGGCCCTCGGCCTCCGCCTGCGCACGCACCTGCTCGGAGCCGGGGACGACCATCGCGTTGATGGTGGGCGCGACGCTGCGACCCTCGACCAGGCGGGCGGCCGCGCGCAGATCGCCGATGCGGCTGTTGGTACAGGAGCCGATGAAGACGCGGTCGAGCGCGATGTCCTGGATCCGGGTGCCGGGCTCGAGCGCCATGTACTCGAGCGCGCGCTCGTCGCCGGAGCCGGCGGGCTCGGGGACCGCGTCGGCGACTCCCACCACCATCCCGGGCGTCGTCCCCCAGGTGACCTGGGGCGATAGCGCGCCGGCGTCGACGGCGAGCTCTGAGTCAAAGCGGGCGCCCTCGTCGGTTCGAAGCGTGCGCCAGCGTTGGACGGCCTCCTCCAGGGCGCTCCCGGTCGGCGCGGCGGGCCTGGCCGGGTGGGCTCGCTCGAACCACGCGAAGGTCTCCTGGTCGGGGGCGATCATCCCCGCGCGCCCGCCCCCCTCGATGGTCATGTTGCAGACCGTCATGCGGCCCTCCATCGAGAGCGACTCGATAGCCGGCCCGGCGTACTCGACGACGTGCCCTACCGCCCCGGCGACGCCCATCTGCCCGATCGTCGCCAGGATGAGGTCCTTTGCGGTGACCCCGAAGCCCAGCTCGCCGTCGTAGCGGATGCGCATCGACCTGGGCTTGCGCTGGACGAGGCACTGCGTGGCGAGGACGTGCTCGACCTCGCTGGTGCCGATGCCGAAGGCCAGCGCGCCGAAGGCGCCGTGGGTGGCGGTGTGCGAGTCGCCGCAGACGATCGTCATGCCGGGCTGGGTGACGCCAAGCTCGGGGCCGATGACGTGCACGATCCCCTGGCGCTCCGAGCCCAGCGAGTAGATCGGGACGCCGAACTCCTCGCAGTTGCGCTCGAGCGTCTGGACCTGCACCCGGGAGAGCTCGTCGCGTATGCGCGCGGCGACGGGGGTGCCGTCGGTGGGGACGTTGTGGTCGGCGGTCGCGAGCGTCCGGTCGGGCCGGCGGACGGTGCGCCCGGCAAGGCGCAGCCCGTCGAAGGCCTGCGGGCTGGTCACCTCGTGGACGAGTTGCAGGTCGATGTAGAGCAGGCCCGGGAGAACCTCGTGGGCGTCCCAGATCTTGTCGAAGAGGGTTCGGGGCATTCGGCGGGCTCCTCTCTGGGCCGTCAGCTGCGTCGCAGCCCGGCGCTGACGACGGCGAGCAGGCTCGCCGGATCGGTTCCGGGGTTCTCGAAGTGGTGGGGCAGGTCGGCGTCGAAGGTCACCGCGTCGCCCGTGCCCAGCTCGTGGCGCTCGCCGTCGCAGACCAGGACCACCTGGCCCGCCTCGACCACTGCGGTCTCCCGGCTGCCCGGCTCGTGCATCGGGGGATCGCCGGGCCCGCCCGTGCTGGCGCCGGAGACCAGCGTGTGCCGCGAGACCTCCGCGCGCTGACCCGGGAGCGGCGGAGTCAGGATCTCGTAGCGGTGCCCGCGGCGCCCGCCCTTGCGGCCCTCTCCCCCCTGCACGACGGTGACCGAGCCCTCCTCGTCGAGGCGCAGGAGCTGGGAGAGCCGGAGGTCGAGCCCGGCGGCTATCCGCGCGGCGACCGCAAGCGTCGGGCTGGTCTCGCCCCGCTCGACCTGGGAGAGCATCGGCGCGCTGACCCCACAGCGGTCGGCGAGGTCTCGCAGCGAGAGGTCCATCCCCTCGCGCAGCGCCCGCACGCGCGGACCGGGATGAAGCGCCGTATCGGCGTCTAGCGCGATAATGGCCATTACGGTCGTATGTTATCGCATACAGGCCATCCTCGCTGAAGGCCCACTGAAGGATTTGGTGCCCCATCGGCTACCAAATCCTTCAACCGTCGCGTTTCCGAGCTCGAGGGCCCCCCACGACCCGTCCCGTGCTCGGCATGCTCTCCTTGTCATAGCCTGCGGATCCGTGCCCGGCGTCCCCTCACTGCCCTAGCCTCACGCGCGGTGCCCGGTCCGCCCTTCCTTCTCCCTGACGCGCTCGTCCTCGGAGTCGGCGGGGTCGTCGGAGAAGCGTGGATGACCGGGGTGCTTGCCGGCGTCGAGGATGTGTCGGGGCTCGACTTCCGCGACTGCGAGTACATCGTCGGCACCTCGGCGGGCTCGATCATCGGTGCCAACCTGGCGGCCGGGCGCCGGCCGCGGCGCCCGGACGACGTGGAGCGCCAGGTCGCACCGCTCGACTCGGACCCGGATCCCGGAAGGCTGGAGGGGATCGCACGAGCGGCGCTGCGGTGGTCGATCGCCCTCTCGAGCCCTCTGGTGCTCCGCGCCGCGCCGCTCGAGGCGCCGGTTCGGGCCGCCACTCGCGCGGCCCTGCTCGCCGGGCTCGTCCCGCTCGGCCAGGAGTCCTCAGAGGAGCTGCGCCGGGAGATGGAGCGTCTCGGTGCCCGCTTCGACGGCCGCCTGCGGATCTGCTGCGCCGACCGGCGCAGGGCCCGGCGCGTCGTCTTCGGCGCTCCCGGCGCGCCCCGGGCGACCGTCGCCGGGGCGGTGTCCGCTTCGTGCGCCATTCCGGGTCGCTACCGACCCGTGGAGATCGGGGGGCGAGAGTACGTCGACGGAGGCGCGTGGAGCCCGTCGAACATCGACGCCGCGCCGGTCGGCGCCGACGCCCGCATCCTCTGCCTCAACAGCACCTCGGCGCTCGAGGGGGGCCTGGTCTCGCGCGCCGGCCCCATCGTCGCGATCGTCCGCGCGACGGCAGCGGTGGAGGCCATGACGATGCGCGCGAAGGGCGCCCAGGTCGATGTCATCGGCCCGGACCAGCGCGCTGCCGATGCGATGGGGACCGAGTTCATGGAGCCCGGCCGCCGAGCCGCGGCCCTCGTCGCGGGCTACGCCCAGGGCCGCGAGCTCGCCGAGAGTTAGGAGGTCGGCTCGCCTCGGCCGCCCCGCTGGACGGTCGTCGGAGGATCGCTCCTCGAGGCTAGGGCGTCGGCTCGAGCTCGGCCGCCGGTCCAGCGCTGGGCACCGCCTCAGAGACCTTGCGCACCGCGTTGGAGAGCGCGCGCACGTAGGCCCGCGCCGCCGCCTCGATGATGTCGGTGGAGACGCCCTGGCCCGACGCGCTGAGGCCGCCGAGCTCGAGCACGACCGAGGTCTCGCCCAGAGCGTCCTGGCCGCCGGTCACAGCGTCTACGCGGAACTCGCGCAGCCGGGCGTCAACGTCCGTCGCGGCGTTGATCGCCCGGAAGATCGCGTCGATCGGCCCGTCGCCGGTGAAGTTGCCGGTGACCTCGTCGCCGGCCGGGGTGCGGACGCCGACGGTGGCGTGCGGGGGTCGGCGCGAGGACGCCTCGACGTCGAACCACTCGAGCTCGTAGCCGACCGCGGCCTCGCGGAGCTCGTCGGTCACGAGCGCCTCGAGGTCCATCGCGGTGACCTGCTTCTTCTTGTCCGCGATCTCCTTGAAGCGCTTGAACGCCTGGTTGAGCCCCTGGCCGGAGACCTCGAAGCCCAGGTCGCTGAGCGCCTGCTGGAGGGCGTGGCGCCCGGAGTGCTTGCCCAGGACGATCGAGTTGGCCTCCAGGCCGACCATCGTCGCGTCCATGATCTCGTAGGTGGTGCGCTCCTTGAGCACGCCGTCCTGATGGATCCCCGACTCGTGCAGGAAGGCGTTGCGGCCCACGATCGCCTTGTTGGGCTGGACCGGGTAGCCCGTCAGCCGAGAGACGAGCCGGCTCGTGCGGGCGATCTCGCGGGTCTCGCAGCCCGTGTGCAGGCCCCCGACGTCCACCCGCCGGGTGTGCAGCAGCATCACGATCTCCTCGAGCGACGCGTTGCCCGCCCGCTCGCCGATCCCGTTGACCGCGCACTCCACCTGCCGCGCCCCGGCGAGCACGCCGGCGAACGAGTTGGCCACCGCGAGCCCCAGGTCGTCGTGGCAGTGGACCGAGACCACCACGTCAGCCAGCCCGGGTGCCAGCTCGTAGAGGCGCTCGAGGTAGGCGGTGAACTCGTGGGGCATGGTGTAGCCCACGGTGTCGGGGATGTTGATCGTCGTGGCGCCCTCCTCGATGGCGATCCGACACACCTCCGCGGTGTACTCGAGCTCGGCCCGCGTCGCGTCCATCGGCGAGAACTCGACGTCCTCGACGTAGGAGCGTGCATGGGCGACGGCGGCGCGCGCCTGCCCCTTGACGTCCTCGCGGGTGCTCTGGAGCTGGTGGCGGATATGGATGTCCGAGGTCGAGATGAACGTGTGGATGCGCGGTCGTGCGGCGTCCCGGACCGCGTTGTAGGCGGCGTCGATGTCCTGCTGGTGCGTGCGAGCGAGCGCGGCGACGATCGGGCCCTCCACCTGGCGGGCGATCGCCTGGACGGCGTCGAGCTCCCCCGGGGAGGCGATCGGGAAGCCGGCCTCGATGACGTCGACCCCGAGGCGTGCGAGCTGCTGGGCGATCTCGAGCTTCTCGGCGACGTTGAGCGAGATGCCCGGCGACTGCTCGCCGTCGCGCAGGGTCGTG